>JAMHUH010001068.1:0-5107 GCA_035904925.1 Nannocystaceae bacterium
GACCAGTCGCGGTGCTGGTGATGGTGTTGGAAAATGTGGGGGCGCGCGGTTTGGCCGAGCAACGTACCCAAGTGGAAGACCAGCGGGATCGGAGCGAACCCCAAATAAATCATCGCGGCTGCGGGCCACTCGCGCGTTGCTTGGACCACGGCCTCGAATTGCTGTCGCTGAGCGAGGCCAGCTTCCGCCCAAGGGTAGTCCTCGTCGAAGCCATCGAGGGCGTCGCGTAGCGGAGGTTCGATGTCGATCCGATGAATCCGCGGCCAGTGTTTGCGCAGCGCATCGGTGTGCTCCGGCCGGAGCGGGTGTTGCCGTGTAGCGATCTGAGTGATGAGGATGGCGTCGATCATGTTGCGCATGGGTGCAGTGGCGCTCTGACCCATTGCGATCGACCTGGTCGGCGTGAGAGATCTCCGGGATCCAGCGGACCTTGCGTAGAGCCAACTCCGATTATCGCGGCTCAACCCTTCCGGAAATGCGCTTGCGTGCTGTCAACGGCTGGAGCCGTGGGAGTGAGCCGGCTCTGCGTCAGGCGTCGGAGTCCTTGGCGCCCGCGCGCGCGAGCAAGTCGGCCATGCCCGCGAAGAGCACCCCCAAGGTCCGAGCCGCGCGCGGCGAGGCATGGATCCGAACGCCGCCGTCTTCATGCGCCGTGATCTCGAGCTCCGAGAGCAACTCCTGCAGTTGCTCGGGTCCAGGCAGCGTGGGCTGACCGGCCTTGTCCGAGCCACGCTCGTCGGCCGCACGCATGCGAGCGTCGGTCTGGGCGTCGACAGCTTCACCCTCCGGGCTCTCTTCGCTCGCTTCGCCTTCTTCGCTCGGCGCCGCGGATGCGAGCGCAGCCGGGGGCAGCTCCACGAGCGCCTCGACGGAGGCGAGGAAGCTCGACGAGCCGTCGAAGACGACCTCGTCGGACTCGCCGTCGAAGAGCTCGTTGAAGAGCGCCTGTTTGCGCCCGAGCTGCGCGGCGATCTTGGCTTCGATCGAGCCCTCGGTGATCAGCGCGTAGACATCGACGGGGTCGGCTTGGCCGAGGCGATGGATTCGAGCGACGCGCTGCTCGAACACGGCCGGGTTCCAGGGCAGCTCGAGGTGGATGCAGGCGCTCGCGGCTCGTTGGAGGTTGAGCCCGACGCCACCCGCGTCGGTCGACAAGAGCACGGCGAGCTCGGGGTCGTCGTGGAATTCGATCACGTTTTGTCGGCGCCGACGCTGGGACTCGGCGCCGGTGAAGAAGGCCGCGCGTCGGCCCTTCGCGGCCAGGATGTCGGCGATCGCCCAATGGCTCAGCGACAGCATGCGACGCCACTGGCTGAACACGACGATCGTGCGGCCTTGATCGATGACCAGCGACTCGACCAACGCTCGCAGATGCGCGAGCTTGGGCATGGCCAGCGAGCGCAGCAGCGACTCGTCGTAGGGCTGGGTCCGGATGCTCGGCCACAGCGACTCGAAGTTGAGCTGCGCGAGGCCGTTGGCGATCACGCGCTGAGTCGTCAGCAGCGACATCAATCGGAGGAACTGCGCTTGCGTCAGCGGACGGCGACGCGCGGCGTGGAGGATCTTCGCGATCGGTTGAATGAGCGCGTCGTGCTCCTCGCGCTGCGGCTGGGTGAGCTCGACGTGGATCACCGTGTCGGTGCGCTCGGGCAGGTCGCCGAGGATCTCCGCGCGTCGCCGCCGAAGCATGCGTGGTTGCAGCCGCGCACGCAGACGGGCGAGGTTGCCGACGCCAACGACCTCGTGCTCGCCGTCGGCCAAGATGTTGTGACTCGGGGCCAGCATCCACTTGGGCGCGAGGATCTGCGGGTCGACCCAGTCCATGATCGAGGCGAGCTCGTCGAGCCGGTTCTCGAGCGGCGTGCCGGTCAAGACCAGCCGGTAGGGGACGTCGAGCTGCTTGATCGTCTGGGCCGTGCGCGTCGCCCAATTCTTGATGCGCTGGGCCTCGTCGAGGATCACCAGGCCCGCGTCGAAGCCCCGCATGAGCTCGAGGTCGCGCAAGGCTTGCTCGTAGTTGGCCACGAGCGCGCCCACGCGGGTCTGGGCGTAGAGCGCCGCGCGTTGCTCGGGGCTACCCTCGACGAATTCGATCGGGACCTCGCTCGCGCGTCGCCACTCGCGGACCCACTGGCCCTTGAGGCTCGCGGGGCTGATGATCAGCACCCGTTGGACCTTGGCGGTCGTGACGAGCACATGCGCGATCGCTGTCGCTTCGATGGTCTTGCCCAGGCCCATGTCGTCGGCCAGCAACAATCGGCCGGTCGCGAGAAACTTGGTCAGGGCCTCGCGCTGGTAGGGATAGAGACGAAGGCCAAAGCCCTTCATCGCGGCGTTCTGCGTGCGCCGGTCGAGCGCGACATGGGCGAGGCGCTCGAGCCCCGCTTGCTCGACGCGCAGGACCTCGATCAGCGCGGGCTCGACGGTCTGGCGTCGAAGCGCGTCTCGCAAGCGAGCGACGAGCTCCGCCCGGTTCTTGGCCTGACGCCAACGTCCCACGAGCGCCTTGCGACCGCGGCGATCCGGCGCGCCAAAGAGGGGCGCGAGCGCCTTGCTCGGCGCACGCGAGCCCGTCCAGTGAATCCCCGCCAGCGCGTCGGCGGCCTCGAGCGCGACGAAGGGATCCCAGCTCAGATCCACTTCGAGAGCCGGGGTCGCTCGTGCCTTCGCCAAGCGACGTGGGCTCTGGTGAAGATCGTCGAGCAGCGTGAGGGCGTGCTTGCACAGCGCGAGACCACCGAGCAGGAAGTCGGGGCAATCGCAGCTGACCTGCAAGGGCGCGACCGAGCGCAGCATCGTTCGATAAGGGCGCGGCGCCTGCTGGGGCCGACGGGTGTGGTAGTCGCCCAGCACCGCGCGACCGCTCGGCTTGCTGGCGAGCTCGAGCCCCTCGAACTCGGCCGCGCTCCGGCGTCGAATCAGCGCATCGGCGGCCGCGGCCAGCACCGGCCAGGGCTGATCGGGGAGGCGGTCGAGCAGGTGGTCGGCGAGGAGATCGGCCGGGATGGCGCCGAACCGGCTCGACATGCGTGAGACGAGCTCCTGGCGAGCTTCGGCCCGGGTGATTTCGATGTTCTCGACTCGCGCGCTCATCTGCGACGTTGGTCGCATGTTCGTCGGCGCTGCTCAAGACCCGCCGGCTCGGCGCACACGCTCGCCGCTCGGATGCTCATCGTGCCTGCACCACACGACCAGCAGCGCCTTGGTCGTCGTCGACATCTCGAGTCTTTGTCGGCAATTTGAAAGCAGGATTGGCCGGGAAAGAGATGTTGAGCGACTTCCAGCACCAGTGGTTGGTTAGGCAGCCGAGCCTCGACGGAGGCTGGAAGCTCGAGGCTGTGAAAGTCGCCTGTGGCGATGACGACCTGCAAGGCGAACCACGCATGGCGAGGAAAAAATCGACGACGAAGGGCGCCGGACTCGACAAGGAGAGGCTGGCAGCCATGTTCGTCTCGATGGGAAGCTCGAGGTGTTCCTCGAGCATCGTGAACCAGCCGGTGGCTTGCTCATCGTCGTCATAGGCGTCGACCGTCGCCTCTTCGAACACTGGCTGGGCGAACGGTGAGCGACACTCGGCGGTCAGCGACGGAGCCGGCTTCGCCGCGCTTGATCTCGACAAGCTCGGCGGGTTGATGCCTGACTCCTGAGCCCGGGCACTTCCACGAGGGCTGATGGGGAGCGAGCGCCCAAGTGCCACGCACGCGAGCCCCGACGCTCGTACGGCCCTCCGGGAACAAAGTAGCTGGCTGCAGCGTGGGTACGCGACGAGCCATGACATCAGGATCTGTCTATATCCTGTTCAACCCGTCATATCCCGGCCTGGTCAAGATTGGCTGGACCTCTGGCCCAGTTCAAGCCCGCGCAAAGCGGCTCTCGGGGGCAACAGGCGTACCAACCCCCTTCATCGTCGTCTACGACGAGCTGGTTGATGACGCCCACGCGGTCGAGCATTCACTTCACAGGCGCCTCGATGCCTATCGCGTGAACGAGCGGCGCGAGTTCTTCCGGGTCTCGATCAGCGAGGCGCTCCGGTCCCTTCAGGCCGAGGTACGAAAGCAAGAGCCGATACAAGAGCATGAGATCCTGCCGGCGCTGATCATTGCTCACGGCAAGCACTTGATGAGGGATTTTGTCTCCGTCAAGATCTCTACTCGGCCTTGGGCATGTTATCTGGAAACTACACGCAGGAAATGTCCCGAGTTGGCCGACGAGATCGTGGAGCGGGTCGATCTCTCCTTTATTGCGTCGGACGAGGATATTGACGACGAAATGTTTCGGCCGGCGGATGGGGCAGCCATCAACGCCGCACGGTTTTTGCGTCTCGATCTCTGCATGTTGGCACATTGCACTGATCTCCTCACTGATGAAGCATCTGAGGCCGCGGCCTACGCATAGCCCCACTCCGAGTTGCCGGCTGGCCGTCAGGCTCCGAAGCCATGCTTGCCACCTCCGGTTCTCCACAACGCACGCGTCGACGTCGCGTTCGCGGTTCTCCATCCCTCCTTGTTCGATCCTACTCCGTATCGCGCTGGTCGTGGATGGCGCTCATATGCCACGATTCTTCAATCGCAGCCAGGTGAAGGATCTCGATCCTTGATCCACGAGTGACCACGCGTTCAGTGATTAGGGCTCCAAGCACCGGCCACCTCCATCGTGTTAGCCTCGTTCGGCATGAGCTCGTCACCTGTCCTGATCTCGTGGATCGCGATCAACAACGACCCCTACGAACGGAACCCAGGCGCCCCCGAGGGCGAGCCGATCCCAGGCCCCACCCTGACGATCCTGTTCGACGAGGAGTCGGAGTTCGCCCGGCGCATTCGAGATGTGGTCTTGTTCCACCGCCAGTCGGAAGGACCGAGAGGCGAGCACGAACGTGAAGTCGTCGAGCGAACCCAGGCCCTCCTCCAACAGCGCGAGGTGAAGGTCCAACTCGAGCCCTGGACCGGCGACGACCCCACGGACCATCGGCAAATCTTCGAGTTCCTCCGCGAACGACTCCCGGTCCTCCGCCAGCGGTTCGAAGGCCGCCAGCTGGTCATCCATGTGAGCCCCGGGACGCCGTCGATGCAGACGATCTGGGTGCTGATGGCCGAGACGGGCTTCGTTG
>JAMHUH010001069.1:0-3049 GCA_035904925.1 Nannocystaceae bacterium
AGAGCTCGCGCTGGAGTCGATCGAGCAGGTGCTCGCGCTCGTGGACGAGGTCCTCGGGCAGGGCCCCGCGCCGCTCGAGCGCGGCGAGGCGACGCGGAAGCCGAGCGTGGCTGGCCGCGCCAAAGAGCCCGATCAGCCGCGTCGCCCAGGCCAACACCAGCAAGCTCGCCGCGACCGGATCGGCCCCGGCTCCGCCGCCCGCGTGTGCGAGCAGCATGCCGGGCAAGATCAGACCCAGGCCGATGTGGGCCAAATAAAAGGGCCGCACGCGCGAGCGGGCGAGCGGCTTGGCGGCGGGCGTCTCGTCGAGCAGGCGCGCACGATCGGCCTGACCGCTGCGATCGCGCCGACGCATCCACAGGCTCAGCACCCGCTTGGGCAGCACGTGGGCGACCAGCCCGAGCATGGTGAACGCGGCGAGGTAGCCCGCGCCGAGCCCCCAGCCAAAGCCGGCTTGCAGCGCGCCGACGCGATGCAGGCCCGCGCCCGCGATCGCGATCGCCAACCCGAGCGTGGCCACGAGCGCGAGCGCGAGCGAGCGGAGCGACTCTCGCCAACGCGTGCTCGCGCGCGTCGGGCTCGCGTTCGAGGCCCCGAGCAGGGCCGCGACCTCGGCGAAGTCGCGCTGCGGCTCGAGCCGGATCAGCGAGCCGGTCGGGCAGCTCTGCACGCAGGCCGGCGCCTCGTAGTCGCGGCACAGATCGCACTTGGTCGCGACCGCCGGGAACATCTGCTCGAGCGCCTGATGCTTGCGATCGGCCGCGGCGACCAGGGCGGGCGCGAACTGGTCTTTGGTCGCGACGCCGCCGACGAGCTTGCGCGGGGCCATGCGGATGTTCTCCCACGGGCAGGCCTTGGCACAGTTGCCACAGCCGGTGCAGAGCGCCTCGCGGATGAACACCTCGCCGGCTGCGTCGCGCCCGATCGCGCCGGTCGGGCAGTCGATCATGCAGACCGGGTTCTGGCAGTGCTGGCAAGAGTTGGGCAAGAGCAGGTCGTGGATTCGACCCGCGCCGGGCTTGCTCGCCCCGAGCACGCGCAGCCGAGTGACGACCTTGTCGCCGCGCCGAACCAGGCGCGCGACCCCATGCAATTGCTCGCAGCTCCACGCGCAATGACCACAGCGCACGCAGGTGTCCTGGTCGATGGTCAGCAGCGAGCGGGCCATCTGCATCCGATAGAGATCGGCGAACACGTGGCGGGTCGAGTGAGGCGCCTGCTCGACGATCGCGGCCTGCTGCGTGGCCCGCTGCTCGGTCACGCGGCGGAGGCTGGCGAGCAAGCCGGGGTTGCGATCGGCGAGCTGACGAAAGCCGAGCGGGCTGATCCGAATCATTCGACAGCCGCCCATCGCGACCGCGCTCTGCGTGCGCGGGCGAGCGTCGAGCAGCTCGGCGTCGCCGAAGAGATCGCCGTCGGACAGGTAGGCGCTGACTTGGATCTTGCCCTCGTCGGTCTCGCGCTGGAGCTGGACCAGGCCCTGGGCGATCAACCACAGGCCGTCGGGCGGATCGCCGCGCGAGAACACTCGCTCGCCGCGATCGAACTCGTGCTCGCTCGCGGCGTCGAGCAGCAGGTCGAAGTCGGGCTCGGCCAGCGTGCGCACGAACGCGACCCCGCGCAGGAGATCGGCGGTGAAGCGGCGACGCAGCAGCCGATGCTCGGGCCCCTCGCGCTCGTCTTGGCCCGATCGACCGAGCGCGCGGCGAAAGAGCGCGACCGGGATCTCGGCGACACGGGTCTCGACCCGGGCGCTGGCGGAGTAGAGCCGGCGCGCGTTGGGCAGGGTCGCCTCTTCGCCGAAGGTCTCGCCGGCTCGAACCACGCGAACGATCAGCGTCTCGCCCGAGTCGAGCCCACGCCCGCTCGCGCGCAGCTCGATCTCGCCGCGCTCGACCACGAAGAAGCTGTCGGCCAGCTCGCCCGCGGCGTAGCAAGCTTCGCTCGCGGGCAGCGGGCGCAGCCGGCCCGCGTCTTCGATCGCCCGCCGGCCCGCGGGGTCGAGCCCACGCAAGACCGGCGCCGCGAAGAGCGGCTCGGGCCAGGCGGCTGCGGCGGGCGGGCTCATCCTCGGCCCATCATCGCTCAGCCAGCTCCAGCTCGCGCACGACCTTCAGGATCTCGACCGCGTCGAGCTTGTCGAGCATCGCCGTGGTCACCAGCGGTCCGCTCGGTCGCAGACCGCGAGCGTTCTGCAGCCGCTCGTACTCGGCGAAGGCCCGGATCAAGAAGGGCGGGAAGGCGCGAAACATCAGCCGGGCCTCGATCTTCAGCGGGCCTCGGACGCCGCCGCCGAGCCCGAGCGCGTAGGTCCAGCGCTGGGCCTCGTAGGGCTTGGCCGAGCGCTCGTCGATGATCGCGTCGGGACCTTTGAACACACCGCGGCTGGCATCGAGCGCGCCGACCGGGAAGTAGGTCTCGAAGAGCGCCTCGCGGCCGGCGAGGTTGGAGATGCACTCGCCGGTGTCGTCGTCGAACTCGCCGTCTTCGAAGCGCCCGGCCCGAGTCGCCGCTTGGAAATTGTCGGCCGGCTGGCAGCGACCCGCGCGATCGATCACGCCGATGCACTGGACGCAGCGCAGGAACCCATTTTGAAAGTTGATCAGCCCGCGGCCACGGAACTGAGTCGGCTGGCCCGGCAGCGCTTGCCACTGGGCGACGTCGGGCCCGTCGACCACGTCCGCGCCGAACATCCCGAGTGGTTGGCCGGCCCCGTTGCGGATCCGATCGTCGACGTTGACCTTCGAGAACAACTTGTCGCGCAGGTCCTCGTCGCCGCGATCGACTCGACCGACCTCGTAGACCAAGCGGCCGGTCGCGTCGGTGATCCGCAGGTGAACCCAGAACTCGCGCTCGTGCGAGAAGCCAGCCGGGATCTTGTGGCCCGCGCCAGTGTTCTCGATCTCGATCGGGACCTCGAGCGTGGTCCCGGCCAAGCGAACCTCACCGAGTTCGAAGCGAAAGCTGCGGCCGAGCAGGAGGTCGCGCCGCTGCTCGGCGCCCAGCGGGATCCCGGCGGCGTCGAGCGTCGCTTGATCGATCCAACCCG
>JAMHUH010001070.1:0-2098 GCA_035904925.1 Nannocystaceae bacterium
ATTCGGTGACGACGGCCTTGGGCGTCTGCGCGAGCGCGTGGTCGAAGAGCGAGACGTAGAACTTGCCGAATTGCTCCTTGGTGATCTCCTTGACCTCGAGGTTGGTCGGGATCGTCGTATTCGGATAATTGGCCAGGTTGTAGCGCTGGTTCTTGGCCAACACGTGAATCAACAGGTCCTGCGGGCCATTGGCGTTGATCAAGCCGAGCCGGACCGGGAGCGAGAACTCGGGCGAGTCGTAGTGAAAGCGCAGCGGCGAGAGCGTGGCGTGGCCGCCCTCGAATTTCACCTTGGTCACGTCGACCTTGGCGACGAAGAACTTCATGCCCGACTGGACATAGGGCTCGAGGATCGGCGCGGCGCCCTCGGGGATGTTGTACTTCTCTTGCCCGAGCCAGGTCTCGAGCCCGGTCGAGTCCTTGGCCGACAAGATCACGACTTGATACTCGGCGACCTCGAACTGGGCCTCGATCGTCACGCCCAGCGCCGCGGCCGAGTCGACCGGCGCGGACTCGGGCCTGGGCACGCTGGTCGGCGCGGGCATCATGTCGTACACGACCTGCGGCGCGCAGGGATCCTCTTCCCAGTACTCGACCAGGCGCGGGGCCGCGAGCTTGTCGACGCGGGCGAAGACCTCGTTGGGCAAGGTCTTGACGTCACCCTCTTGCAGGACGACGGGCACGGGGATGATCAGGGCGAAGTCCTCGGGCGGGCCCTGGTAGTCGTTCTGCATCGAGAGCACCGTGCGGGTGCCGTCGCGCATGAGCACGACCAAGGTCGCGTTGTTGAACAGCTCCGCGTCGGCGCCCGCGACATAAAACCCGCAGAAGGCTTCGGCGGGCTCGGGCGCGCCGAGCAGGCCGACGCCGAGTCCGAGCGCGAGGAAGGTGGTGGTGAGCAGGGTTCGGGCTTGGCGAGTCATGCGTGGGTCCTCCGGCGGCGAATCGAGGTCAGGCCGAACAAGCCGAGCAGCGACCAGCCGGCGGCCTGCGGCGCGGCTTCGACCGCGCAGGCGCAGCCCTTGCCCGCTTCGGGCTTGGACTCGCTCTTCGCTGCGGCCTTGCTCTGCGTGGGCTTGGGCTCGTCGCCCGACGCAGGCGGCTCGGTCGGGGTGGTCGGCTCGGTCGGGGTCGGTGGGGCTTCCGCGACGACCACGTCGATCAGCTTGCCGGACTCGGCGGTCACGAAGGTCGCGAGCGAGGCGTCGCGGGCTTCGAAGGCGAGCTGGCGCGCGACCGTGGGCTGGTTGCCGCCGCCCTCGGGCGGGCCGCCCCAGATCCCGTACTGCGGATCCTTGCACTCGACCTTGCCAGTCCAGGGGTGGCGGATGATGTAGCGGGCCTGGAAGTTGTTGGTCTCGTCGGAGCGAGCGCCCTGCTCGAGCTTGCCGTCGTCCTGCATGAACTCGCGGCCGCCGACGATCGCGGGCGCCTCGGCGAAGACGAGGTCCTCGCCGAGCGAGTCCTTGTCGTAGCGGGCGTGCAGCCGGGTCAGCACGAATTCGTTGGGCACCGACCAGGTCAGCGACTCGTCGAGCGGGGTCTGCTCGCGGACCGACTTGCCGATCGTGTCGACGTAGCTGGGCAGCACGTCGGCGCCGAGCGTGACCAGCTCTTCGAGGGTCAGCGCCGGCTCGGGGCAAGGGTCGCAGGATCCGGCGGCCCACGAGTATTCGGTGACCACGGCCTTGGGCGCCTGCGCGAGCGCATGGTCGAAGAGCGAGACATAGAACTTGCCGAATTGCTCCTTGGTGATCTCCTTGACGTCGAGGTTGGTCGGGATGGTCACGTTCGGGTAATTGGCCATGTGGTAGCGCTGGTTTTTGGCCAAGATGTGGACCAGCAGGTCTTGCGGGCCATTGGCGTTGATCAGGCCAAGCCGGACCGGGAGCGAGAATTCGGGCGAGTCGTAGTGAAAGCGCAGCGGCGACAAGGTCGCGTGGCCGCCTTCGAATTTCACCTTGGTCACGTCGACCTTGGCGACGAAGAACTTCATGCCCGACTGGACATAGGGCTGGAGGATCGGCGCGGCGCCCTCGGGGATGTTGTACTTCTCTTGCTGCAACCAGGTCTCGAGCCCGGTCGAGTCCTCGGCCGAG
>JAMHUH010001071.1:0-5526 GCA_035904925.1 Nannocystaceae bacterium
CGAGGATCGGCTCGCGATCCTTCGCGCCATCGCACCGCTCTGCCAGGCCGACGGCGTCTCGCTCTGGGTCAACGACGACATCGCGGCGGCCGAAGCGATCCTCGCCGCGGATCCCTCGCGCCTCCTCGGTGTTCACTTGGGCCAGAGCGACCTCGCGGCGCTGGGACCCGCGCCTGCGCTCCGCATTCGGCGGCTGCGTGAGGCCGGTCTCGGCGTGGGCATCAGCACCCATACGCTCGACCAAGTCGAGGCTGCGCTGGCGCTCGGCCCCGACTACCTCGGCTTCGGTCCCGTCTTCGCCACGCATACGAAGCGCGATGCCGAACCCGTGGTTGGCCTCGAGCTGCTCGCTCGCGCCTGCGCTCGCGCCGACGTGCCCGTGGTCGCAATCGGCGGCATCGGACTCGATGCCTTCGAGAGTGTGAAGAAAGCCGGCGCGGCAGCGATTGCAGTCATCGGGGCGCTGATTGCAGACACTCCCGAACAGACCCGTGCACGCTGCCACGCACTGGCGCGCCGGTTGGCATGACATCCATGACAGTGGCGTTTTGACCGGCCTCGCATTCGTTGCCGGACACACGCGAGCTCGCCCGTGCTTTGTTGAATCCACGTGATGGCGACGCGTCTCGCGTCGCACGTGGACGGCATCGGCCTCACGTCGCTGAGTTTTCGCCAAAAATTTGCCAAGCGCCTTTGCCCGGCTCACATCTAAGTCATGGATTACGCTCGCTCGACACCCGCACGCTTGCACCTGGTCCGAACCCCACCCTCGGCTCGTGTGGTTCGCAAGCCCCGAACGGGCTCGATGCCGACGGTCGCGTGGCGGGATCTCGAGCGCAAGGTCAGCCTCGAAGACGCGTTCCCCCTGCTGATCCTCACCGGCTTCGCGCTGCTCGGCAGCATCCAATACCTGCTCCTCCAGTAGCGAACTCGCCAGACCGAGCCTGAACCAACGCAAAGAGGCGGACCCCACGATGGGGCCCGCCTCTGTCGTTTCGAACCGTGTCGTTTCGAACTACTACTCAGGCCGAAGCCCGCCAAGCGTCGACCGCCTCCATGACCTCGGCGTCGGTCAAGATGTGGTCGGTGGTCTTGGCCTGCTCGAACACGTGCTTGACCAACGATTCGTTGGGATCGATGCCCCGGCTCTGCAGCCAATAGCGGACGTTCGACTCGCCCGACATGAACCCGATCTCGATGCTCTGGTGCTTGCCGAACCAGTTGGCCGGGACCCCGCTGTAGACTCGATCGGCCAGGTCGAGGTCGCCCTTGTTGAGCGCCTTGATGACGGCGGCGGCGTGGACACCGGTGGCGGTCCGGAAGGCGTCCTCGCCGACCAGCGGGTACTGGCGGTGAATGTCGACCTCGCAGGCCTTGGCGACCGTCTCGCACCAGAGCACGAGGTTGGTCAGGTCGCGGTCGCCGAGCTCGCCGAGCAGCTTGAGGTTCATCAAGGTCAGATCGAGCGAGGCGTTGCCGACCCGCTCACCGATCCCGAGCGCCGTGCCGTGGATCCGGTCGGCCCCGGCCTCGAGCGCGATGATGTTGTTGGTCACGCCCAGGCCGCGGTCGTTGTGCCCGTGCCAGTCGATCCCGACATGCGAGGCGCCGATCGTCTCGAGCAGCAGCCGCGTGAAGTTGACCAGGTCGGTGACGCCGTCGGGCGTGGCGTGCCCGACCGTGTCGCACAGGCAGAGTCGACCCACGCCGTACTCGACCGCGCAGCGAAACAGCTGGTCGAGCACGGTCGGGGTCGAGCGGGTCGTGTCTTCGGTGACGAAGCACATCGGCAGGCCGCGCTTGCGACACAGCTCGGCGGCCTCGCGGGTCCGCTCGAGCAAGGTCGAGACCTGCCAGTTCTCGGTGTAGAGCCGGATCGGGCTCGAGCCGAGGAAGGCGTAGACCCAGATGGTCTTGCCGGTCTTGTCGGCGATGTCGGCGACCGCGTTGATGTCCTTCTCGTGGGTCCGCGCGGCGCAGGCGTACTCGATGCCGAGCTTGTGCCGCTCGGCATAGTCGATCAGGGCGCTGACGTCCGCGATCGCCCGGGCGCCCGCGCCGGGCAGCCCGAGGTCGACCGCGTCGACGCCCAGCGAGGCCGTGAGCCGCAGGATCTCCTGCTTTTCTTCGAGCGAGGGATCACGGACCGAGGGCGACTGGATCCCGTCCCGCAAGGTCTCGTCGAAGAAGCTGACCTTGCGATCCTTGAGCGGACTGAGCGGACCTCGCCGATTGCGAGCGTTCCAGTCGTAGATCAGCTCGGACGCGCGCGGCTCTCGTGCCTCGCTCATGTCAGAGGTTCTCCACCACCAACGCGATGCCCTGGCCGCCGCCGATGCAGGCCGAGCCGACCCCGAACTTGCCGCCGCGACGACGCAGCTCGTGGACCAAGTGGGCGGTGATCCGGGCGCCGCTGGCCCCGAGCGGATGCCCGAGCGAGATCGCGCCGCCGTCGACGTTGGTCTTGCTGCGATCGAGCCCGAGCTCCTTCTCGCAGGCGAGGTACTGCGGCGCGAAGGCCTCGTTGATCTCGAACAGATCGACGCCGTCGAAGCCCAGCCCCGCGCGCTCGAGCGCGCCACGGATCGCCGGGACCGGACCGATGCCCATGATCTTCGGATCGACGCCGGCCGTGTGCCATTGGACCAAGCGAGCGAGCGGCGTCAGCCCGTGCTTTTTGACCGCCTCTTCGCTGGCGAGGATCACCGCGCCCGCGCCGTCGCAGATGCCCGAGGCGTTGCCGGCCGTGATCACGCCATCCTTCTTGAACGAAGGCCGCAGGGCCGCGAGCGTGGCCATGGTCGTGTCGACGCGCGGGTGCTCGTCGCGGGTGACCTGGGTCGGGCCCTTGCGACCCTCGACGGTGACCGGCGCGAGCTCGGCCGCGAAGCGACCGCCCTCTTGCGCGGCCGCCCAGGCTTGCTGGCTGCGCAGCGCATAGGCGTCGCAGTCTTCACGGCTGATCGAGTACTGGACCGCGAGGTTCTCGGCGGTGATGCCCATGGCACAGCCGGCGTAGCTGTCGGTGAGCGAGCTCCACAGCGAGTCTTCGAGCTGCGGGTTCTGGCCGAGCCGAGCCGGCTTGCGCAGGCCCCGGGCGATGTGCGGGGCTTGGCTCATGCTCTCGCAGCCGCCGGTCAGCACGATCTCGGCGTCGCCCGCGAGGATCTCGTGGGCGCCGCTGATCACCGCTTGGAAGCCCGAGCCACACAGACGATTGACCGTCAACGCAGGCACGGGGATCGGCACACCGGCACGCAAGCCAACATGGCGAGCCATGTAGATCGCGTCGGCGGAGGTCTGCGCGACGTTGCCGATCACCACGTGATCGACGGCGTCGGGCGAGAGGCCGGCAGCTTCGAGCGCCGCTTGGGCGGCGACGACTTGCAAGTCGATCGCCGAGAGCGACTCGAGCGAGCCGCTGAACGCACCGAAGGGCGTACGCTTGGCGGCAACCAGGTAGATGGCACGAGACAAGGTCTTGCTTGGCATTCTGAAGGTTCTCAGCGCTGTTCACCGTGTCGAGACACGGGCTGTTAGTATGCCCGAAGGTCGCGGGCACCGATCGCGGGCTTGCTCACTGCTTCATGCCACTGTTCGTGCTCGCGGCTTCGCTCGTGCTCGCTCCTCCCGCGCCACCCGAGCGCGAGCCGATCACGCGACTCGAGCCCATCACGCGACTCGAGCACTGGTTCGCCCGACCCAAGCCGATCAGTCCGCGCTTCCTCGATCACGGCACCCTCGAGCTCGCGCTCGCCGGCGGAACCCCGCACCTCTACCGGCTCGAGCTGCGCGTGGGTCTCTTCGACATGGTCAGCGTCGGTGTTACCGGGCATTGGCTGCCCGGTCAGCCTTGGCCGCAGCTGTGGCCCGTCGGCGCGCTGGCGTTCTGGCGCGGCCGCATGTTCGAGGTCGGCGCGCGCTACCAGCCGGTTCTCTTTCCAGCCGTCGATCACGCCACGACCTTCGAGCCCCAGGCTCACTTCGCGCTCGCGTGCTTCACGATCGGCTCGGGCATCTTCGCCGCCGGGCTCGACGTCGGCGCCGCGAACCTTCGCGTGCCGCTCGTCGATCCGAGTCGCCCGACCGAGTTCACCCGCCAGACCCTGTTCGGCGGCGGCTTCGTCGTCCGGGTCGGCAACGAGTGGATCGGAGCCAGCGCCGACGCGCTCGCGGCCGTCCGCGAGCAGCCGGTCTTGGTGTTCGAGGTCAAGCTCGACCTGCGCTTCGATCTTGCTAAGGTCGCTCGCCGCTCGGGTCGAACGCCCCGCTGAGGCACGAAACCATCTTCCCATCCATGGCACGCCCAACGAAGTCGACACCCAAGCGGACCAAGGCCAACGCCGACGAAGCCTGGGTCCCCTACGAGGACGACGGGCTCGAGTGGGACCTCGAGAATGCCGTGCGCCCGCGGATCGCCGCCGACAAGCCCTTCGAGCTGGTCAGCGAATTCGAACCCCGCGGCAGCCAGCCCGAGGCGATCGAGAAGCTCGTCCGCGGCCTGAACGACGCCGAGCCCTACCAGGTCCTGCTCGGGATCACCGGCTCGGGCAAGACCTTCACGATCGCCAACATGATCGCCCAGGTTCAGCGCCCGGCGCTGGTCCTGGCCCACAACAAGACCCTCGCCGCCCAGCTCTACGCCGAATTCAAGGCGCTCTTTCCCAACAACGCGGTCGAGTACTTCGTCAGCTATTACGACTATTACCAGCCCGAGGCCTACGTCCCCTCGACCGACACCTACATCGAAAAAGACTCGAACATCAACGAGCAGATCGATCGCATGCGCCACGCGGCCACCTTCGCGTTGCTCAGCCGGCGCGACGTGATCATCGTCGCCAGCGTCTCGTGCATCTTCGGCATCGGCTCGGCCGAGGCCTATTATGGCATGGTCGCGCCGATCGCCGTGGGCGAGAGCCTCGATCGCGACGTGCTCTTGCGCCGCCTCGTCGCCATGCAATACGAGCGCAACGACGTCGACTTCCATCGCGGAACCTTTCGCGTGCGCGGCGACGTGGTCGAGATCTTCCCCGCTTATGAAGACGACCGGGCCGTGCGGGTCGAATTCTTCGGCGACGAGGTCGAGGCGATCCGCGAGATCGATCCTCTGCGCGGGGTCCCGCGCGGCGCGATGAGCCGCGTGACCATCTTTCCGGCCAGCCACTATGTCACACCGGCCAGCACTTTGCGGGCGGCGATCGGTGGCATTCGCGAGGAGCTCCAGGGCCGATTGACCGAGCTGCGCAGCGACAACAAATTGGTCGAGGCGCAGCGGCTCGAGCAGCGCTGCATGTTCGATCTCGAGATGCTCGAAGAGATGGGCCGCTGCTCGGGCATCGAGAACTATTCGCGCCACCTCTCGGCGCGCAAGGTCGGCGAGCCGCCGCCGACCTTGATCGATTACTTCCAAGACGACTTCGTGATGATCATCGACGAGTCGCACGCGACCCTGCCCCAGGTCCAAGCCATGTTCAAAGGCGACCGGGCGCGCAAGCAGACCCTGGTCGATCACGGCTTTCGCCTCCC
>JAMHUH010001072.1:0-1522 GCA_035904925.1 Nannocystaceae bacterium
CGACGTCCTCGACGTCGAGCCCATGGGCGGCCGCGATGTCGCTCGCGCTCGCCCAGTTCGCCCACGGGGTAGTGATGCGGTCGAGCTCGAGCTCGAGCTCGCGCCCTGCGTAGCCTTGCTCGCGCAGGATCTCGTCTGCTGGCGGGGCCGATGCCTCGCAGAGCTCGACCGAGATCTCGCCGTTGCTGTTGCCCTGCCACACAGCGATGCGCCTGAGCATGTGCTCGGAGCTCGAGCAGTGGAGCGGGTCGAACCCCTCCGCGACAATCTCGGGCGCCGCGGTGACCACGAATGTCAGCGTCCAGGTGTAGTTCAGCTCATCGACGGGCAGGACACCACCGCTGGTCTTGATCTCGCCCGAGATCGGCGCGGGATCGGGCCGACGCGTGCGCGCGGGCTTCGGCTTGGCGTCGCCGCTTCCCTTCACGTGGCCTGCGGCTTCGAGCTTGGCCAGCTCGACATGCTCGGCCTCGGTGAGATCGGGCAGGCTCGTGCTCGCTTGCTTGACTCGTAGGTACTGGGCTCGGCTGCTGGCGTCCATTTTCGGTGTCTCCTACCGCCGAAGGCCCGCCCCTTGTGAGGGCGGGCCGGGTGGGGCTCGAGCTGAGCTACACACTGGCGGTGTTCCTTGTCTGCGGCGTCGATCCGCTCTCGCCTCCCGAGCGCGTCGGGGTGCGAGGGCGAGGCGGGCCTCGCTTGATGGGTTCAGCCCTCGAAGTCGTCGCGGTCGGCGTGCTCGTCGTCTTCGGAGAGCAGCTCCCGGATCTCTCGCTCGAGGTGGGTGCAGGCCGCGACGGTCAGCCAGTCCGCGGCGGCACCCGCCTGCTCGCGAAGCCCGTCGACGTCGAGCCCGGTCTCGTGCAACTCGGGGAGCGCACGAACGACGTCGAGCGCCGAGCAGCTCGCCGCGGTCGTGTCCGCGCACCAGAGCGAGTAGGCGACCGAAAGCCTTCGATCACGCATGAGGGCGTCTTTCTCGACCCGCGCGCTGGTCAGGCGCTCACCGAGGTCGGCGAGTTCCTCCGCGGTGTTGACGAACACCATCCCTGGCTGTTGCTCCTCGCAATACGCGTAGAGCGTCTCGCCCGCGAGCGGGGTGGCGTGCAGGTAGGCGACGGCGGTGGCGATGGCGGACTCGGTGACGGCGGGCATGGGGAGACCGTACACCGCGACTAGCAGTGCGTCAACAAAATATCGCAGACGTTCGACTTTTGTTTACGCGCGAGACCGCGCGGCCTTGCGCTGCGCCGCTCGAAGCGCCTGCTTCATCGCGATGGTCAAGTGCCGCCTGACCAGCGCTTCCCACACCTTCGCGCTGGCCCCGTCAAGGCTCTGCCAGCTCACGCGTCGACGATCCGCGCCGTCTGCCTTGCGGCCCGACCTGAGCACCATGACAGCCTTCAGCCGGCGCCGCGCCGACCTCGGCAGCGACAGGAACGCGATCGAGTTCTTGGTTCGCTTCGAGATCTTCGGCTTCCACGTCCGCGCCAGCATGCCGGACCCGACGCCGAGCGGCTTGCCT
>JAMHUH010001073.1:0-3292 GCA_035904925.1 Nannocystaceae bacterium
GCCCCGCGTGCTCGCGCAGGTACTTGAGCCCGTTGTAGCCGCCGATCGCCCCGAAGAAGGTCGCCTGAAAGAGCTGGGTGCTCGCGCCGGTCAGGTTCGAGAGCGTGATCTTGAACCCCTTGGACGAATCCGCCGCGCCGACGTCCGGCGGGAAGGGGTTGAAGGGGGTCTTGAGCGACTCCCAATCGAAGGTGTCCGGGTCGCGGGTGGTCGTGATCCCGCTTCCGGTCAGGCCCGCCGCTCGGTCGTCGCGGCGCGAGATCTCCTCGATTCGAATGTCCGGGCCGGACAGATAGGCAACCATGGCGATCGGGATCAACCGCTCATTGGGCTTGATCTCGTGGACCACCCGGCCGCCCGCGGGCACCGGGATCTCGACCTCGAAAGGCACGATGCAGCCGAACGAGAACTCGCTCGGACAGACCATTTCCTTTTGGATCAGCTCTTGGGCCAGCTCCAGGCCGAAAGGCGCCCCCGGCGAGGCGCAGGGCAACAGCGTTTGCAGTTGGGTGTTCATCATCGTCGTGTCTCTTCGTCGTCGTGTTGTTCAGGGTGTTCGTGATCGTGGGTTCGAGGGTTCAGGGGTTGGCGGGCGCGGGCGCGACGAGCTGCTCGAGCGTCGTCACGCGCTGCTCGAGCTCGGCCAGCTTGGCCTCGACTTGGCCCTGGCGGCCCTCGAGCACGTCATGCCGGGCCTTTTCCTTGGCCTGATTGTCGAGCAGCAGGTCGGCCCGGCGATCCCGACCTTCGCCCTTTTCCTCGCGCCGCTCGAGCCGACGCTGGTCGCTTGCGTTCTTCTCGGTCACGGCATGCCTCGCAGCAGCTCGCGGGTCGTGATCGCCACTTGGGCGTGCAGCAGCGTCTTGCCGGCCCGCGCCACCACCCGCATGGGCGAGCTCTCGGGCTCGAAGACGCTGACCCACTTGGCCGCCGTGCCCACGGCCATGTTGATGATCCCGCCGATCGGGAAATTGCCGATCTTCACGTTGGACAGGGCGCCCGCGCCCACGCTCGTCAGGACCTCGAGCCCCTCGGTCGTCCAGCTCTCGGTCTTGTGCGCCTTCATGATCGCACGCATTCGTCGCTCGTCTTCTTGCTGTCGTTGGATCTCCTCCTCGCGGATCTTGACGCCATAGCGAGTCGCCGCCGCGTCGTCTTCGAGCAGTTCGAGTTCCCGCAGGTAGGCCGGCGGGGCCTTGGTGATGTCGTTGGCCATGGCCCGATCGTGGGGGATCGAATGCGTCGTTGTAAAGCCGGCCGCGTGGTCTGATTTTGACCCGATCACGTGGCGAGCTCAATCCGCGGTGGGCAGACTCATGAGTAGGGGGCGTGGAATTTTTCCACAAACCTTAGAATCAGTCCCGCGCCCGACGTCGCAATCGCGTTTTGAAAACTGAAAACTCTTGTATCCAGACAAAAGCCAAGGCTTGCACCCAAAACGGGTGCATCATGCGTGCATCATGCACGCAAGATCGCGGGTTCTTGGGTGCTGGTGTCGGAATTCACGAACTTGCAATTGACCCTCGCAAGGCCGCGTGCGAACTTGGCCCCCATTGGAGGTAGCCACCGTGAACACGCAGAAGATCGACGAAGCCCGAGCCACGCCCAGCGCATGGGTCGACACCCTCGACGAACACGACCAGGAGCTCGGCCGCGTTCGCCTGTTCTGGCGCCGCGGCAAGAGCCGCTATCGCCCCCTCGTTCGGCCGGACATCGACCCCGCCGAACTCGAGAATGCGCCCATGTCGGACTGGGAGAGTCACGAGCTCGCCGACAGCAATCTCATTTGGGTACTCGAGCCCGATGAACGGGCCGAGGACCGTCGCCACCGCCTCAAACGGCTCGCCAATCACCTGTGGGGACTTGCAGTCCACTGGACGGAACGAAACGGACCGGTCTGTGATTTTCAGCTTCGTGGCTATGGCGACGACGACGAGATCCTCTTCGAAGTCGGAAAGCGCTGTCACCTGAGTCGCAGGTTTGTGACCACCCCCACCACCGAATCCGAATCCGACGACGAGCCCGCCTTCGATGGCCGCGAGCTCGAGCGCGAGTTCATGCGCCGCCGCGAAGACCGGCTCGTCGGCGACTTCGACCAAGTCCACCGCACCTACGCCGACCTGCTCGCCCGGCTCGCCAAAGAGCGCGACGAAGCCGTCTCGACCACCCAAGAGACCAGCCGGATCACCCCGACCCTGCTCTCGAGCACCGGCGAGATCCTCAAAGACGCGATCGCCTACCAGCGCGAGCACGTCACCCGGCTGCTCGACCAAGCCAGCGGCCGCCGCGAGCTCGAGATCGCCGAGATCCGCGAGCGCCACCGCAGCTACCGACAGACCCAATCGCTCACCTTCGCCGGCGAAGCCATCCGCTCCGTCGTCGGCTCGCTCGGCCCGCTCGCCATCCAGCTGTCCGAGATCTGGACCAGCCGAGCCTCGCACGCGATCCCGGAGTTCAGGATGGCCCAGCAGGGCATGGCCTACCTGCTGCTCACCCTGAACGAGAGCCAGCTGCAATCGCTGTGGTCGAGCCGCGAGGCGATCCGCTCGTTCACCCAGACGCTCGGCGAGGCGTCACGGATCGCCGACGAGCGCGAGGCGATCAATCACCTCAAGGGGCTGGACAAGCTGTTCCGCTGCAAGCTCTGGAGCGATGTGACGACGCCCGAGCAGCAGATCGCGGGGCGGTTCATTGTGGGCCGGGCGGCGGTGTACCGGATGGAGGGGTTCGGCGAGGACTGAGGTGCTGACTGACCCCGCCGGGCGCCCTGCCGATCGGCTCGAGTGGTTGGCCAAGCGGGCCGAAGTGCTTCCGCTGCATCTGGCTGCGCACATTCTCGCGGATGGCCGCACGGTCAAGGCCGAGAGCTGCTATGCATTCTTGCGCGCGGAGCTGCCCGCGCTACTGCGCGCCAGCGATGCGGCCTGGCGAGCGCCTTCGCAATGGTTGGGTTCGCAACGTGTTTTCGGCACCGGCACCCGCGACGTGCGTGGCCGGCCGACGAGTCCGGCCAACGAGCACGCCAAGCGAGCGTGGGCGATGTTCACGCCTCCCTTGATCCTGCATCGGAAGTCCTTTCCGCTCAGATTCGACATCACAGCGTGATCCCGGCTACAAAAATGTCACGTACTCGCGGCCAGCGCTCGGGTAATGTCGGGCCATGACGCGATACCCCACGATCCTAGTCCTGCTCGGGATAGCTGCCTGCAATCAAAATAGCGGCTCAGGTGACGTTTGCCTCGCGGACGAGATTGGCGATCCGAGCCAGGACGAAAGCGACGCCGGCTGCCAC
>JAMHUH010001074.1:0-4983 GCA_035904925.1 Nannocystaceae bacterium
CCAGGAGCTCGTCAGCATCTTGGTCGATCCGCGTGCATCGATGCATGCGATCACCGGCCTCCTGCCGATCAAGCAGGTCGAGGTGCCCGCCGGGCTGATCGAAGACGCGCTCGCGCAGCTGGCGGTCAGCTTTGCGATGGGACCGATCTTGACCAACATCAAGGCGACCCCGACCCAGGCCGGCGTCGTCGCGACCGAGCCCACGGCGATCACCTTGCCCTCGCCAGTCGAGCAAGGCGGGACCTGGACCTGGTACGAGCGAGCCCCGACCGGCACCGGCTGGGACGGCTACGATCTGATTCGCGCGAATGCCAGCGCAGTCCTCGAAGATCTGCCCATGACCCTGCGCGAGGGCGTGCTTCAGCTGAGCATCGATCTGCGCGGCGATCTCGGTGACGGTGGCGGCAAACCCGAGAATCTCAGCTTCAGCGCCGTCATGGCCGAAGCGCCCCTCGAATTAGGACAAGACCTCATGGCATCCCCCCTGATCCTCGACTACCGAATCTCGACCTTCCCCTCCCAGCTGCAGATCAGCACGGCCCAGACCAGCACCCAAGGCCGCGTCGACATCAACGTCTCGAGCTCGGGCGCGCAGAAATTCTGCAGTCAGATGCGCATTGCCATTCCCGTCGGCGCCGACGCGGCGAGCTTCAGCGTCGGCACCCCGAGCGCGGCGATCAGCACCAGCAACTGGAGCGTCACCACCACCGAGCTCCGCCCGGGCACCGACTTCGGCCTCGACGCGTCGACCAACTACGCGACCTTCACCTTCGACGCCCGCGACCCCAGCGTCTACGAACTGAACTACAACCTCGTGTTCAGCTTCACGGCGGCGATCAATCAGGCCGCGGGGCCCTTCGACATCATCGTCCAGGAGACCTCGGGCACCAGCGCCAGCAGCCTCTCGCCCAAGCAAGGCAGCTTCACGCTCGAGAAGCTCACGCCCTTCTTCTTCTTGCAGAACTTCGTGGCGACGACCCCGAGCACGCCGCTGGTTCCCGCGCTCGAGTTCACCAAGGACAGCTCGATTCAGCTCGCGTGGGAGAGCAACGGCAGTTGGTTTCAGCTCTTCGCCAAGGGCAGCACCACGCCGATTTATGCCGGCACGCAGACGAGCTTCACGGTCACGGGCGGAGCCGCGACCGACACGACCTACTTCTTGCAGGCGTCGATGACCTCGGACCCCAGCGGCGACGTCGGTGGCTTCGAGCCGATCTATCTGTTCGACGCGCTCACCATCACCATCACCAACCCCGACCTCACCCCCAACAGCGTTGGGATCGCCCAGACCCTGCAAGTCGCGGGCGCGACCACCTTGAGCGGCGCGACCACCCTCGCCGGCAGTGTCTCCGTGACCGGGCCCCTCGGCGTCAGCGGCGATGCCACGCTGGCGACCACCTCGCTGGGTGACACCACCGCCGCGACGCTCACGGTCAACGGGGACTTCTCGGCGGCGGTCAACGCCACGCTCGGTCCGATCACCAACGACGGCGGGACCTTCTCCAACTTCTTCCAGACCGCCAGCGGCACCAATGCGGTGTTGATTCTGACCAACACCGTGCCCTTTGCCGCCCCACAGAACAACGCGGCGTCGGGCATCGTGATCAACGTTGCGACCGCGCAGGATCCCGCAATTCGGACCAACGGCGTGATCGTCTCGCAAGCAGGGGCGGCGATGATGACCGAGCTCGCGACCCGGCAGGGCGCGCGCACGGTGACCTCGCCGCTGGTCCTCGGTGCCGAGCTTCACCTCTCGGGCCACGGTACGCTGCGGGGCGGCAAGGCCAAGGTGACCTTCGCCGACGCCGCCGACATGATCGTCTCGACCGCACCCTACGTCGCCATTGTCACGCCAACCGGCGCCTGCAAAGGGATGTTCGTCTCGCACAAGCAGGCCGAAGGCTTCGAGGTGCAAGAGCTCGCGGGTGGCAACAGCGACGCGGGCTTCGACTGGATCGTCATCGCGCCCAAGCGCCACGCGCTCGACAAGGACGTCCCGCACCCGCTCATGCCAGCGAGCGACCCCAAGCTGCGATGGATCCGTGCCGTGTCCCGCAGCCCGACCGGCGCCATCGTGCGCGTGCACGACCCTGGGGCCGCCTGGTCCCCGCGCGCGGTCGCGGACGTCATCGACGACATCGAGTCTGGTCGCCACGTCTATCAGACGACCCCGGGCGCAGGAGCGGTCCACGTCATCAAGAGCGGCGCGACCAAGTATCTGCGCAGCGGCGCCGACAACAACCCGGACAACAACCTCGACCGCTTGCCCGAAGCTTGAGCTTCGGTCATAGCGGCGTGGCCGGCAGCTCGAGGCCCAGCGCCTGCGCGAGCTCGACGACCTCTCGAGGGGTCGCGCAGCCGAGGTGGTCCGACGAGAGCCGGCCGCCGTGGCGGCGGTGCAGCCACGAGTGGGCCGCGTGGCCAGCCGCGGCGCGCCCGAAGTCCGCACCCTCGGCCCGCAGCCGCGCGACCTCGGCATCGAGCCGTTCTCGCAGCAGCGGCAGCGCGGACTGGAGCTGCTCGGCCCACGCTGCGATCGCAACGCCCTGCGCGTGGCCCAAGGTCTTCAGCTTTCGCTTGATCTGCTCGAAGGTCATCGTCGCCCAGGGCATCGCGCGCAGGACCGGAACCTCCCACTGGTCCCTGACGCTCGCCCAGTGATCGGCGCGGGCCGGGACCGAGAAGAGCCGCCGCTCGGGCATGCGCAGCCCGGTCAGCGCCATGCCATGGCACGCGCCGGTGTCGAGGCCGAAGATGCGCTCGTCGATCACCAGCGGCTCGGGGCCGACGACCGAGTGGCCGAAGGCGACCGGCTTGGAGTCGGTGTAGAGCTCGTACCAGGGCCGGTTGCCGTAGCGCTTGCGCAGGCGGCCGTCGCCCGAGGTGGTCCCGGCGCGAACGTCCTCGGGGACCTCGTCGAGCGGCACGCCCGGGTAGAGACCCCAATGGACGACGCGGACCTCGTCCGTCTCGAAGTGGTAGGGCAGCGTCGCCATCCAAGCGACGGCGTCGGCATAGCCCTCGCCGAGCTGCGCCGCCGTGACCTGCTGGCTGTACGAGAGCACGCCACGCACGTGCTTGCGCTCGTGGTTGCCGCAGAGCGCCAGCGTGTTGGGCCGCTGACGGAAAAAATCGACGACCGCGCCCGGATCGGGGCCTCGATCGACCAGATCGCCGACGCTGACGACGAGCTCGCCATCGTCGACGCCAGCGACGTCGAGCAGCGCGAGCAGCTCGGCGTGGCAGCCATGAATGTCTCCTAGGATCAACATGCGGGGGTTGTACGACCGACCCGAGGCGAGGTCCCGGACACAATCCCGGACACGCCGCTGCGGGGCTTCACTCGTCGCCTGCGAGCACGCTCGCGCGCAGGTCTCGAGCCCAGGTCTCGAGCCCGCTCTCGGTCCGGGCGCTGCCGTGCTGGCCGGCCAAGACCAAGCGCAGCTCGCCCTCGAGCAGCTGCTTGGCCCGACGCAGGCGGGTCTTCGCGGTCCCGAGCGGCAGGTCGAGCACGGCCGCGATCTCGTCGGCGGTCAGCGACTCCCAGTAGTGCAGCTCGAGCGCGACCTGGGAGTCGAGCGGGATCCGGCGCAGGGCGATCAGCAAGAGCTGTTGATCTTGGTCTTTGGCGATCGCGGCGCTGGGTGAGGCGTCGAGATCGTGGATCGACACGGTCTGGAGATCGACGCGGTCGCGGCTGCGGGTCCGCCAGTACTTGCCGAGCTGGTTGCGGGCGATCGCGAACAAGAAGGTCCGAAAGCTCGCGTCGGCGCGGAAGCGATCGCGGGCCTCGAAGCAGCCCAGGAAGGTCATCTGGATCAGGTCCTCGTGGCTGGCGTCGGCGGCCAGCTTGTTGCGAAAGAAGCGAGCCACGGCGTCGAAGTGGCGCTCGAAGAGCTGCTCGCCCGCGAGCTTGTCGCCGGCCGCCCAGGTCTCGAGCAGCGCCGCGTCGCTCGGCTCGCTCGCGCTCATCGGCGGATCTCCGCGATGGATTCGAACCCGGGCTTGCTCGCCATCTGCTCGACCCACGCGAGCAGCTCGGCCGAGTCGAAGACGCCGGCCGAGACCTCGCCGGGACCGGCCGCGCGCATGATCGAGACGACCCCGACCTCGCCGGTCTGGGCGGCTCGCATGACGCTGAGCGTGAGCGTGTCTTCGGACGCGTCTTCGGACGCGAGCGTGAGCGCGAGCGTGGTCGCGACGACGAGGAGGGTGAGCTGCTTGCGGGGCATCGTCGCGCGGGCACGGTACCGCGAACTCGGGCGCGCCAGCGCTTCGAGCGTCGTTCGACCCGCGGCCCCACTTTGGGCCGCTTCTGCGCTCACGGACTCGTGATAGCGTCGCACGATGTTGGCCAGACTGGTCCCTCGTGCGCCGCACTCGTGGCTGCTCGCGCTCGTGCTCGTTTGCCTGCTGCCCAGCTTCGCGCGCGCGCAACAACCTTCGCCGAGCTTCGAAGCCGCGAGCGAGCGCTTCGACGCGCGGCTGCTCGAGCAGCTCGCCGCGCTCGATCCCGACGTCCGCGAACAATGGCGTGCAGCCAACGAGGCCCGCGACGCCGGGGACGACGAGCGCGCCGCCGAGCTCTACGGCGAGGTGCTCGAGCTCCAGCCCGAATTCGATCACGCGCTGCGACGCCGCTGTGGCGTTCGCATGAACCAGGGCCGGCAGAACGACGCCTACACCGACTGCAACGCCGCCTACGAACTCCAGGCCAGCCCCGAGAACGCCGTCGTCTTGGCCATGGTCCTGAGCTCGGCGACCAACGCTCGACGCGACGAGCAGCGCGCGCGGACCCTCGCTCGCTTCGCGTTGCACGACGCTGGCGCGGACATCCCCACCTACGTGGCGATCTGCGAGGTCGCCCTGCAGCTCGAGGATCAGGCGCTGATGGATGGCTGTTCGGCTCGGCTGCGCGAGCTCGATGAGCAGAGCTGGGAGGCCCAGCTCTTCACCAGCTTCGCGGCGGCCTCTCGTGGCCAG
>JAMHUH010001075.1:0-1515 GCA_035904925.1 Nannocystaceae bacterium
CCCACGGCCTTCGGCACGATGCACGGCAGCTATCAAATGATCACGCTCGAGGGTGAGGCCTTCGACGCGACCATCGCCCCCTTCTCGCTGAGCGAACCACACACGCTCCACTGACAGCCGAGCTCGACTGGGCCCAGTCAGTCGCGCGTGGGCAAGGTCGAGCGGTAGCGGGTCGAGCTGGTCACGCCGCTTCGCTCGACCTCGCCGAGATCCGCGAGTCGACGCAGCGACGCTTGCAGCTTCCAGCGTGGCCCACCGACGCGCGCCCGCAGATAGCCAGCCGAGACCGCGTGGGCGCCCGCTTGGCGAATGACCGCGAGCAAGCGCTGATCGAAGGCCTCGCCGGACAGCTTCTTGGCCTCTTCGAGCGCCGCGCGATCGATCGGCGGGCCGCCGTCCTCCGAGGGGTCGGGCCGGACCTCGGTCTCGAGCAGCTCGCGGACGGTGATCGTTCGCAGCGTCGCGCCGTAGCGGCCCCGAAAGAAGTCTTGCAGCTTCTCGAGGGTCAGCTCGGGCCGGGCTCGCAGGACCGAGACCACCGCGCGTCGCTCGGCTTCGTTGAGGATGGTCTCCAGGCGCTGCGTCGAGAGGTTCATCGGGGTATGGGGGTGAAGTCCGAAGCGACGAGATTTGGCGTCGAGACCAGCCCACGCCGATCGGGTTCGTCGTACGAGCGAGTCGATTGATCCCCGGCCGAAGCGACGAGACCTCACCTCGGGGTTGGGATCGATGCCCACCCTCGAGCTCGTCGCATTCGCTCGCGAAGCTCCGGCGCCAAGGTCGCGACTCTTCGCGAGGCCTTCGATCCAACCCACGTGACGGGGCCCGCGAGCGCGAGGCGAGGGTCGAAGCGAGCCCAGGCTGCGATCCGCCGACCAAGAAGTGAGCTGACTCGCGAGCCGGCTTGCAAGCCCGACCGACGGCGGCCGACACGAGGGCATGCTCGTTCGCCAGCTCCCCCTGTGGTGCCTGTTTTGGCTCGCTTCGACCGGCTGCACGGCTGCGCTCACCGCCGATCGAGCGGGCCAAGAACCCGAGCTCGCCGCCCCGCTCGAGCTCCTCGACCAAGCCGAGACCCTGACCATGCGCGCGCGCTCGTCCTCGGTCGCGCTGCTCGAAGGCGGCGATCACTATCGGATCGAGTACCAAGGCTCGAGCGCGATCACGCTCGCGCTGCTCGACGAATTCGACGACGCCCACGCGCGAGTCCGCATCCGGGCCATCGACCTACCCGACGCCAGCTCGGCCTGGGTGCTCGATTTCGATGATCTCGACGTCGGCGTCGGCGGCCGCATCGAGCTGTGGACCCGAGCGGATCGGGTCCACGGCAACGCGACGATCGGCGAGCGCTCGGCGAGCTGGCGAGCGCGGCTCGACGAGCAAGGCCGGCTCGCGGCGGAGCGCTGGCAGGTCGGGCCGAATCGGGATCCTCGGGTCCTCGCGGCGATCCGTCGCGCGCGCGCGATCGGCCGCGACCTCGCCTCGCTCACCGACACGCTCGAGGGCGAGAAGAGC
>JAMHUH010001076.1:0-10726 GCA_035904925.1 Nannocystaceae bacterium
TCACGCTGGTTTTGAAAGTCGACGAGGAGGCCGATGACGTCGGCCTGGTGGATCCGGGCGAGGCTCGGCCTAGCGAGCGGCGGCGAGTCCCACAGACGCATGACGAGATCCGCGCGCAGCTCTCGAGCCCGGTTCTCCTCGCCGACCGGCCAAGTCTCGGTCGGGAGCTGCTCGATGAAGCGGCCGGGCGGGAGGAATTTCTTGCGGACCAGCACGTCGACCAGCCAGCGCGGCTCGTGCCGGAGCAACCAGACCATGCCGCGGTGGACCGCTCCGCCGGGGCGGCGAGCGGCTCGGAAGGTGTCGTCGGCCACGTCCTTGGTGTCGGCCGCCGCGAGCCGGCCTTGCAGGATTTTCAGCCGCAGGCCTCAGTCGTCGCAGCAGCGAATCCCGGTGTTGTTCGCCCGATAGCTGCGCACGCGGGTGCTGTCGACTGCACAGCGCATGACCGTGTCGGTGCTGAACCACGAGCCGCCGCGGCGTCGGCAAGGCTGCTCGTCGTCGGTCAGCATCGGGTCCTCGTCGCAGGCGTTGGTCCACTCCCAGACGTTGCCGCTCATGTCGAAGAGGTCCGTGAGCCCGCCCTCGCACGCGGGCAACGAGGCGACCGGGACCACCCAGGCGACGCCCAGGTCGATACCGTTGCAGGCCAGCGCCTGAAAGACGTTGCCGTAGGGGTAGGTCTGCGTGCCGCTGTCGCTGCAGGCCGCGTGCCACTCGTTGGTCGGGTCGATGATCTGGTCGAGCCCCGCAGGCGCGCCGCCACTCAGACCACAGAGCCGACGTCCGGTCCATTCGCAGTAGGCTTGGGCGTCGCACCAGTCGACGCCGGTGACGGGCAGGTCGGGGTCGGCGACCGACTGCAGATCCCAGGCTTCGGGTTCGAACCAGCCGAAGTCGGCCTTCCACGCGCAGCGCGGGCCGAGGATCGCGGGATCGAAGTCGATCGCGTTGAACTCGGCATAGTCGGCGACGGTGGTCTCGGTCGCGTCGATTCGAAAGCCGCCTGGCCCGTCGACCTGCGCGGCGTTCGGACAGCTTCCACAGTCGATCGTCCCACAGACATCGGCGCAGGGCAGGCCGCCCGTATCGGTCGAGGTGGAGTCGGTGGAGGTCGAGTCCGTCGAGGTGGAGTCGGTCGAGGTCGAGGTGGAGTCGGTCGAGGTCGAGTCGGTCGAGGTCGAGTCGGTCGAGGTGGAAGTCGAAGTCGAGTCGGTCGAAGTCGAGTCGGTGGCTGTCGAAGTCGAGTCGGTCGAGGTCGATTCGGTCCCGATCTCGTCGTTCGTGCCCGCCGACTCGCTCTCGCTCGCGCCGATGCTGTCGGCCTCGACGAGCGCGGGCCCGCAGCCGAACGCAGTGAGGAGCAGGAGGGTCGTCAGGCGTGAAGCGGGCGCGGGCAGCATCGCCGCCCAGCATATCAAGCTCGGCGACGAGGGATCAGGCCGAGGCCGAAGAGCCCGAACAAGCCGAGCACCGTCCAGCCGAGTCCTTGCTCGTTCGTCTGGTTGCAGGCGCAGCCACCCTGATCGTCGGTGCCGGCAGTGTCGCTGGTGCCGCCCTCGGTGCCGACTTCATCGTTGCCGCTGGTGGCCGTGTTGCCCGTGCTGTCGCCCGTGGTGTCGCCGGTGCCGTCGCCGGTGGTGCCCGTGGTCGAGTCGGTCCCGCCGCCTTCGCCGTAGGTCTCGCTGTCCGAGCAAGCCGTGTTGCCGGCGAGATCCTCGGCGCAGACTTGGAAGGTGATCTGTCCGTCGGCGGCCGGAAGGACCACGCGGAAGAGGTCGCCGCCCATGGAGCGGGCGTCGAGCTCGGTCGCGGCCCCCTCGGGATCGATCTTGGCGTAGGCGCGAGCGAGGCGAGGCCCTTCGTCGCTGACGTTGTTGTCGCTGACCGCGAAGCGCAGCACGGGTGACTCGCCGGCCCCGACCGCACCGAGCGACTCGACCGCGATGATGACCGGCGCGCGGTCGTCGACCGGCTCGGCTTGGTCGGCCATGTAGACCTCGTCGAGGGCCGAGCACTCGCCTTGGGTGGTCACCAGGTCGGTCCGGCGGTCACCGTCGAGATCGCCGACTTCGCCCCAGAGCGTGCAGTCGGTCGGGCCCGGAAACACGTTGGGGACAAAGGTGAAGTTGCCGGTGCCGTCGTTCTCGAGCAGGCGCTCGGGGCTGCCGAGCGAGAGCACGATCGCGTCGAAGTCACCGTCGTGATCGATGTCGACGCAGATGACCCCGTTGTCATCCTCGCTTTGATTGCCGGTCACCCGCGCGTTGGTCTCGTCGGTGAAGTGGGCGCTGCCGTCGTTGATCAAGAGCTGCTCGACGTAGCCGCCGCCCGTGTTGTCGATCCACATGTCGAGGTCGCCGTCGTTGTCGACGTCGCAAGGGGTGGCGTTGTAGTGGTACTGGCTGTTCGGTCCGGGCGGGGGCATCGTGCCACCGGCCGCGAAGCCACCGGCGCCGTCGTTGAGCCAGAGCGACCCGAGGCCGCCCGCGTGCGCGTTGACGAAGATGTCGAGGTCGAAGTCGCGATCGGCGTCGAAGAACTCGACGTCGTCGATGTTGTTGCCCATGACCGTGCTCGGCATCGCGTCGATCGCCTCGTCGAACATGCCGGTGCCGTCGTTGATGTAGAGGTGAGCGAAGGGCGGCGCGCCGCCGCCGTAGCCGTCGGACACGACGATGTCGAGGTCGCCGTCGTTGTCGACGTCGCCCATCCGCGCGGCGCCGCCCTTGGGGTAGTCGGTCGGCAGGCGGACCTCGGCTTCGTCGAGGAAGAGGCCCGCGCCGTCGTTGATGAACAAGAAGTGGGCGCTGCCGTTGCCGCTCGGGGCATAGATGTCGCGCGAGCCGTCGCCGTCGACGTCACCGACCGCGATCTGGTGATGGTTGCCCGCGTGGTCTTGGAGCGCGGCCGTCGAGACGTTGGTGAAGTTGCCGTTGCCGTCGTTCTGGTAGATGACCAGCGGCTGGGCGTTGTTGGTCGCGGTGAAGAAGTCGGCGTAGTTGACCAGGATCAGGTCGAGGTCGCCGTCACCGTCGATGTCGGTGATCCGCATGTGGTTGGTCCAGCAGCCCTGGCCACCGCAGGCCTGAGGATTCAACGCGCCGACGATCTGGTCGAAGCCGGCGAGCGCAGGCGTGGCGATCAGCGTACAGGTCAAGGCCAGGAGCGAGATCGAGATCGGCTTGGTCACGGGCGCGAGTATGCCCAAGTCCGCGTGCCCACGCGACCTGCCGCGTTCGAGCTGCCCGCGTGATCGATTCGCCCGGCTCGGGGTACTCCCGGAACCGGCGCTTCACTTGCCGCGCGGGGGCATGCTGCCGGGCGTGGCCTCGGTCGTCATCGGCTCGAGCCGACCGGTCGCGTACTCGAGCTTCAGGTTGGCGATCCGCAGGTCGATCTTGGTGTTGATCGCGTTGAGCGTGGTCGCGACCTGCTCGTACTCGGCGTCGAGGATGTCGGTCGTCGTCGCCTCGCCGACTTGGAAGAGATCGACGGCGACCCGATAGCCCTCGGCGGCGGAGAGCTTGGCCTGCTCGGTGAACTCGAGCGCGGCGGCCGAGCTCTGCCGCTCGGCCCAGGCCGCGGCGACCTCGAGCGCGAGCCCGCGGTGGAGCAGCGCTTGCTGGGCGTCGAGCTGGCGACGGTTGGCCTCGAGCTGGTCGACCTGGGCGCTGGCCCGCACGGCGTCGCCGAGCACGAAGCTCAGCCGCAGGCCCGCGGCCCACGAGGGGTTCCAGACCGGCTCGAGCGGGAAGAAGCGCTGGTTGGGGTTGGCGTAGGTGACGTCGGCGAAGGCGTCGAGGCGCGGGTAGTAGCCGGCCCGCGTGGTCTTGATGCCTTGATCGATCGAGTCGCGGCTGGCGGCGATCGCCTGGCTCTCGAGTCGCTCGCGCTGGGCCTCGGCGATCAACGCCTCGAGGTCGTCGCTGTCGGCGAGCGCGGGCTCGGGCGCGAGCACGTCCTCGCCGATCGTGTAGTGCGAGAACTCGGACTCGCCCATCAGCAGGGCGAGGTGCTGGGCCGCGAGCTCGCGGAAATTTTCGGCCTCGATCTTGGCCGCGTTGAGGTTGGCGACCGCCGCGTCGAGGCGCATGACGTCGGCCTTCGAGGCCACGCCGGCGTCGAAGGAGCCCTGCGCGTCGACGAGGCGGGCTTGCGTGCGGACCAGCGACTGCTCGAGCGCGACCACGCCGACCGTCGCGCGAACCCAGTCGTAGTAGGCCAGCCGCGCGTCCTTTTGCGCGGTCAGCTGCTCAGCGTCGGCGGCCAGCTCGGCCGCCCGAATCTGCGCCTTGCCGGCCTTCTTGGCGGTCGGCAGCCGGGCGATGTAGTCGGAGATCGGGACCCCGAGCTGGGCCTGCAGCGAGTAGCTGTTGAGCGGCGGATTCGGCACGCTGAAGTCGAGCGGGACCGCGGCCACCGGCGATCCGCCCGTGTCGATGACGCACTGAAAGATGCTGTTGGGCGCGCAAGGTCCGAGCGAGAGCGGGCCCTCGTTGAGCGCGCCGACCAAGAAGCCGCTGCCGAGGCTGCTGCCGAAGTCGACCTTGGCCCGCGAGAGCCGGGTATAGGTGAAGCTGAGCTCGACGCGCGGGATGAACTGGTAGAGGGTCGAGTCGAGCTGGGCCTCGGCGAGCTCGACCGAAGCTTGCTTGGCCGCGATCGCGGGCGAGCTCTCGACGGCTCGGCGCGCGACCTCTTCGCTGGTCAACCCGCCGGACTTGGGCTGCAAGATCAACAACAGGGGATCTTCGAACTCCGGGACCGGCTGCGGCCCTTCGATCGGGGCCGGCTCGGGCTGGTCGATCGGCGGCGGAGCGGCCAAGGCGACGCTCGAAGCGAGCATGAGCAGCGAGGCGGGGAGGAGGGCGAGTGCACGCGTTCGGATCATCGGATCTCCGGAGGCCCGAAGGGGCCGGCAAGGCGATAGCAAGGGTCGTGCCGGACGAATGGGGCGCGAGAACAGAGCAGCAGGGCGAATCGAGGTTCGGCGGACCGGCGTTCGGACGCCGGCAATCCGTCACTCCACCGGGGTCGGTCCGCGGGGTCGGTCCGTGGGGTCACTCCGCGGGGTCAGTCGGGGTCGGGGTCGGCTCGCTCTCGGGCTCGGGCCGAGCACCGCCGAGCTGCACCCAGACCCCCGAGAGTCGGCCGATCATGCGCTCCGAGAGCAGGTAGACCGCGGGGATGACGATCAAGGTGAGCACCGTCGAGGTGATCATTCCGCCGATCACACACACGGCCATGGGCGCACGGGTCTCGCCGCCCTCGGAGAAGGCCAGGGCGATCGGCAGCATGCCGAACACCGTGGCCGCGGCGGTCATCAGGATTGGCCGGAGCCGGACTCGGCCCGCGTCGACCAGCGCGTCCTCGAGCTTGGAGCCGGCGGCTCGCTCGGCGTTGGCGAAGTCGACCAACAAGATCGCCGCCTTGGTCACCAGCCCCATCAGCATGATGATCCCGATGAAGCTGAAGATGTTGAGGGTCATGCCCGAGACCCAGATGCCACCGAAGGCGCCGATCACCGAGAGCGGCAGCGAGACCATGATGACCAAGGGCTGGGTGAGGCTGTCGAACTGCGCGGCGAGGATCATGTAGACCAACACCGCCGCGAGCCCGAGCACCGCGATCATCGCGACGAAGGACTCTTCCATCATCTCGGCGTTGCCGATCCAGCCGCTGTCGAGCTCGGGCGGGACGACCTCGGCGGCCTTGGCCTCGACGATCTGCTTGGCCTCGCCCAGCGGCATGCCGTCGAGGTCGGCGAGCACGACGATCTGGCGCATCCGAGCCTGGCGCTCGATCTCGCTCGGGCCGGTCGTCTCTTCGACATGGACGACGTTGGCGAGGTCGACGAGCTGGCCGCTGACCGAGCGCAGGGTGATGCCGTCGAGCTTGGCCAGCGCCGCCCGACGCTCGGCCGGCATTCGCACGACGATGTCGTAGACCTCGCCTTCGTCCTTGAGCGTGGCGACCGGATCGGCGGCCATCAGGCTGCGCAAGGTCGCCGCGATCAGGACGACCGGGACGCCGAGGTCGGCGGCCCGCTCGCGATCGATGCGGATCGCCAGCTCGGGCTTGCCGCCCGTGTAGGTGGTGTCGACGTCGACGAAGCCCGGGATCCCGCGGATGTGCTCGGCCAGCGCGTCGGAGGCCGCGACCAGCTTGTCCATGTCGCTGCCGCGGATCGAGAACTGGATCTGTTGGTTGCGGAACTCGCTGCTGCCGAAGGGATCGATGATCTCGACCGTGTACTCGACCCCGCGCTCGCGCAGCGAGGCCAGCCGCTCGCGGGTCCAGGTCATCGCGACCATCTGCGACCAGCCGCGCTCGCGCGTGGGCACCAGCGCGACGTTGATGGTCGCCTGGGTGACCTGGGCCGAGCCGCTGCCGATCAAGGTGAAGGTGTCGCGGACCCCAGGCAGGTTCTCGCGCAGGTCGGCCGAGACCACGTCGGCCAGCGCCTCGGTCGCCTCGAGTGAGGTCCCGACCGGCATCTCGAGCCGGACCGCGAACTCGGCCCGATCCTCGACCGGCACGAACTCGGCGGGCACCTGCGCGATCACGAAGACCGACGCGACCAAGGTCGCCAGCGCGAGCAAGACCGTCGAGATGGGGAAGCGCAGGGCCGCACGGATCGTGGCCGCGTAGCCGCGCTCGAGCATGCCGAAGGCGCGGTCGAACCAGCGGGCGAGGATGAACTTCGACTCTTGATGGGTCAGCTTCATCATCCGGGCCGAGAGCATCGGCGTGAGCGTGAAGCTGACCAGCATCGAGATCAGCACCGCGGCCGAGACCGTGAGCCCGAACTCGTAGAAGAAGCGACCGATCAACCCGGACATGTACGCGACCGGCACGAACACCGCGACGATCGACAAGGTCGTGGCGATGACCGCGAAGCCGATCTCGTTGGTCGCCTCTCGGGCCGCGCGCATCCGCGGCTTGCCCATCTCGAGGTGGCGGTGGGTGTTCTCGATCACCACGATCGCGTCGTCGACCAAGATGCCGATCGAGAGCGAGAGCGCGAGCATGGTGATGTTGTTGAGCGTGAAGCCCATGAAGTCCATGAACGCGAAGGTGCCGATCACCGAGGTCGGGATCGCCAGCGCCGAGATGAAGGTCGCGCGCCAGTCGTGCAAGAACACCCAGATGATCAGCACGGTCAGGATCGACCCGAAGATCAGGTCCATCTCGACGTCCTCGATCGACTTCTTGATGAAGGTCGAGTTGTCGTTGGGGATCGCGTAGGTGATCCCGAGCTCGTCGAGGCGCGGGCCGAGCTCGGCCATGACCACGCGCAGCTCGTCGGCGATCTCGACCGTGTTGGCGCCCGACTGCTTGCGGACGATCAGCGCGAGGGCCGAATTGCCGTTGAGCGAGGAGGCCGAGCGGGCCTCTTCCATGTCGTCGACGACGGTCGCGACGTCGCGGATCCGGACGGCCGCGCCGCCGAGCCCGGTGATGACCAGCGCTTCGATCTCGGCGACCGAGTGGACCTCGCCGCGGGTCGTCACGGTCAGCTCGCGGCTGCCCTGGGTCACGTGGCCAGCCGGCATGTCGAGGCTCTGCGCGCGCAGGGTGTCGACCACGTCGCCGACGGCGAGCCCGTAGCTGGTCAGCTTGCCGGGCTCGACCTCGACCCGGATCTGCCGCTCTTGCCCGCCGATCAGCTCGATCTGGCCGACGCCCGCGATCTGCTGCAGCTCTTGCTTGACCAGCTTGTCGGCGATCCGCGTGAGCTCGTCCTTGGGCAGGTGCGAGGCCAGCGCGATGGTCGCGACCGGGACCGCGCCGGTGTCGAAGCGCTGGATGACCGGCGGATCGATGCCAGGCGGGAGGTCGCGCTCGATCGCGGCGACCTTGTCGCGGACCTCTTGCAAGGCCGGCCCCGACTCGACCTCGAGCTCGAACTCGACGATCACCGAGGTCACGCCCTCGAGGTTGCGCGAGGTCATTCGCTTGATGCCGCTGACGCCCTGGATCGCCTCTTCGATCGGCTCGGCGACCTTGCTCTCCATGGTCGTCGGATCGGCGCCGGGGTAGATGACCGTGACCGTGACGACCGGAAAGTCGACCGCCGGGAACAGGTTCACGCCCAGGCGTGGGTAGGCAAACATCCCGAATACGACCAGCGCCATGATCATCATGGCGGCGAAGACTGGGCGGCGGACGGATACGTCGACGAGCTGCATGGAATTCGCGATCTCGAGCGGGCGAGCGGATTGGGACGACGAGCGGCCGAGCGGGATGGATGACGAGCGGACGAGCTCAGCGGAGCTTGGGCTCGGCGGAGGCCGGCCCGGTGATCATCGCGGTCGGGGCGATCGCGGCATCGGCAGCGCCGGGCTTGGCCGGGTCGGCGGCGGCATCGGGCGTGCCGGGCTTGGCCTCGTTCGGGCTGGGCTCGCCAGCCGCAGCGGCGGGCTTGGGACGATCGATCTCGAGCTCGACGCTCATGCCCGACTTGATGCGCAGCTCGGGGTTGGGCACGTCGATGATCAGCTCGATCGTGCGAGTCCGCGGATCGATCGCGTTACCGATCCGGGTGATCGGGACCGCGACCGCGAGATCGAGGGCAGGGAAGTGGACGGTGACCGGCGTGCCGACGTCGAGCTCGCGCAGCTTGAGCTCGGGCACGCGGACCCGGACCTCGATCGTCGACAGATCGTCGATGACCAGCACGATCGTCGGCGGCATCATCGTCGCTAGCTCGCCGACGCTCTTGAGCTTGGCCGTGACGATCCCGTCGATCGGGCTCTCGACGCTGAGGTCGCTGGTCTGCGCGCGGGCCAGCGAAGCGGCCGCCTTGGCCTGCTTGAGCCCGGCCTTGGCCGCGTCGACGCCCCCTTGCGCGCGCTCGAGGTTGGCGCTGCCGATCGAGCCCTTGGCCGCCAGCTTGGCGGTTCGCTCGGTCTCGCGCTCGGCCTCGCTGACTTGGATCTCGGCTGCCGCGACCCCGGTGGCCGCCTGCGCGACCGCGAGTCGGACCATCGTGCCTTCGACCTTGAAGAGCAGCTGACCCTGCTTGACCGTGTCGCCCTCGGCGACCTCGATGGTCGAGATCGTGCCGGTCATCTTGGGCGCGAGCTCGACGTGGTGCTTGGCCTGGGCGCTGCCGATCCAGCGGTGGTCGACCGTCTGCGCGGCGGCGGCTCGTTCGGCCGCGTCGGGGACCGGCAGCTCGGCCTGCTTGGGCGCGCCCTCGCCGGTGGCGGGTGGGAGCGCGGCGGCGGCCGGCTCTTGCTTGTCGCAAGCGCCGAGCAGCAGCAAGGTGGCCAGCGCGAGGACGTGGGATCGGGAGATCGATCGGGAGATCATGGGTTGGCGGCTCCGTGCAAGAAGAAGTCGATGATCGTGTCGGTGTGGCTCTGGAGGCCGGAGCGAAATTCGCTGTCGATCCAGCGCACGATCATGCCGTTGACGACGCCGCCAAAGAGCGCGGCGAGCAGCTCGGGCGGACGGTCGCTGCGAATCCGCGCGCCGGCCTCGACCAGCGCGCGCTCGAACGAGCCGAGCAGCGCACGCCGGAATTGGTCGTCGCTCTCGTTCTTGTTCCGCGTCAAGTTGTTGGGGTCGGCGAGCCCGAGCTGGATGTAGATCGCAAAGAGGGCGCCGTGCTGCTCGAGGAAGCCGAGCAACACGAAGAGCAGCCCACGGAGCCGCTCGATCGGATCGTCGATGGTCTCGCCCTCGCCGAGCAGCGCCTGGAGGCGCTCGCGACCGTCTTCGAGGATCGACTGGAAGATCTCTTCTTTGCTCGTGAAGTAGTTGTAGAGCGTGCCGGTCGCGACGCCGGCCTCGGTCGCGATGTCGGCGATCTTGGCGTCGTGGAAGCCGGTCTTGCCGAACACCCGCATCCCGGCCTCCAAGATCGCCTGACGGTAGACCGCGCGGCTCTCCTCGCGGACCGATCGACGGGCAGTCTTGGGCGCAGAGGGGATGGGCATCAGCGCTGCGGTTCATGTTATGAATCCACGTTCAAGTCAAGAACGGAACGGTGTAAAGACAGAAAATACTAGTCATTTCAAGTGCTTGGTGCGTGTCCAAAAGAACAGCGTCCAAGGAGTTCAGCCGGGATTCGGATTACCAGTTCATATTCGTGAATCAGGTTCACGCACGCGTCGCACTACACTCGCGCACCCATGCCCACGCTGCCACAGCGCTTCTTCGCGCGCGACGTCGAGGACGTCGCACGCGAGCTGCTCGGCTGTCGGATCCAACGCGGCGAGGTGATCGTGCGAATCACCGAGGTCGAGGCTTATGCAGGACCCGAAGACAGCGCGAGTCATGCCCGCTTCGGTCGAACCGATCGCAACGCCGCGATGTGGGGTCCCGCGGGTCGAGCCTACGTCTACCTCTGCTACGGCGTCCACAACATGCTCAACGTGGTCGCGGGTCGGCGAGGTCACGCGGCGGCCGTGTTGATCCGCGCGTGCGAGCCGGTCGAGGGCCACGCGACGATCCTCGCGCGACGCGGCGCGAGCGAGCTCGGCCCGCAGCTGCTCACCGGCCCCGGCAAGGTCGGCGCCGCGCTCGACCTCGATCCGAGCTGGTCCCACCATCCGCTGCATCGCCGCGGCGAGCTCATGCTGGTCGAGGGCGAGCCACCCGACGCGATCGTCAGTGGGCCGCGGATCGGCATCGACTTCGCGACGCCCGAAGATCGGGATCGGGCGTGGCGCTTCGCGATCGCGGGCCACCGCGCGGTCGCCCAGCGCAAGCG
>JAMHUH010001077.1:0-2035 GCA_035904925.1 Nannocystaceae bacterium
ACCCGATCGACGCGAACGACCATGACGCTTGGGGCGCGCAGGTCAGCGACGAAGCGGCGATGGCCGTGGCCCCTCTGCCGGGCGAGCCAGGCTTGCTCGACGAGCCGATCGCCCGCGGCCTCGATCGGACCCGCGAGCTGCTGCGCGCCAGCGTCGACGACCTCGGCGCGGCGCTGCGCGAGCTGGCCGGGCTCTCGCACGCGCTCGAGTCGTTCCCGGCCGCCCACCTCGCGCTGGTCCGCTGGCGGGTCGACCTCGCCCGCTTCCTCGATCGCGAGGCCGCGTTGCAGGCGGTCCACGAGTGGCTCGATCTTCAGCCGAGCGCGCTCGAGCCCCGCCGCCTCCTGACCCGCTTGCTCGCCGCCGAAGGCCGGGCGCAGGACCTCGCCCGGCTGCTCGCCGCCGACTGCCGACAGCCGCACCCGCCCGCGATCGCGGCCCGGCTCGAGCTCGCGGTCGCGAGCTTGCTGATCGATCGCCTCGACGATGCCCGCAGCGCGCTGACGATCATCGGACCGCTGACCCAGCGACTGCGCGAGCAGATCGCCAGTGGCCGCGATCGACGTTCGATGACGCGGGTGTCCGAGCGCAGCGAGGCCGACGAGCAAGCCGCTCGCCAGCACGCGGCGCTGGCCGAGCTGCTGCCCGAGGCCCTGGTCGTGCTGGCCCGCGCGCGCGTGGCCGAGCTGGCCCGCGAGCGACGATCGCTGGCGACCGTGCCCCACGTGCTCGAGGCGCTCGACGAGGCGCTCGAGCACACGCGCAACCCACGACGCCGGGCCGACCTTCGCGCCCAAGTGGCGCGCAGCTTCATCGAGCACGGCAGCCAGGATCTCGGCGGCGCCAGCCAGGCGCTCTCGCTGCTGAGCGCCGCGCTGGCCGACGATCCCGACGATCTCGCGCTGCTCGATCAGACCATCGATCTCGCGGTCCGGATCGGCGAGCGCACGACCGCGGCCGCGCTGCTGCGGATGCGGCTCGAGGCCGCCAGCCCGAGCGAGCGTCAGCCGCTGCGCAAGCGCTTGATCGTGCTGGCCAGCGAGGTCGACGATCGCGAGCACCGCGAGCTGGCCCGACGCGAGCTGGCGAGCGCGATCGATCAAGATCCCAACGACCTCGAGCTGCTCCGCCGCGGCGCCGCGATCGAGCGCAAGCTCGGCGACGCGATGGCGGCGGCCGACTACCTCGGTCGCTTGCTCGAGCTCGACAGCTTCGGCGAGGCCGAGCTCGACGACCGCGACTCGCTGCTGCTCGAGCGCGCGCGCCTGCTCGTGCGAGCCGGGCGGATCGACGAGGCCTGGGAGAGCTCGCGCGGGGTCGTCGCGACGATCCCGGCCACGGCCGAGTCGCTCGAGCGGGGCACGCTCGGCGAGCGGGCGGCCAAGCGGGCCTGGGTGCTCGACGTGCTCGAGCTCGCGCTCGAGCTCGCGCCGCCGACCGATCGCCCGCGGATCCTCGACTCGTTGATCGTCCACGCTCGCGGGCAGCGACGCGGCGAGGCGCTGGTCGAGCGGGCCGCCCAGGCCCTGCGCATCCACGAGCGCCTCGGCGATCTCTGGTCTGCCGTCGAGGAGCTCGAGCGACCCGAGAAGATCCTCGCCCAGATCGAGCAGTTGCTCGACGACGAGGATCTCGAGGGCCTCGCTCGGCTGGCCAAGGCCGCGGCCCGGCTGCGCGAACGAACGACCGAGCTGCACGCCCGCGCCCGGCTCGGTCGGCTGCTCTTGCACGCGAGCGAGCCGGCCGACGCGGCCGAGCAGCTCGAGCGCGCGCTGGTGCTCGCGCCCGATCGGCTCGAGCTGCGCGCGGCCCTGGCCGACGCCTATGATCTGCTCGGCAAGCCCGAGCTGACCATCCCGCACCTTCAGGCGCTGCTCGACGACGAAGGCCACGCGACCCCGAGCGAGCGCGGACACCTGAGCCTGCGCGTGGCTCGACTCTTGCGCGAGCTCGGCGAGCTCGAGCAAGCGGCCAGCTTGTTGGCCGCCTGCGAGCGCGAGCTGAGCGAGGCCGACCCCGAGCTGATCGAGCCTGC
>JAMHUH010001078.1:0-8063 GCA_035904925.1 Nannocystaceae bacterium
CGGGCATGCTCCACGGCTTTGGCGTGCGCGAGGGCGAGCTGATCGAGGTTCGCCTGAGCCGACGCGGCGAACTCGACGAGTGGATCGAGCTCGGCCAGGTCTACGCGAGTCTGCACCTCTACGGGGCTGTCGTTCGAGGCGGCGAGACGGCGCTCGCGGGCGCTCGAGTGCATGTGGACGCGAACTTGCCTTGGCTGGCCCACTTCGATGGCGAGGGGCATCCTCGCTGGATTCGCGAATTCACGGACGACCCCTATTCGCTGAGCTTCGGGACCGCGTCGGGTCTGGGCTTCGATCGAGAGGGCAACGTGTGGGTCGGCCTCAGCGTCGGACGCGGCCTCCCGCCCCAGCGCGGCAACGAGCTGCACGCCTACGATCGCACGGGTGAATTGCTGCTCTTTCGCGAGCTCGAGGGCGACGCCGGGTTCGTGGCGGTCGAGATCGACGGCCAAGGCTCGGTGTTCGCAGGCACGACGCTGGCCGAGTCGACGGGCTCGACGGGCCTCGCTCGCTACTCCGAAGCGGGCGCCGAGCTGGGCAGCACGCAGTTCAGCGAGAGCGACTCGATCGCGCTGGCTGCTTGGCGAGGGCACGAGGGCGTCGGGGTCGCGATCGGTGGCGAGCATCCGAGCGTCGGCCGAGTCGTCGGCGAGAGCGCGAGCTGGGGTGTGGCGCTCGACGATCTCGCGGGCAAGCAGGTGATCGACATTGCCGTCGACGAGCTCGGCTTCTCGTTCGTGCTCTTCGGCGACGAGTGGAGTGGCAGCGCGCCCGAGCTGCTGCGCCTCCATCCTTGAGTGCCACCTCGAGTGCCACCTCGAGTGCCACCTCGAGTGCCACCTCGAGTGGTCAGCGGCGGCGTCGAGCGAGCGTCAGAGCGGTCCGAGCTTCTGATACTCGCTCGGCGTCATGCCCATGTGCCGGGCGAAGGCCCGCGAGAAGCTCGGATGATCGGCGAAGCCGACCGCGAGCGCGACCTCGAGGATCGGCATGTCGGTGGTCCGCAGCTTGCGGGCCGCGTGACAGAGCCTGAGCGTGCGCAGGTAGGCGCCCGGGGTCATGCCCACGACCTGCGAGAACTGGCGCAGGAAGTGGTACTTCGACAGCCCGGCGACCTCGGCCAGCGCGTCGAGGCTGACGTTGGGCGAGCCCTCGGTCTCGAGGCTGCGGATGTAGTCGATCGAGCGGGCGATCTTGCGGTGGCTGATCCGCGCGGTCGAGCGCAAGGCCGGCTGCTTGAGGTTCGAGAACTCTTCGAAGGCGAGCAGCAAGACCTCGTGGAGGCTCGACTCGAGCGAGAGGCTGTCGCCCTCGAAGCGACGGACCTCGTGGTGGTGATGATCGTGGTCGAGCGTGGGCAGCTCGATCTCGGGGTCGCTCGGCGCTCGCGGGTGCGGATAGATCTGGCTGCCCTGGTGCTCGCGGACCAAGGTCAGCAGGTCGCCGAGCTTGGCGATCAGCTCGGGGTGCTCTTGGGTCTTGACGGCCGTGAACTCGGGCGAGCGGGTGGCGGCGCCGAGCTGATCGGCGAGCTGCTCGACGACCGGGCGATCGACGTAGAGGCTGATGTACTCGAGCTCGTCGCTGCCCGCCGCGTTGCCGGTGTGGACCTGCTGCGGGTTGATCAACACGACGTCGCCCGGGCCGAAGTGCTGCGGCTTGCCGCTGACTTGGCACTCTTCTTCGCCGCGGATCTGCGCGCAGATCAGGTACTCGTCGTGGAAGTGCGGGCTGAAGGGCAGGGCCGAATTCGGACCCCACGCGTGGTAGAGCGTGAAGCCGGGTCCACCATAGAAGGAGGCGCGCAGGTCCAGCCGCGTCATGGCCGGCAGGGTAGCGCTTCGATCGAGTCGTCGACAGCCACCGATCGCGCTCTTCGGCGACGTTGGCCGACACACGTGCTGCGCTGCGATTCGGCGCCACCTGACCCATCGATGAGCAATTGCGGAGGGGCGTCCGCAATCGTGGCATTCCGAGTCAGCGCCTGGACTCGTTAGACTGCGCCAGTGAACCGGCCACGCTTCCAGGCACGCGAACTCGAGCAGCTCGAGACCCGTCAGCGCGACGAAGCGCCAGCGCCTGAGGCGCCTGTGCGGCGCGAGACCTCGAGGGTTCGAATCCCGAGCGGCGGCGCGATTCCAAGCTCCGCGGCCTGGCTCGAGCGACTCTACGCGGGCGAGCTGATCCCCAGGGAGAAGAAGGAGCAGGTGATCGACACGCGTCGCTGCTGGGGTCCCTACATGGTCTCGATCGACGAGCCGCCGATGGTGCTGCTCGACGCGTGCAGCCAGATCGCCACGCTGAGCGACGGCTTCGCGCATCCGGGCGTGCTCCGAGGTCTGCACGAGGGTCGCTTCGATGGCTGCTTGTGGGCCAACCCCGACACGCAGATCGACGAGTCGCCGGTCTTGCGCGAGTTCTCGGAGCGCTTGCTCGCCGCGGCGCCCTTGGGGCTCGATCACGTCGCGTACGTGGTCGCGGGCGGTGCCGAGGCCAACGAGAAGGCGCTGCGGATCGCTCGCTTGCAGGGCGTGCCCGACCAAGGTCGAGGCCGTCGGCGCGTGCTCGCCTTCGACGGCAGCTTCCATGGTCGAACCTTCGTCAGCCTCGCCGCGACCTCGAACCCGGCCAAGCGCAAGGGCGTCGACCTGCCTGGTTACGAGGCGTTGTTTTGCCCGCGCTCGCTCGAGGTCCTCGCCCAGATGTTGGCCGAGCACGCCCACGAGCTCTACGCCGTGCTGATCGAGCCGATGATGGCCGAAGGTGGCGACATTCACCTCGCCCGCGACTTCGTGCTCGGCGTCCGCGAGCTGACCCGCCAGCATGGCTTGCCGCTGATCGCCGACGAGGTCCAGACCGGGTTCGGGACCAGCGGCGAGTTCTTTTGGTGGACGCGGCTGGGCTTGGGCGATCGCTCTGCGTTCGCGCCCGACTTGCTGACTTGCGCGAAGAAGGCCGGGCTCGGGATCGTGCTCTCGCGCTGGCCGGATCCCGAGCCGGTCGCGATCAACGTGGTCTCGGCCTTGCGCGGGCTCATCCAGGCCGAGGGCGCCGAGCGGCAGGCCAGCCTCGAGTCGCCGATCCGCGCGCGCTTGGACGCGCTCGCGGCCGAGTTCCCGCGGCTGGTCGCGGACCCGCGCGGGGCCGGCAGCGCCTTCGCCTTCGATCTGCCCAGCGTCGCGGCCCGCGACAAGTTCATCGACCAACGCTTCGCGCGGGGCTTCATGACCTACCACGCGGGCGACACGACCATCCGCTTTCGTCTGGCCGCGTGCTGGGAGCCGCGCCACCTCGATGATCTCTTCGAGCGGATCGCGACCACGCTGCGCCGACTCGACGATCCCGACGCGGCCACCTACCAGCGCGAGGGCGCGGTTCGACGACGCGCGCATCGGATCGACGTCCGCGAGATCGTCGAGCTCGACTGGCCCGAGATCATGGAGCTCGAGCTCGCGGCCTACGAGGCCGAGCGAGCCGACAGCGAAGAGTACTTGCGCAAGGCCACGGCCGCGGGGCTCGGCTTGGTCGCGCGCGACAGCGAGACCCACGAGCTGCTCGGCTTTGCGATCGGCGGCCCGCTCGAGCTCTTCGGGCATGTGACCGGGCCCGATCGCGATCCTTGGCGAGGCACGGGCGAGAGCTTCTACGCGGCCGATCTCGCCGTCGCCGAGGCAGCGCGCGGCCGCGGGGTCGGTCGCTCGCTCAAGCGTGCCCAGCTCGAGTGGGCGCAGCGGCACGGCTATCGCTTCGTCACCGGTCGCAACAAGGTCGGGGCGACCGACGAGATGGGCGCGCTCAACCGCGCGATGGGGGCCTACACCGTCACGGTCTTCGAGCAGCAGTACGACGGTCGCTCGCAGGCCGAGTACTACCGGGTCCCGCTCACGCCTCCGCGCTTGCCCGCGCAGGTCGAGGGGCCGAGCGATCTCGCCTCGGGCATTCAGTCGCCCTTCGGCCCCGCGCCGGCGTTCATGGCCAGCCGCGAGCTCGTCGGTCCGACCGCCTCGCGGGTCAACTCGAGCAACTGGGCGACGATCGACTCGATCCACTATGCCGAGCACCTGCGGGCGATCTTGCCGCGAGGGACCAGCCACCTCTACACGACCAGCTCGCGCGACGAGCTGGTCGACAAGTCGCTGCGTTGCCTCAAGCTCGCCCGGCCCGAGGCGACGCTGGCGATCGGTCTGGTCGGTGGCTACCTCGGCCAGACCACCGCCGCCGCGCGCTCGCTCAGTGATCCGCGGGGCTTCGGCGACGAGTTCGGGCTCTTCGACTGGCCCTTGCTGCCGCACCCCGAGCACGCGGGCGTCGCAGCGACGATCGCCGCGCTCGAGCAGGTGATCGCGACCCGCGGGGCCAAGGCGATCATCGGGCTCTTCGTCGAGCTGGTCGGCGAGCGCTCGGGCGCGTGTCTGTCGGGCACGGCCGCGTTGGCGTTGCAAAAACTCTGTCGCGCCCACGACATCCCGCTGGCCGTGGTCGAGACCACGACGGGCGGCTATCGGCGTGGCGCCGGCGCTTGGGGAGTCGACGCGCTGCCCGGCAGCTTCGTGCCCAACATGGTGCTCTGGTATCCGGGCGGGCAGCTCGGGCAGATCTTCGTCGACTCGCGCTGGTGGGTCGGCACGCCGCTGATGTTGATCAGCACCTGGGACGGCGACGAGGTCTCGATGATCCGCACGCACGAGCACCTTCGGGCCGCGCATCGGCTCGACTTGGTCCCGGCGATCGCCGAGCTCGACGCCCTCGTTCAGCTCGCCGCCGATCGCCTCGGCGGGCATCCAGCGGGCGCGGGCCTCTATCGCGCGCTTCGCTTGGCCGACGAAGATCGAGCGAAGCTGGTGCGGGCGCGGGCTCGCAGCCGGGGGCTCTTGCTCGGGCTCGGCTTGCCGGACACGCTGCTCTTCGTGCCGCCGCTCGACATCTCGCCGGCCCGGCTGCGCGGGCCGATCCGGGCCCAGCTGCTCGACGCGATCGCGAGCCTGCCGGATGCCTGAGGCGGGGCACGAGCTGGCCGAGCGCGATCGACTGAGCATCCGCGCGCGGGTCGAGGCTCGCTGGGCGGCCCTGCACGAGCGCGTCGGCGGCCAGGCGCGCGAGCTGGCGCGCTCGAGCTTCGATCGGCTCGAGGCGCTCGCGCCCGAGCTCGCCGCGGAGCAGCGCGGCGTCGCCCGAGCCTGCGCGCTCGAGCCCGCCGAGCTGCTCGCGCTCGATGGTGGCTTCGTCGACGCGCTGCTCGGCGAGCCCGGGTTCGAACGCTCGCTCTCGTTCTATGTCAGCGGCCCGCGTGGCCCCTTGCTCTCGGGCGCGTGGGCGCTGAGCGAGCGCGAGGCCGAGCAGGTCGAGCTGCGGACGATCGCCGGCGCGCGCGTGCTCGGGTTGCCGGGCAGCCTCGGGCTCGCGGGCGTCAGCGCGAGCGGCTTTGCGATCCAAGCCAACGTGCTGCGTCCGGCCAAGCTCGGCGCCGGCTTGCCTGGCTCGGCCGCCCTGCGAATGGCGCTCGATCGTCCGAACCTCGCCAGCGCCCGGGCGACGATCGAGCGCACGCCGCTGGTCGATGGTCGCAGCTGGATGTTGGCCGATGGCCGCGACCTGTTCGGCATCGAGCAGCTCGGCGACGCCTGCGTGCTGACTCGGGTCAGCCCCAAGACCGGCCACGTCCACACCAACCATTGCTTCGATCCGGCCTTGCGCCAGCGCGAGGGCCTGCCGCGCTGCGCGGCCAGCTTTCGCCGGATGGAGCTGGCCTCGACCCTCTACGTGCAGCAGCGACCCAACACCGCCGAGCAGGTGCTCGAGTTCCTCGCCGCGGTCGAGCAGGCCGCGTTCCCGAGCGACCCGCGAGCTCGGGCCGAGCTGCATTGGGTGATCGAGCTGAGCACGGGTCGAGTCTGGCTGCGCCGCCGCGCCGGCGCGGTGATCGAAGAGTTCGAACGCGAGACACCATCATCATGAACAGCACGACCATGACCAGCACGACGAGCTCCCTGCGCGACCAACAGCGCGAGCACTTGTTCTTCACCTGGTCGGCCCAGCAGCGCAATCGCGGGCTGGAGATCATCAACGCCGAGCGGGCCCGCTTCGAAGTCGCGGGCAAGGGCTGGGTCTGGGATCTCGAGAGCCAGGTCTACAACGTCGCGGTCGGCCACCGGCACCCGCACGTGCAAAAGCGGATGATCGAGCAGATCGAGCAGCTGCCGGCCGCCGCACCCAACTCGGTGCTGCCGATCAAGGCCGAGCTCGGCCAACTGCTCGCCCGTCACACCGGCCTGAGCCGGGCCTTCTTGACCACCGGCGGGGCCGAGGCGGTCGAGAACGCGATGAAGATGGCGATGCTGCTGACCAAGCGCAGCAAGTTCATCGCGCGCGAGAACTCCTATCACGGGGCCACGCTCGCGACCCTCGAGGTCGCGGGTGATCTTCGCAAGCAGCCCTTCGTCGAGCGCATGCGGGCGCCGCTGCACATCCATGATCCGCACCCGGCTCGGGCCCCGACGCCGACCCGCGCGTCCGACTGGCTCGAGAGCCTGCACGGACTGATCGCCCGCGAAGGTGGCGAGAGCATCGCCGCGATCCTGCTCGAGGGCCTGACCGGGACCAACGGCATGCAGACCCCGCCCAGCGACTTTTGGCCGGGCGTGCGGGCGCTCTGCGACGAGCACGGCATCCTGCTGATCGACGACGAGATCTTCTCGGGCTTTGGCCGAACCGGCCGTTGGTTCGCGCGCGAGCACTGGGGCGTCGAGGTCGACTTGATGACGATCGGCAAGGGCCTGACCTCGGGCTACGCGGCGATGGCTGGGGTCATGGTCGCCGAGCGCCACGCCATGCACTTCGACGATCATCTGCTCTGGTGCGGGCTCACTCACTACGCGCATCCGGTCGGCTGCGCGGCCGCGGTCGGCAGCATCGAGGTGCTCGAGCGCGAGGACCTGCCGGGCAACGCCATGCGGGTCGGCGAGGTGTTCGAACGTCGCTTCGCCGCGATGGTCGAGAGTCTGCCGGGCGTCGTGGGCCAGCGCGGGCGCGGGCTGATGCGTGCACTCGAGCTCGAGGGTCCGGCCGCTCCGGTCGTCGAGCGTGGCTGGGAGCTGGGCCTGTATTTGCCCTCACGCGATCATCTGCTCTTCCTCTGTCCGCCGCTCTGCCTGCGCGAGGACGAGGCCGAGCTGATCGCGAATTTGCTCGAACGCGCCATCGTCGAAGCGCGGGCGTGAGACCATGGCCGCGATGTCGGCTCGCCACGCGCTCTTCGTGTTGATCGCTCCGCTCGGCCTCGCGTGTACGAGCGCGAGCGGAGCCGACGATCTCACCAGCACCGACGATCTCGACACCAGCGGCGAGACGACCAGCGCGAGCACGACCGACGCAGGGACGACGAGCAGCACGAGCTCGACCAGCGAGACGACCAGCGCGAGCACGAGCGACGCAGGGACGAGCAGCGACACCAGCTCGACCAGCGACACGAGCAGCGACACGACGGGCAGCGGCGACTGCCAGCTCGCCGACATCATCGATCAGGCGACCTGGGACGCGATGTTCCTGCACAACGACGACATGGCTTGCGCAGGCTCGGTCTACACCCTGCAAGGCCTGCTCGACGCCGCCGCCGAATTCCCGAGCTTCGCCTGCGAGGGCGACGACGCGACCCGGCGGCGCGAGCTCGCGGCCTTCCTGGCTCAGATCTCGCACGAGACCACCGGCGGCTGGCCGGCCGCGCCCGATGGGCCTCACGCGTGGGGCCTGTGCTTCATCGAAGAGGTCGGCTGTGAGAACAACGCGTGTCCGCAATATTGCGAGCCCAACAACGCGCAATATCCCTGCGCGCCCGGCAAGACCTACCACGGCCGCGGGGCGATTCAGCTGAGCTGGAATTACAACTATGGCCAGGCCGGCGACGCGCTCGGCGTCGATCTGCTCAGCAACCCGGACTTGGTCAAGACCGACAGCAAGCTGGCGATCCAGACGGCGATGTGGTTTTGGATGACCGAGCAATTGCCCAAGCCATCGGCGCACGACGTGATGGTGGGCAATTGGCAGCCGAGCGCTCAGGACTTGGCGCT
>JAMHUH010001079.1:0-6878 GCA_035904925.1 Nannocystaceae bacterium
CGCTGCGCGCCGCCTACTATGATTCGGCTCGGCCGTCGGCCGAGCCGCTGTCCGCCAACGTTCGCACGCAGACGCTCGCGTGGTTGCGTCGGCTCGCAACTCGGGTTCGCCGCGACGATCGCGAGCCCGCGCAGCGCAGGGCGCAGATGCACGCCAGCAACCCCAAGTACGTCCTGCGCAACTACTTGGCCCAGCTGGCGATCGACGCGGCCGAGCAGGGCGATCCTTCGCTGATTCACGAATTGCTCGACACCCTGCGCCGGCCTTATACGGCCCAGCCCGGGCGCGAGCGCTTCGCCGAGAAGCGGCCCGAGTGGGCCCGCGAACGCGCGGGCTGTTCGATGCTCTCGTGCAGCTCCTGATCGGGCTGGATTAGGGGTTGGGTTCGCTGTAGGGCGCCAGACACTCGGCTGGTTGGCTGGAGTCCGACACGCATTCGAGCCCCTCCGGGCAGGGGTTCGATTCGTCGCATTCGAAGTGGCAACGACCCTCGCAGACGGCGACGCTCTCGCCCGCCCAGGGCTGGCAGTCGAGCGCGGTGTCGCAGGGGATCCCGCACAGCTTGTAGCCCTCGGTCAGCTCCGGGCCGGAACCACTGATCGTGCCGCAGCCGAGCACGCAAGCCGGATTGTCGCTGGATTCGGGATCGCACGACAGGTAAGGGTGGGGCTCGTGATCACTCGAACAGCCCGGCTCTTCCGAAGCGGTCGGGGCTTCGATGTTGCGAACGACCAGGTCATCGTCGCAAGCGACGAGCGTGGACGCGCAGAGCGAGGTCAGGATGGACAATACGAGGGGTTGCAGCTGGATTCGCATGACATCATGGAATGTCCAAACTGGCTCGCTTTCGTCCCTCAGCTGGGCGAAATCAGCTTTGCGCGCAGCTCGAACGAGGTCGGGGTGTTCGAGTGCAGCTCCAATCGCCAGCCGAGCTTTAGCTTCGCTTCGAATCGCAGGCCGCCCTCGACCGATTCGAAGCCCTCGACCTGTTGATCGTTCGCGTCCCAGACCTCGGCGACGAAGCCCTCGGGCAAGCTCGACGGGCTTGGATCGATCTCGATCACGACCTTGCGGACGATTTCGCCTTGCGACACGAATTCACGATCGGCGTCCAGATCGAGCTCGAGAATCACGCCGGCTTCGAGCTGCGCTCGGTCCCAGGTCTCGACCCTGACCTCCTCGCCGCGATCTTCGGATTGACCATCGGCGTCGTCGAGTCGAGCGATCTCGACCGGCTCGAGCGCGCAGCCGAGCGTGGCGATGAACGACGATGCAGCCGTCGCGCGGCGGGCCCAAATCAGAGCAGCTCGCATGTGTCCTCGATCCGCGCGCGCGCAGAGGTCTGAGGGTGGGCGTCGAGGTAGCGGGCTGCGACCTCGTTCGCGCCCTGGGCCTCCTCGGCGCAGGCGAGCAGCAGCTCGAGCACCATCGCTTGGTCGGCGAGCGATCCGGCCACGAAGCTGCGCTGGTACTCGTCGAGCAGCTCGCGGGCTTGGGCCGGCGCGCCACGGCGCAAGGCCGAGTCGACGGCGCGCAGCAGCTTGGCCTCGTCGGCCAAGGGCGCTTCGGCGAGCTCGGGCGGCGCAGGAGCACGAGGGCGTGGGCTGGACGATCGACGCGTGGCCGCGGCGGCTTCGCGAGGGGCCAGCGTCGATGCCGAGGTCGGCTTCGGTTTCGAAGGCGAGGGCGAGGCCGGCTCGACCTGCGGCGACTCGACCGCGAGCTCGACCCGCGAACCTTCGCTCGGAGCCGCGACCGATGCATCCGATGCATCTGATGCATCCGATGCATCCGGCGCCCGCGAGAGCACGAGCTTCGCCGCGCTCGCTCCGACCACGACGATCGCCAAGAGCGTGACGAGCTTGAGGGCGACGCCGAGCCCTGACGCGCCGGTGCTCGCGTTCGCGGCGGGCTGGGCAGGCAAGGGCGCGAGCTCGGCCCGGAGCGAGGCGAGCATGCGCGCCTCGACGGCCCGCGAGGGTCCAGCGGCCTGCCTGTAGCTGGCCAGCAGCTGCTCGGGATCAACCATGGGCCACCTCGGGCGCGTCGAGGCGACGCACGTAGTCTTCGAATTGGACTCGACCGACGCGCAGCCGACTCCCGACGGTGTTGATGCTGAGGCCGAGCAGCTCGGCGACCTCGCGCTGCTTGAGCCCCTCGATCTCGATCAGCTCGAAGACCTCGCGCAGGGCGGGCGTGAGCGTGATCAGGAAGGCCTCGACCAGGGTCAGCGCTTGGCTTCGTCGGAGTCGATCTTCGGGGTCGTCGTTTTGCTCGGCCCCGGGCTCGGCCCGCTGCGACGCGATGCGGCGAAGGAAGCGTTGCTCGCCGCGGCGCACGTTGGACGCGACCTTGCGGGTGATGCCGACCAGCCAGGCCGCCACGCTCTGGGTCGGCACGTCGCTGCGGCGGTGATGGACCAAGAATACCTCTTGCGTGGCGTCCTCGAGCATCGAGTCGGGCACGCCAGCGCGGCGCAGACACCTCCACACGAGCCCGACATGGGCTCGGTAGACCATGTCGAAGTCGGGATGGTCGCCCACGCTCATGCGTGTCCACCTTCGTCGGTCTTCGTCATTTTCCTTCTTTGTTTTCTTTCTTCTTCATCGGCCGAGTCCGAATTCCATGCCGACCCGGCCGGCGATGCCCAGGGCTTGGGTGCAGCAGACTTCCCCGGCGCCCGCGATGCTGAAGCGCGGCCGCAGGGCCGCCCAGGTGCCGACGATCCGAACGACCAGCGCGGCGCGCTTGGACAAGGGCACGCTCAGCTCGGGCCCAGCCTCGACCACCGCCCAGGGTCGGACTCCCGGGTTGGAGTCGACTACGGGGCCGGTCGCTCGAGCGCTCATGGCCGCCAGCTCGAGCCCGCCACAGCCGGCCAGGGCGAAGCGCCAGGCGCGTCCGCCCACGCACGCGCGCGCGAGCCCGCCGACCGTCCACATGCGAGCGCCGACCTCGGGGATCCGCGAGACGCCGGCGAAGCTCGGTCGGGCGATCACGCCGAGGTCGACCGCCCAACGCTTGCCCCGTGGGCCGGCGCCGACGAAGAGATCGAGGGCGGGTCGCGGCGTGGTCGCGAGGGTCAACCCGACCTCGACCAGCACGCGCGCAGGGGTGACGGCGAAGTAGGGCACGAACTCGCGGCGCTCGATCCCTCGCAAGAAGGGCGCGACGTCGTCGGCCTCGCCACCGGCATCGACTTCGCGTGGGACCGGGCTCGCTTGGCCGGATTCGGGCGCGAGCGCGAGCGCGACCAGCAAGAGCGCGGTGTCGGCCAAGGCCTCGCAGCTGCTGGCTTCGAAGCGCTCGCCATGATCGACGCCGTGATCGACCACCCGCAGCTCGAAGGGGCCCTCGCCCACGACGACGAACTCGAAGCTCGCGCTCAGCTGGGCCTCGCCGCGGACCTCGGCGACCCGGCGCTCGAACTGCTCGGCGCTCGGACAGCCGTCTTGGTGAGCCTGCCAACGAACTTGCGCGGGCGGGTCGAGCGATTCGACGGGCGGCGCGAGCCAGAGCCACAGGGCGAGCAACACGTGCGGGCAAGGTAGCAGGGCTTGGCGGCAACGCAGCGACGCGACGTGGGATCTTGGCGGCCACGATCGAGGTAGGCTCGCTCACCGTGGATCCGAGTCCCAGCTTCACGCTCTCTTGCGCCGACCTGAGCGAGACCCTCGCGTTCTTCACCGACAAGCTCGGCTTTCGCCTCGACGCGATCTTCCCGGCCGACGACCCGGCCCACGCCGAGCTCTCGGGCCAGGGCGTGGCGATTCGGCTGCGGCGCGAGCCCCAACCGGATCGCACGATTCGGACCGGCTGGATCGAGGGCCGGGCCGGCATGCGCTACCGCGACCTGGTCCCCGAGCGCGAGGGCGGCCGCGTGATCGCCTCGCACATTCGGATCCCCGAGGGCGGGCCGGTGCCCGATTACGTGCACTTTCACGAGGTCCGTTTTCAGATGATCTATTGTCGGCGCGGCTGGGTCCGGGTGGTCTATGAGGATCAAGGCCCGCCCTTCGTGCTCGAGGCCGGCGATTGCGTGCTCCAGCCGCCGCGGATCCGCCATCGCGTGCTCGAGAGCTCGGCCGGGCTCGAGGTGCTCGAGGTTGGTTGCCCAGCCGAGCACGAGACCCGGGTCGATCACACGCTCGTGCTGCCGACCTCGGCCACCGATCCGGCGACGATCGATCCGGCGCGCGACTTCTCGGGCCAGCGCTTCGTTCGTCATGTCGCCCGCGAGGCCCGATGGGAGGCTTGGGACGTGGCGGGCTTCGAGTGTCGGGATCTCGGCATCGCGGCGGCGACCGAGGGGCTCGCGGCCGCTCGCGTGGTCCGACGCCTGCCCGGGAGCGCTGGCGCTGCCCGGGTCGGCGAGCACGCGCGGACCCGGCTGTGGATCCTGCTCTCGGGCTCGCTCGGGCTCGACGAGGGCCGCGCGCTCGCGGCCGAGGACGCGTGCGTGCTCGCCCCCGGGCGCGCGTTCGAGCTTCACGAATGCAGCGAAGACCTCGAGTGGCTCGAGGTCACTTTGCCGGACGCATGATTCATGAAACTCTCGACGCAAGCCTGGCAAGAACAGCAAGCGCACTGGCCCCGCGCGGGTCGGCACATTCTGGCGCAGTTCGACGAAGACACGATCGTCGTCTATCAAGCCTACCGACCGGCAATTGGTCACTATGCCGCCGAGCATGGCAAATTCGGAGGCGAATTCAGCTTCGATCGCATGAGCTGGATCAAGCCGAATTTCCTGTGGATGATGTTTCGCTCGGGCTGGGGCACCAAGCCTGGGCAAGAGGTGAGCTTGGCGATTCGAATTCGTCGCGCGGGCTTCGAGCAGATCCTCGCCGACGCGGTTCATTCGACGTTCATCCCCGAGCTGCACGGCGACGAGCGTGCTTGGAAGCAGGCAATGGCTCGCTCCGACGTGCGCCTCCAGTGGGACCCCGATCATGCGCCGGGTGGCGCCAAGCTCGAGCGTCGGGCGATCCAGCTCGGCCTGCGCGGCGAGGCCTTGCGCCGCTTCGCGGGCGAGTGGCTGGTCGAGATCATGGACATCTCGGGCTTCGTGGCCGAGCAACGCGAGCGGCGGGGCGACAAGTTGGGGCTGGTGACCCCGCGCGAGCGGGTGTTGGCGATCGGTGATCCGGCGGTGGTGAGCAAGCTGGGGCTCGCGGACTCGTCAATCGGCTGAGCCCGCGAACTTGCGCGCGATCGCGACGATGCCCGCGATCTTCGGGCTGCCTGCCAGCACCGAAGGCACGATCAAGCGCAGCGCCACGTCGGCGCCGACGTCCTCGAGCAAGGGCACGAGCGTGCCCTTGGCGACGTGTAGATCGGCGATCGGGGCGTCGGGGACCAGACCGATGCCGAAGCCGCCGAGCACGACCTCGCGCAGGAGATGGGCGTCGGTGCTGATCATCGTGGGCTCGACCTCCAGCGTGCCGCCGCTGCGCAGGGGCCAGCGCCGAGGATCGACCCCGGGCCCGGACCAGGCGACGAGCGTGTGGTCGGCGAGCTCGGTCGGGTCGCGTGGGTGAGCGCGGCGGGCGAGGTAGCGGGCGTGGGCGAGCAGGCGTACGGGCATGCGCAAGAGCTCGTGGGCGATCCAGCCGGGGCCCGGACTCTCGGCGCCGAAGCGCAGGGCGACGTCGAATTCGTCGAGCAGCTCGGCGAAGGGAGTCGCGCTGGGCTGCGCGTTGATGCTGACCTTGGGCAGCGCCGCGTGGAGCAGGTCGAGCGCGACGACCAGCACGTGCGGCGGCATGCCGATCGGCAGGCTCACCCGCAGCTCGCCGAAGGGCTCGCGGGCGACGTCACGGACGGCGCTCAGCAAGGCGCTGCTCGATTGGATCAGCCGACGGCCCTGATCGGCCAGCAGCGCGCCCGCGTCGGTGATGACCACGCCCTTGGGGCTGCGCTCGACCAGCGGCGCGCCGATCCGGGCCTCGAGCGCGTCGACGCGGCGTCGCAACATCCCGCGCGAGACCCCGAGGTCGTTGGCCGCGGCCAGGAACGAGCCCGTCTCGACGATGGCCAAGAACGCCCTCAGCTCCTCGAGGTCCATCGCCACGCAGGATCGCACGCTGGCCGGCGGGCGAACAGCCGCTGTTCATCTGCGGCCAGCTCGGGCCTCGCGGCCATGGAATGCTCGCGCCGATGAAGCGGATCTGCCTCGCCCTCCTCGTGCTCGCGCCTGGCCTCGCCTGTGACAAGTCGAAGGACCAGAGCGTCGAGCCTGGCCAGCCCTGCCCAGCCTGCGCCGACACGGCCACGGCATCGAGCGCGAGCACGACCACGAGCCAGGTCGAGGTCGTCGATCCGGGCCAGCAGGGGCAGAGCACTCCGGCCGATGGCGCGACGACCTTCTTTGTCTACGAGGGCTTCTTGAGCCCGCTGCAAGAGGGCGGCGAGGAGACGGAGGCGCCCAAGGTCGCCAAGGACCTCGCCTCGACGGCGCCCTCGACCGAGCGAGCCAAACGTGGGTCGCGGGGCTATGGCCAGCTGCGGATCTCCAAGGATCTGTCGAAGGCCTTCATCGACGTGCAGATGGAGGGGGTGAAGGCCGAGGACATCGTCATGTTCCACATTCACTGCGGTCCGCCTGGCGTGCTCGGGCCGGTGCTGGTCGACATTGGCGCGGCGGCGGATCTCCAGACCGCGTTTGCCGATGGGCACGAGGTGATCGAGATTCGCAACGAGAACATCATGCTCGCGGGGCATCCGATGCCCGGGCTCAAGCCGCACGCGCCCGAGGGGTGCCCGGTCGACAAGGGCTTCTTGACGGGGGTGAAGACGATCGGTGGGTTGGAGTACCTCGCGCGGCAGGGGGTGTTGTATTTCAATCTGCATACGAAGGCGCATACCTTTTATGGGGAGAT
>JAMHUH010001080.1:0-9734 GCA_035904925.1 Nannocystaceae bacterium
CACGAGCGCGCGAGCCCGAAGTCGAGCATGCGGATGTGGCCGCTGCGCTCGACGAAGATGTTCTCGGGCTTGACGTCGCGATGGACGATGTTCTTGGCGTGGGCCTCGGCCAACCCGAGGCAGACCTGGTGGATGAGCCCGACCGCCTGCGCAGCGGGCAGCGGGTTCTCGAAGTCGTGCCACTCGTCGAGCGCGGAGCCGTCGAGGAAGGACATCAACATGTAGATGTGCCCGTCGGGGCGCAGCCCACAGTCGAAGGTCTTGACCACGTGCGGGTTGCTGAGCGAGCGCAAGATCGTGATCTCGCGCAGCGCTCGCTGAGCCTGATCGCCGGCGGTCACCGGATCCTTGGTCAGCTTGAGCGCCATCGGCGTGGCGTAGCCGGGGACGTCCACTTTGTAGACCCACGCGAAGGCGCCTTGGCCGAGCACGTCGAGGATCCGAATGTTTCCGGCGTAGACGTCGCCAGGCTGCAACTCGAGGGGCATCGTGGTAAGGCCTGACGGTATCACGAGCCTGCATGGCAAGCCTACCCGGTCCCTCGCTCGCTGCCCTCGACTCCGCCCCCCGCGAACGCCTCGCGGCGATCGACCTGATCGCCAGCGACGTCGACGGCACGCTGACCCGAGCGGGCAAGCTCGGTCCCCTGCTCTTCGATGCGATCGAGCGGCTCCATGCTCACGGCCTCGCGCTGGTCCCGATCAGCGGACGCCCAGCCGGCGAGGTGCTAGGGCTGTGTCGCTACCTCCCACGGGTCGAGTTCGGCGTGGCCGAGAACGGCCTGCTGGAGATCGTCGCCAACCATCCGCCCCGTTGGCTGGGTCAGCCGACCGACCTCGCTCGGCTCTTGGCGGTGGGTGAACACCTGAACCGGGATCACGACGCGCAGCTGCGGCGGACCGGCGATGCGTTCTGCCGGCTCGGCGACGTGGCCTACGAGCGCGACTCGCGGGACGAGCGCGAGCTTCTGCACCTGCGCGAGCTCGCCGAGGCCCAGGGCGTGTTCTTGGTCTGGTCGAACGTGCACATCCACCTCGCCGAGGCCAAGCCCGACAAGGGCGCGGGGTTGTTGCGCGTGTTCGAGGCGCGCGGCATCGACCCGCTTCGCGTCGCGACCGTGGGCGACGCACCCAATGATGCCGGCCTCTTCGTCGCCGGCCGCTTCGGGCTGACCTTCGGCACCTCCGACGTGATCGGCCAGGCTCCATGGTTCGACGCGCTGCCCGAGTTCGTCGCGGGCCAGCGCGAGGTCGCGGGCTTCGTCGAGCTGGTCGACGCCTTGATCGCGGCGCGGACCTAGTCGCAACTAGTCGCAACGAGAGACGTGCGAACTCGGGCTCGCTGCGAAGCCTGGTTTACGCCGCGTCCACACGAACGAAGAGGCTCGCCGCGCCGCGAGGTTGGCCTATAACATTGGTGAGTCTCGAATCGGTGGTGGGTGCGAGCGGCGGTCCTTCCTGGTCAGCCGCTCGCGTTTTTTAACCACTTCGAACGCGACCTCAACGAGGGCGTCCGCCGCGGAAGCGCCGACTCGAGCTGTGTCCGCGCCACATCGCCGCGTCGGACTCGAGCCAAGCGTCGGGGTTCTGCCGCGACCAGCGATGCAGGCTCGGGTGATCGCAGTCGCGCAGCGACCCGATCACTCGCAAGGTCGCGTCGGAGGCCAGCTCGAGCTGAGCGATCGGCAGCGCCGGACCACGCCGACCGGGCTCGAGGTCCAGCGTCAAGCGACGAAGACCAGGCAGAAGCGCCGGCCCAAAGCGGGCGAAGAAGCCCGAGCAAACCCGCTTCCCCCACTCGCTCGGCAGGACCAAGGCCAGCTCGCTCAGCCGTGCGTGTCGGGTGCTCGGCAGCGCGTCGAGGTCGGGCACGCCCACGCCGAGTTCACGCAGCTCGGGCAGCGACTCGAGCACCCGCGCGATCGGAGTTGGGACGTCGAGCGAGAGCCGCTCGAGCCCGCGCAGGCTCGGGCTCTCGAGCAGGGTCCACGCTGGCGTGAAGCCACGCAGGTGCAGCGATCCGAGTCGCGTCGCCGCGGGGCTGGCGAGCACCCGCTCGAGCATCGTGACGGGATCGGGGCAGCGATCGCCGAGCACCTCGACCCGCTCGAGCAAGGGCCCGCACCAATCCAGGACCAGCGCCTCGGGCCGGCCATCGGAGAGCATCGCCCGCTGCTCGGCTCGCAGCACGGCGACTCGCTCGCGGGTGGCGAGATCCTGCTCGCGGCCGAGCAAGAGCGCGAGCTCGCCAAGCGGATCGCCATGGCTGAGCAACCAGTCGGCCCAGACGCAGGTGCTCTCGGGCTCGAGCGGGAGCGCGAGCGTCGGTGCGGGGCCGAGCACGCGCGCTCGGGCCTGCGTCGTGGGCACCGGGCAGCGCTCGATCAAGCGACACTCGAGCAGGCGACGATCCCAGCCCGACATTCGAATCCACGCCTGCAAGGCACGCGGCCAGCTCGGCGCGCTGAGGCGAACCCGCTCGAGCCCCGAGCGCGCCAGCACGCCGCACAGATCGTCGACCAGCGCGGGCGTCCAGGCGCCCGCGTGCTCGGGCGCGAGCTCGAGACCGAGATCGAGCTCGAGCTCGACCAGCGCGAGCCCGCGGACCGGCTCGCGCTGGCGAGTCAGCAAGCGTCCGAGCGCGAGCATGAGCGGCTCGCCGATCGCGAGCCCGCTCGACGAGCGAATCACCAGCTTGCGGAGTCGAGCCAGCCCGCGCGCGATGCCATCGATCAGCTCGCCGCTCGCGTCGCGATCGAGCGCGGAGTCGAGTTCGAGGTGCAGCGTGGTCAGCCCGCCGAGCTGGTTGGACGCGAGCGCCTCGTGCAGACGCGCGAGCGAGAGCGGATCATGGACGCGCGTGTGCAGCTCGGCGAGCGCCGCGAGGCCAACCCCGGATTGGCGCCCGAACGCGACGGGACCACGAAAGCCGACCAGCTGGCCATGCTCGAGCCGCAGCTGCGGACCTGGATCGCCAGGCCGAACCAAGGCCCCGCTCGCGCGCTCGAGCTCGTCGAGCTGGGCCCTCCAACCCTGGACACGATCGAGCTGGGCGATCTCGGCCCGCAGCCGCGGCTCTCGGGCGGTCCCGATCGCGGCGGCCAGGGCCTCGCCCAGCTCGATCCGGGCGCCGCGAGCATCGCCGTGGCGCCACAGCCAATCGGCCCAGTCGCGCCAGCCCTGCGGACGATCGACCGCGCTCGCGACCTCCTGGGCCAAGACCTCGGCGACCTGCCCTCGCCATGCCGCGCGCCGCGGCAACCCGTCCGACGCCGATCGTGCCTCTTCGGCGAGCAGCCGCTGCAACCAGGACTCGGCCCGCGCCGAGCTCGGCAGGCAGGTCGCCCGGCGCAAGATCGATCCTCGTTCGTCGCTCCATAGCCGCACGACGACGTGCTCTTCGCGGACATAGCCGCGCAGGCACGAATCGCCGGCGGCGAACCATGTCGTGGTCGCCATCGCTCGTCTCCTTCGTCGAGAACTTCGGCGGGTCGATCCGACGATCGACTCGCACACTTCGTTTGCTCCGGTTACGCAGAGAAACCGCCACGCTCGCGCGCCGGGCTCGAACACCCGCACACGAGCACGACGGCTCGACTCAGACGAAGGCGAAGAAGAACATCGCGGACACCATAGAAGACGCGAGCTCGCCGGACAAGGCTCGCGTCGACCGGCTTGGCTCACGCTCGACGGCGACGCGGCGCGATCGAGCCGAGCACCACGAGCCCGAGCCCGATCGCCAGCGGCGCTTGCTCGCGCGTGGTCGCGCAGCCGCAAGTGGTGTCGTAAGGCAGGTCGTAGGTCGGCCCGCTGCTGCTCTCGTCGGCGACCTCGTCGCCGCTGCTGGTGCTGCCATCGCCATCGCCATCGCCGGCTTGGTTGGACTCGCAGGTGACTGTCGCCTGCTGGGTCGCGAGCAGGCCGAGCGCGGTCGCGCTGTTGTCGAGCGTCACCTGGGCGGGTCCGGCCATCGGGATTTGCTCGATCCGCAGCGCCTTCGGCATGCCCTCGATCATCGGCCAGACGCTCGACTCCGATACGCAGACCTGGGTCTCGGCCATCGCCGAGGGCTCGATGCCGAAGAGCGAGATCAGCTCGTCACCGCCGCAATAGACCCGCGAGCTCGCGACCTTCGACCTGCCGACTCGCGGCAGATCGGGGTTGGCGTGGAAGGTCGGGTCGAGGGTCATCTCGGCCGGCGACATCGTGGTGTGGAGGCGCGTCAGCGTCGGCCAGGCCTCGAGCAAGTCGAGCCCGTGGATGCCCGGATCGATGATCCGCTCGGCCAGCGCGGCCGCGAAGTCGGGCCCGCTCCAGGCAGCCTGATCGATCTGGTCGGCGTAGTCGTCGAGGTGAGCCCAAAACTGATTGGGTTCGAGACCATCGGGCGGCGGGATGAATTCGAGCAGCAAGGGCGCGAGCATGGGGTGACCCCAGAGGCCCTGGTCGAAGATCAACTCCATGGCCGCGATCGGATCGACGTCGACGTAGGCGTTCTCGTCCCAGGTCGGACTGTAGACGCCGTCGGTCACGACGATGTCGCTGGGTCCGGCGTAGTCGGTCGCGAAGGCGCGACCGCCCGCCTCGTCGACCGCGAGCGAGAGCAGCTCGACGAAGCTGGTCGGGGTCGGCGCGAGCCAGTCGTAGGCGAGCTGGTTGAGCACGACATGGGCGTAGTTGCTCGGCGCCCAGCGAGCTTGACCGAGGAAGTAGGCGCGGATCTCGAGGTCGTCCTTGGCCGCGATCCGCGTCAGCCGGATCGGCACGCAGGGCTCGCTCGCGTTCATGCGAAACACCAGCGGATGAATCGCCTCGACGCTGGCGCCGGCGGCCAGCTTGACCGCGACCAGCAAGAAGCCCTCGTCGAGGTACTCCTGCAAGATCGGCTCGGACGCGGGGTCCTGCTGGTATTCGTTGGTCTGTAGAAAATCGATGACCTCGGCCGCGGTCCCGCCTTGCAAGACCACGACTTCGAAGGCGCCGACGACCTCCTCGTAGACCACGTCGGGTGGCTCGCCAGCAAAGTCGACGGAGGGCACGAAGCCGAACCCGCCGCCGAGATTCGGGTTGTCGCTGTCGCAGTCGTAGCTGCGTTTGACTTGCCAAGTGGGCACCGTCGCCTGGCTGAGCGCGGCGAAGAGCGTCTCGGAGCCGACGCTGATCTCGGGCAACGCTTGGACCGGCACCAGCCAGGCGAAGCGGGTGGCCTCACCGGTGTATTCGATGCGCACGTGAACCTCGATCTCGTCGCCCTCGCGGATGAACAAGATGTCCTCGCCGGTCTGATCGACGGCCATCGGGTTCACGACCGAGCCGTCGCAGAAGGTCCCACCACACGCGTGGGCGGGGGTCGGCGCGAGCACGCTGGCGAGACCGGCGAAGAGGGCGAGCGAGACGATGGCGGTCCGAATGTTCATGGTCGATTCTCAGCGGTCGCGAGGGCGACGAGGCGCGATCGCAGCGAGCACGAACAACGCCAGCCCGATCGCCAAGGGAGCCTCGGCCGGCGAGCTCGCGCAGCCGCAAGTGGTGTCGTAAGGCAGGTCGTAGGTCGGCGCGGTCTCGCTCTCGTCGGCCGCGACCTCGTCACCCGCGCTCGTGCTCGTGCTCGTGCCCGTGCCCTCGGTGCCCGTGCCCGTCGTGTCCGCGTCGCTCAGGCATTGCACGCCGGCTTGCTGGGTCGCGAGCGTGGCCAGGATCGCGGCCTCGTTGTCGAGCACGACCTGGGCCGGACCGGTCATCGGGATCTGCTCGATCCGCAGCGCCGCCGGCATGTCGAAGTCGGGCCACTGCGTGGATTCGGGCACGCAGACCTGCGCGTCCGCGGCTCCGACCGCGATCTCGAACAGCTGGTCGCCACCGCACTGGACTTGGCAAGCGCTGGACACCTGGGCCTCGACCTCGGGCAGATCGGGGTTGGCGTGGAAGGTCGGGTCGAGGGTCATCTCGACCGGCGACATCGTCGTGCTCAGCCGCGTCAGGTAAGGCCAGGCTTCGATCAGATCGAGCGCGTGCAGACCCGGCTCGATGATCCGCTCCGAGAGCGCGGCCGCGAAGGCCGGCCCGTCCCAGGCGAGCAGGTCGATCTGATCGGCGAAGCTGGCGATGTTGTTCCAAAAGAAGTTCGGATCGATCCCGTCGGGCGGCGGGATGAACTGCATCAGCAAGGGTTGGATCAGCGGCTGCGAGGCGAGCCCCTGCTCCCCGATCAAGCCGATCGCGTCGATCGGATCCGCGTTGATGAACGCGGTCTCGTCCCAGTTTGGGCTCCACAGCGCCCCGGTCGGGACCGAGCTGCTGGCGCCTGCGTAGTCGGTTGCGAAGGCCTTGCCGCCGGCCTCGTCAGCCGCGAGCGAGAGCAGCTCGTCGTAGCCAAAGATGCCCGAGGCCGAGTTCCAGTCGTAGCGCAGCGGGTTGACGACCACGTGCTCGTAGTTGCTCGGGGCCCAGCGCGCCTGGCCGAGGAAGTAGGTGCGGATGCCCATGTCCTCGCTCGCCGCGATCCGAGTCAGCCGGATCGGCACGCAGGGCTCGTCGCCCGGGAAGCGAAAGCTCAGCGGGTGAATCTGATCGACGTCGGCGTCCGCGGCGAGCTTGACCGCCGCGAACAAGAAGCCCTCGTCGAGGTACTCCTGCAAGATCGGCTCGGCCTCGGGGTCTTGCGCATAGTCGTTGGCGGTCAGGAAGTCGATGACCTCGGCCGCGCTGCCGCCTTGCAGCACGACGACATCGAAGGAGCCGACCGTGTCTTGAAACACGATCTCCGGCCCACCACCCAAGTCGAAATGGACCCCGCTGTCGGCCGTGTCGGCGCCGCCGTCCGCAGAGGGGTTCTCGTCTGGACATTCGTAGCTGCGGATCGGCTGCCACGCGGGCGCCGTCGTCTGACTGAGCGCGGCGAAGAGTGGCTCGGAGCCGACCCGAACCTCGGGGAGCGCCTGGAGCGGGACCACCCACGCGAAGCGCTCGGCCTCGCCCATGTAGCGGATCCGAATGTGGACCTCGATGTCCGATCCATCACGGATGAACAGAATGTCCTCGCCCGTCTGGTCGACCGGCATCGGAATGATCGTGTTGTCACAGAAGGTGCCACCGCACGCGTGCGCGGGCTGACTCGAAAAACCGAGGAGACCCGCGAGGGCGGGCAGGACGGCGAGACCCCGAGCTGGCTTCGAGAGCATGGCCCAAGGTATCCCGGCCAAGGCGTCCGCGGATGACGCGCGATTACCACCGTCGAGATCATCGTTCCGTTAGGTATGGCGGCTATTTCATCAGTGCGTCAGCGCAATTCCATCGTGCGAAACCGCCCGGAGACCCCAAACATCCCAACACGGCCTGCGTAGGCGTGCGCGACGCGAACTCTCGCGCCGATGCATGCTGCTCTTGGCGCCTCGGGGTCCGCGACAGATCACCGAGCGCCTTCGCGTCACCCTGCCGATCTCACCTGCCGATCGACCTCGCGACGACGACCCTGCCCGGGGCCTGCTCGGGACAACGCTCGTGCTTCGTGCTACCTCGCCAGCGCCTCGGATCGCCTTGCCCATGCCCGCTCACTCGTCTTCGTTTTGGTCTTGGCCCCGTGAGCGCTGGATGCCGCTCGCCCTCGTCACGTTGATGGCGACGACGACGGCCTGCCAACCACCTGGAGGCCCAGGAGGCCCGGGCGGCAAGGGGGCCGAAGACGCCGAAGAGCAGGCCACGCCGGTGCTGGTCACGACGATCGAGCGCGGCACGATCCGCGGCGAGATTCGAGCTTCGTCGACGATCGAGGCCGAGCTGCAGGTCACCGTCCACGCCGAGTCGACCGGCCGCATCTCGAGCATGACCCTCGAGGAGGGCGACGAGCTCGAGCTCGACGAGGTGATCGCTCGGATCCGCCGTGACGCCCAGTCGATCGGCGTCGAGCGAGCCGAGACCTCGCAAGCCGACGCCGAGCGCGAGCTGGCCCGGGTCGAGAAGCTCTACCAGCAAGGCTACGCCAGCCAGTCCGACTTCGACTCGGCCAAGTCGACGCTCGAGAAGGCCAAGCTCGATCGCCGCGATCGCAGCCGCGACCTGTCCAACACGGTCATCAAGGCGCCGCTCGCCGGCATCGTCACCCAGCGCTTCGTCGATCCCGGCGCCTTCGTGGCCAGCGGCGCGCAGGTGGTCGAGATCACCGACTTCTCGACCCTGGTCGCGCGCGTCTACGTGCCCGAGAACGAGCTCGATCGGCTCGCGGTCGGCCAGAGCGCCGAGGTCGTGGGCAAGGCCGCCGCCAACCGGCGCGGCGTGGGGACCATCAAGCGAATCGCGCCGATCGTCGACGCGACCACCGGCACCGTCAAGCTGACCATCGGCTTGCCGGCCGAGCTCGCGGGCGGCAGTAAGGGCTTCCTGCCCGGCATGTACGCCGAGGTCACGATGACGACCGAAGTACGCGAGAACGTGCCGCTGGTGCCCAAGCCCGCGCTGGTCCGCGAGGACGAGCTGACCTTCGTCTTCGTCGCGGAGGGCGACCGGGCCAAGAAGGTTCGCATCAGCACCGGCTTGGCCGACGACGACTTCGTCGAGGTCACCGAGGGGCTCGAGGTTGGCGCGCGAATCATCGTCGCGGGTCAGTCGGGCCTCAAGGACGGCGGCCTGATCACCGAGGTCGACACCAAGGGCACCCCCCTCGATCCCAGCGCGAGCGCCGACGAGACCACGACGACCAAGGCCGGCGTGGCCAAGGCCGGCTGAGCAGCAAGCGGCCCGCGACCGGGCCCATGGACAATTCAGGCTCGCACGCGGGCCACCAGGCCCGCACGCGGGCGATGACGACGATCGCATGGACGAGGCTGAATCGAATCCCCGAGCCGAGCGCGACTCGACCCCGACCAACATGCAGGCCCGCCTGCGCGCGATGGATCGCTATCGCTTCACCGTGACCCGGCCGGTCGCGGTCTTGATGGTCTTCCTCGCGGTCATCGTCTTTGGCGCCTTCTCGGCCACGATGCTGCCGATCAACCTGATGCCGGACATCAGCTACCCCAAGCTGACCGTCCGGACCGAGTACGAGGGCGCGGCCCCGGCCGAGGTCGAGAACGACGTCGCCCGCCCGCTCGAAGAGGTGCTCGGCGTGGTCACGGGCGTGACCCGAATCTCGAGCATCTCGCGAGCCGGCTACGCCGACGTGGTCCTGGAATTCACCTGGGACACGGACATGTCCGAGGCCAACCAGGACGTGCTCGAGAAGCTCGACCTGATCAAGCCCAACCTACCCGAAGAGATCAAGTCGCCGCTGATCCTCCGCTACGACCCGAGCCTCGATCCGGTCCTGGTCCTGAGCCTGGCCGGGACCAGCGACGCCTACGAGGGCGTCGCCGGGCTCAAGGCGCTGCGGCGCATCGCGGATCGCGACGTTCGCCGCCTGCTCGAGCCGATCGACGGCGTCGCCTCGGTCAAGGTCCGCGGCGGGCTCGAAGAAGAGATCCACGTCGAGCTCGACGAGGACGCGCTGCGCCGGACCGGCATCTCCAGCGCCGACGTGATCACCCGGCTCGAGTCCGAGAACATCAACCTCGCCGGCGGCAGCATGCGCGAGGGTCGGACCCGCTACCTGATCCGCACGGTCAACGAATTCGACGACCTCGACGACATCCGCCAGTTGGTCGTCGGGAGCAGCTCGGGCCGCGACGTCCAGCTCCAGAACATCGCCAAGGTCGAGTTCGGCTACGAAGATCGCGAGGTCATCACCCGCATCGACGGCAACGA
>JAMHUH010001081.1:0-2136 GCA_035904925.1 Nannocystaceae bacterium
GCTCGGCGGCCTGCTGCCCAGCTCCTACGAGCGGATCGACGCCCGGCTCGGCTCGATCGCCGCGCCGACCTTGGTGATCTGGGGCGACGACGATCCGGTCGTGCCCATCCAAGCCATGCGCGTGCTCGAGCGGGCGCTGGCCAACGACCAGAGCTACGTCGTCCACCTCGGCGGTCACACGCCGATGATGCAGTCACCCGACGAGTTCAACTGCGCGCTCGAGGCCTTCCTCGACGAGCGCGAGCTCGAAGGCTGCAAGCAGTACGCGCTGACCAAGCAGCGCCAGCGCCAGCGCTTGGCCGGCACCGACACTGGCCCGCGCTACGAGTGATTGACCACCCCGACTGCCGCCAGACGCGATCACTCGAGGTGCGGCTCCAAGGCGAGCGCGACCGCGAGCGCGACCTGCTCGTAGGCCTCGGTCCGAACGGCGAGGCCGGATTCGATCTGCACGCTGCGCGAGCCCGAACTCAGCCAATTGACCAGGTTCTCGGGCTCCGTACCGCCGCAAGGGCCCTCGCCGACCACGACGACCTCGAAGCCCGAGCCGAGCGCGGCCGCGATCCCGTCACGGACCTCGCCGAGGATCTCGAGATCGGCCCGCCCGCCGACCATCACCAGCCGGTCGAGATCGAGCTCGGGAAATTGCTCGGTCAACGCGGTGACGCACTTGCCCGTGACCTTCGAGCCGTGAAACGCGACCGCCCAATCGTAGTCCTCGTCGTCGAGGACATCGAGCAAGGGGAAGCTGTCGGGGCTGATCTCGGTGCTCGGAATGTGCCAGATCCGAAACGCCCCACCGCCTTCGTGATAGCCCCGACAGATCCACGTGGTCGGGTCGTAGGCCGCGAGCGCGTCGGCGAGGACCTCGGCCTGGGCATCGGTGAATTCCTCGATCTTGCCGCCGTGCGGGGCGAGCACCACGATCCGCGTCGAGCCGAACTGGGCCGACTCGGTGAATTCGGGCGGCATCGGGGCCAACTTGGTGACGAGGTGAGCGCAGACTTCGGGCTCGGCGGCGTTCATGCCCAGCCGAAGTCGGGCCTGCGCGTTCATGCCGATCGCCAGCGGGTCTTCGCTGTCCTCGACCTCGCGGATCTCCGCGACCGTATACAGCGCGTATTGCTCGGCCCCGCTGCGCTCGATTCGGATCTGGTCGCCCAATTCGAGCCCACGGATCGTCGCAATCGCCCGCGAGACCGAGGCGTGGGTAACCTCGACCATGTCGGGGTCATCGGTGACCCATTCCGTGCCGAGGCAGCCCTCGCCTGCCTCGCCGCTCTGCCCGACCTCGTCGTCGCTCGCCAAGGTCGTGTCGTCGCTGCACCCCGTCCCCAGCAGCGCCGCGAGACCGAGCACGAACGCATGAATCCACGCTGAACACCCTCGATTGTCGATTTTCATCATCGCCCCATTCGAATCCCCGGGAAGCCGCGCCCCTCAGGACGCGCGCGGATTCGCTGCCCTAGTAGTTCCAGGACCAGGCGCGAGGTTTCGAATCAAGCGTCGAGCGCTGCCCGACCTTCAGTCGTCGTCGAGTTCGCGCCGAAGGCCGGCAGCCCACCCCTCGAGTCCGCGCTGGGTGGTCTCGAGCTGCTCGGGCGACTCGGCCAAGGCTTGCATCGCCTCGAAGAGCTGCAGACGGCCTCGACGCATGCGCGTCTTGATCGTATTGACCGGCATGTCGAACACCACCGCGATCTCGCGAATCGCGAGGTTCTCCCAATAGTGGAGCTCGAGCATGACCTGGGTGTCGATGGCCAGCCGACGCAGGGCCACGAGCATCAGTCGATTCTGCTGCTCGGCGGCCAAGATCGAGACCGGCGAGGGCCCGACGAGCGCCTCGAGCGAGGTCTCTTCGGGCGCAAAGCGCCGCTGATCACGACAGCGGTTGCGCAGGTGCTTGAGCAAGATGTTGTGCGCGACCGCGAAGATCCAGGTCCGAAAGCTCGCCTCGCCGCGAAAGCGATCGATGCCCTCGAGCAAGCCGACAAAGGTGGCCTGGCTGAGGTCCGCGCCCTCGCTCTCACCGACTTTGTGCATGAAGAAGCGGGCGATGTTCTCGTGATGACGCTCGACCAGGCGAATGCCCGCGAGCTTGTCGCCCGACTTCCATGCGGCCAAGAGCTCGTCGTC
>JAMHUH010001082.1:0-5266 GCA_035904925.1 Nannocystaceae bacterium
CGCAGACCCGCAGGCCCAGCGCGAGCTCGTCGATGCGCGCGCGGGCGAGCTCGGGCAGCTCGAGGTCGACTTTGACCGTCGGCGTGCGCGGCTGGGCCAGGGCGGCCCGCTGGGCCAGGGTCTTGTCGGCGGCGTCGTCGAGCTTCGCGGGCAGCTCGGCCAAGGATTGATCGGCGGCCCAGCCCGTCGCGACGAACGCGGGGTTGCGACCGCCGACGAGGGCGGCGAGCAGCTCGATCAGCTGGCGCGGCTGGACGTCGGGCGCGAGGCTGAGCGCGACCACGCGCTCGCGCGGGAAGCCTTCGTGCAGCCGCGCGACCAAGGTCCGCAGATCGCTGGGCAGCTCGGGGCTGGCGGCCAGCCAGCGACCGTCGATCGCGATCCGAACGCCGCGACCCGAGAGCCGGACGTGGATCCGCGCCTCGCGGATCGCCCGAGCGCCGGGCGAGAGCTCGTCGGCGTGGACGACATGCAAGGGCAGGGCGACGACGACCATGCTGGGCTCGTCGGAGAAGCTCGGCTCGTGGACGGCCAGCTCGATCGTCGCAACACGGGCGGCGATCATCGCGGCGAGCCCCGCGGCGAACTCGGGCGCAGGCAGCTCTTGGTCGGCGGCGAGCAGCAGCACGCCCCGACCGTCGCGCGCGAGCAGGCCCTCGATCCGCTCGCTCGCCTCGGCGCTCTCGGGGGTCAGCGTCAGGGCATCGGCGCCACCGGGCTCGAGCACGAGCTCGCCGGGTCGCAGCAGCACGACCGGGCCCATGCTCTCGGGCTCGCCGGTCCCACGCGGCAGCTCGCTCAGAGGCCAGCTCGGGTCGCGTGGCCGGGGCAGCAGCGCGCTCGTGGTCTCGTGCAAGCTCGCGTCCTCGGCCGCGCGGGCGTCGAGCACCGCCTGCCAACGCGGCAGCTTGGCCAGCGCCTGAGTCTGATCGGCCAGCAAGGCCCAGAGCTGATCGGCGCTGGGGAGGGGCGGGCGAGCATGCGGGGCGCCGTCTTCGAGCCAGGCCGAGATGTCCTCGCGCTCGACGTAGAGCGCGTGCAGGGCCACGTCCTCGCGTTGCTCGGGCCCGGCCTCGAGCGCGCCTTCGAGCACGCCGCGAACGAAGTCGTAGAGGCGCAGGCGGGCGTTGTCGGCGATCCGGGGGTGGCCGTCTTCGGCCAGCAGGCGATAGCCGAGCGTCTGATCGATCAGCGACTCGGCCGAGTCGGGCAAGAAGAGATCGGCGCTGAGCAGGGCGATCGCGTCGGCGACGAAGCGGCGTTGATCGTCGTCGAGCTGCTCGGCGACTTCGTCGAGCGCGTAGGCCTCGTCGAGCATGCGCAGGACCGCCTCGCGGCTGGCCTCGATCCCGCGGGTGCTCGACGATCCACCGAGGGCGAGCCAGAGGGTCTCGCGGGCTGGGGCGTCCTGGGCGAAGCGGGCCGCGTCGTAGAGATCGAGCAGGCGATCGAGGCGGATCACTCGCCCGGCCCAGCCACCTTGCTCGAGCTGGCGAAGGCGATCGGCGTCGGCGGCGAAGGTGGCTTGGCCCGCCGTGGGCTCGTCGATCCAGGTCCCGATCGGGTCGCGCTGGAGTCGAGGCTCTCGCAGGTGGGCGCAGGCGCAAGTGAGCAAGAGGGCACTGAGCGGGGCGGCGAGGCGAAGCACGGTAGGCCCAGACAGGGTAGGGCACTCGAGGTTCCAGCGCGAGTCAGCGCATGATTCGGGTTATCGTCGCCGCGCCTTGGCCCTGCGCGCGAACTTGGCCGGACACGCGGCCCTGCTTGGTCTGCTCGGTCTGTCGGGTCTAGTCGGCCTCACGGCGCTCGAGCGCGAGGCCGAGGCCGCCGAGGTCAAGGTCAGCGCGCGGACGATCGGCGAGGGCTATGTGATCGTGGCCCCCGACCTCGACACGCCGCGGCTGATCCGGCGCCGGCGTCTGGTCCAGTACGTCAACCTCGGCGCCTACGAGCTGCTGCCCCCGACCGAGCCCGGGCCCAATCGCGACGTCTGGGTTCGGCCGCCCGAAAAAGGCCAGCTCGAGATCGTCGCCTCGCTTCGGCTGCGCCACGACTTCGGCGAGTACAACGGTCAAGCCGGGCCCGATTCGACCCCGCTGGTCGAGCAGCTCGATCGCCGCCAGCTCGACCTGATGTACGGCTACCTGCAAGGTCGGCGCTTGGGCGGATTTCTCGATCTGCGCGTGGGTCGGCAGTTCGAAACCAGCGGGCTCGATTGGTACGTCTTCGATGGCGGCTGGGCGCGCGTGCACACGCCGGCTCACCTCGCGATCGAGGTCTTCGCCGGCCAGCAAGTCGATGGCAGTCGGCTCTTTGGCTATCCCAACGCCGACCTCGACGGCACCGCGGGCACGGCCGCCGACCAAGCTCGATCGCCGATGATCGGCGCCGCCCTGGCGCTCAGCGAGCTGCGTTGGATCCACGCTCGGCTCGCCTATCGCCGGACCTTCACGCCCGCGGCGATCAACCGCAAGCTGGTCGAGCCGAGCGGCGACGCCGATGGCTCGACCCAGCCGCTCGCGAGCGGCGTCGATCAAGAGCTTGTCTCTGCCGCGATCGACATGAGCCTGGCCAAGGGCAAGCTCGCCCCCTTCGCGGCGCTGCGCATGAACCTCGGCACGCTGCGCGTCGACGAGCTGACGATCGGCACCCAAGTCGTGGTCAGCGACATGCACACGCTGCGCTTGCAGTACCTGCGATCGATCCCGAGCTTCGACCTCGACTCGATCTTCAACATGTTCACCGTCCAGCCCCTCGACGATCTTCGCTTGGTCTATCAAGTTCGGCCGAGCAGCGACTGGACCTTGCTCGGGCGCGGCAGCCTGCGGATGTTTCACGACCAAGCCACCGCCACCCAGACGCCCGCTCAAAAAGTCCCGCTCGGCTGGACGGGCGCGCTCTCGGCCGCTTGGCAAAAGCGACGCTTCGCGGTTCGCAGCGACGCGTTCGTGCAAGGCGGGCAGGGTGGCTTGCAAGCCGGCGGCAGCGTCGACAGCCAGGTCCGCGTCGCCTGGGATCGGGTCGGCCTCGATCTGCGCAGCTACTACACTCGCTATGTGCCCGACGCGGGCGAGACCGGCGGGCGCGATGGCTGGGGCTGGTCGGTTCAGACCGGCGCCGAGGTCAAGGTCTGGAACGGGATCCACGTGACCGTGCTGGCCGAAGAATTGTTGAGCGCCTCGCTGCGGCCCGCGTTTCGGGTCTTGGGCGTGCTCGCGGTCGACTGGACCTTTCGGGCCGGGAGGCGAAGGCCATGAACTCCATGACAGCCAACACGACTCGCGCACGTCGAACCCAGGCATCTTTCGTCGTCTATTTCGTGTGCCTCTTCGCGCTCGGCCTCGCGTTGAAGACGGTCGCCGCCGGCCCCAACCCCAAGGCGCCGAGCGAGCCGCCGACCACGATCGATCGCGGCGCCCAAGGTCCGCGCAAGCCCGGCGGTCCGATCTACCCCGCGCAGGACATCCGGGTCCGCTTCAACCACGCCAAGCACCTCGGCGAGGGCATGCAATGCGGGCAGTGCCACACGCGGATCACCACCTCGAAGACCAGCGCCCAGAACGATCTGCCGACCGGCGAAGCCTGTGACTCGTGCCATGGCGATCAACACCCGCAGACCCAGCTCGCCGCCAACGATCGCCACTGCGCCGACTGCCACACCCACGTCGAGGACCAGCGGGTCACCGCCACCAGCGTGCTCGACTCGCCCAACTTGAAGTTCTCCCACGCTGCCCACCTCGATCGCGGGACCGCCTGCGAGAGCTGCCACGGCGATTTTTCCAAGGTCGGCCTCGCGACGATCCGCCAGCTCCCGACCGAGGCCAGCTGCTTGACCTGCCACGACGGCAAGCAGGCCAGCCAGCGCTGCTCGACCTGCCACGCGGCGGGCAGCGACGGCCGCCTGCTCACCCAGATCGGCGACGATCCAGTCGCCAACGATCTGCTCCCGCGAGGCACCAGCGCCTGGGGAGCCAACCATGACCTCGCGTTCGTGCAGGACCACGTCGGCATCGCCAAGGCCAGCCCCGAGCTCTGCGCCAGCTGCCACGACGAGAGTTTCTGCCAGGACTGCCACGCCGGCCCGATCCGACCGATGCGCCTGCATGCTGCGGACTATCTCAACGGCCACGCCGTCGACGCTCGCGCGGCCACGCAAGACTGCTCGAGCTGCCACTCGCTGCAGGTCGAGTGCCGCGGCTGCCACACTCGGATCGGCGTGAGCGACGACGAGTCCGAGAGCGCGTTCGGAGTCGGCTCGCCGCTGCGCTTCCACCCCGACGACTGGTCGGGGGCGCCTGGTGCGCTGCAAGGCCACGCGATGGCGGCCCAGCGCAACATCGCCACCTGTGCGAGCTGCCATGGCGAAGACACGTGTTTGGCTTGTCACGCGACGACCAGCGCTGCGCAACCGGGGCTCGATGTCAGCCCGCACGGTGGTGGGTTTGCCGACTCGGCTCGATGCACGAGCCTCGAGAGCCACAATCGCCGGGTGTGTCTCAAGTGCCATGCGCCGGGCGACATGGCCCTCGACTGCCGCTGACCCTTCGACATATCGAAGCATCGACCGGTCGCGTCAGTGTGCGAGCAAGCGACCAGCGCGCCGAACGGCCTTGCTCGTCCGGGCCGACGGATGCTACAGATCGAGGATGCTGATCCTCTCACGTACGAGCGTCGTGACCCTCGGTTTGTTGTTCGGATTCTTGGCGGGCTGCAATGGCGGAGGCGGTGACGACGATGTCGGCTCGTGCCAGGCCGGCACCGAATTCTGCGAATGCCTTGGCGGTTCAGTCTGCGAAGGCTCGCTCGTTTGCAACGGTGGATTCTGTGTCTCGGGTAGCGGCACCGACGGTACCGACGTCGACACGACCGCCGGTACCGGCGACACGGGCATGATGGAGCCCGGCGGACCCGAGATCGTCGACTTCGGGACAAACGTCAACACCCTCACCGAAGGCGAGAGCGTCATCTTCACCGCCACCGTCATCGACCCCGACGGCCCCGATGACCTGCAAGGTGGCAGCCTCAAGAGCCCCGACGATGCCATCACCTACGGGGCATTCAACGACAACGGCGACGGGACCTACTCGATCGCGGTGTCGTGGGCGGAGATGAACCAGGCGCAGTCGATCGATTTCGATGGAACGGGGATGCGGACCTTCAAAGTCGTATTCTTCGATAATATGGGCAAGTCGGCGTCGCAGCAGACGGTCATCACCTTCACGTGCGAGAGCAGCGGCTGTGCGGTCGACGGGGTCTGCCCCGACAT
>JAMHUH010001083.1:0-1861 GCA_035904925.1 Nannocystaceae bacterium
ATCCGGCTGAGCTGCTCGGCGATCGCCAGCAGCTCCCCGAGCGCCAGGGGATGGCCGCGGCTGCGCTCGTCGAGGCCGATCCCGGGCGCCCGCTCGGCGAGGCTGATCACCGACTTGCCGACCCGCTCGACCCTGACCAGCTGCGCGACGCCCTCGAGCTCGAGCTCGCGCAGCTGCTCGAGCTGCTGGCAGGCGCGCTGCTGCTGCAAGGGATCGGTGAAGGATCGGCTGCGCGCGATGAAGATCCGACCGTCGCCCTCGCGGGCGAGCTCGTAGCTGCGCTCGCGCGCGCTGGATCGCAGCGCCCGGCAGACCACGAAGCCGGGCAAGGCGAAGCGCATCAGTGCCCTCGCGCCCCCGCGACCGGCAGCTCGAGGTGGAAGCGGCTGCCGACCTCGACCTCGCTCTCGACCCGCAGATCCCCGCCGTGCTCGGTCGCTATACCCCGGCTGACCGCGAGCCCGAGACCGGTCCCCTGATCGCCGCCCTTGGTCGTGAAGAAGGGATCGAAGATCCGGGCGAGGTTCGCCGCCGGGATCCCGGCGCCGCGATCCTCGACGCTGATCCGAACCCAGGGCCGGCCCTCGCGCTCGAACGCGACGGCGAGCAGGTCGATGCGCTTTTGCTCGGTGAACTCCTTCCAGCGATCGTTGAGCGTGTCGCGGGCGTTGGTGACCAAGTTCATGATCACCTGCTGGACCTGCTGGGTCCGACAGCGGAGCGTCGGCAGCTCGTCCGGGATCGTGACCTCGAGCTGGATCTGATCCTTGCGGATCACCGTGCGAATCAGCGAGAGCGTGTCTTCGATCAACGCCGCGACGTCGGCGATCTCGTAGGGCGACTCGCGCTCCTGGCGAGAGAAGGCGAGCAGGTTGCGGACGATGGTCGCGACCCGGTTGGACTCGTCGCCGATCTCGCGCGCGAACTCTTCGACCAAGGCTGGATCGTCCGAGCGCTCGGCGATCAGATCGGCGTAGTTCATGATGCCCTGGACCGGGTTGTTGATCTCGTGGGCGACGCCGCTGGCGAGGGTTCCGATCGACTCGAGCCGCTGCTGCTGGCGCAGCTGGGTCTCGAGCCGAGCCCGCTGGGCCTCGTTGCGGCGCCGCTCGCTGACGTCGGTCGAGATGCTGAGGATCTTGCCGACCCGGCCGCCGAAGGTGATCGGCGCCAGCCGGATCACGTAGACGCTCGGCTCGCTCGCGCCCTTGGGCGTCCAGCGGACCTCGAGCTCGCGCATCTCGCCGGTCGCGAGCACCTCGGCGAAGGCCTGTCGCCAAGGCTCGACCCCGTCGGCGTCGATGAAGAGCTCGGCGGTGGCCCCGATCGCCGAGCCCTGGTTGGCGAGGCTGGCGTGGTCGGGCGAGACGTGGTTGATGAATTCGATCTGCCCGCGCTCGTCGAGCAACGCGATGATGTCGGGCACGCCCTCGACCAAGGAGCGCCACTGGGCCTCGCTGCGTTGCAGCGCGTCGTAGAGGCGAGCGTTGTCGAGCGCGCTGGCGGCCTGCCCGACCATGATCTTGAGGATCTCGAGCCGCTGGGCGTCGAAGCCGTGCGTGCTCAGGCGGTTCTCGAGCACCAGCGCGCCGACCCGGCGGCTCTGCTTGACGATCGCCATGCACAGCAGCGAGCGCACGCCCTTGGCCGCGACGTAGGGATCGGCGGCGAAGCGAGAGTCTTGCTGGGCGTCGTCGAGCACGACCGGCTTGCCGGTCCGGAGCACGAAGTTGACGACGCTGAGCGGCAGACGATCCTCGGCCTCGCGCAGCGCGATGGCTTGCTCGAAGTACTGGAGCCGCGCGCCGTCGCTGGCCGCGACCAGGCTGACCACGCCCTCGCGCTCGAGCAGCAGCGCCCC
>JAMHUH010001084.1:0-7497 GCA_035904925.1 Nannocystaceae bacterium
GGTGCTGATCGTCGACGAGGACCACAGCTCGGCCAGCGCGGCGCTGCGCGAGCAGATCGAGGCCGACCCGCGGATCGAGCTGCGCGAGACCGATCTCGACGCGGGCCAGGTCGCGATCCAGCAGGGCGAGGCCCCTGCCCTGCTCCACATTCGGGCGGGCTATGGCGCTCGAGCGCCGCGACCCGGCGGGCCCTCGGCCGAGGTCGAGCTGACCGTCGATCCGCGGCGCAAGACCGAGTCGAGCATGTTGGTCGGCGTGATCGAGCGCGCCGGCTGGCAGAGCATGGCCGAGCACCGCGACTGGCAGCCGCTGACGATCCTCCGCCGCGACCTCGACCCGCACGCCGACCTGCGCTCGAGCCTGGCCCGCGCGCGCCCGCCCAACCCCTTCGCCGTGACCTTTCCGCAGGGCATCGTCTGGGCGGTGATCGCCTGCGCGGCGACCTTCGCCGTCTCGCTGGTGAGCGAGACGACCCGCGGGACCCTGCTGCGGCTCTTGGTCGCTCCGCTCGCGCCGATCCAGATCCTGCTCGGCAAGGCGCTCGCCTGCTTGCTCGCGATCGTCGGCATGCAGGCGGTGTTGGTCGTGATCGCTCGGGTTGGCTTCGGCGTGATCCCGCAGCGCTGGGACCTGCTCGCGCTCGCGCTGGGCTGTAGCGCGCTGGGCTTCGTTGGGCTCATGACCTTGCTGGCCTCGCTCGGCCGCCGCACGCACTCGGCCGCTGGGCTGGCGTGGATGATCCTGATGATGCTGGCGCTGCTCGGCGGCGGGATGCTGCCGCTCTTCATGATGCCGCCCTGGCTGCAAGTGGCTGCGAGCGCGAGCCCGGTCGCGTGGTCGCTGGTCGCGATCGAGGGCGCGGTCTGGCGCGGCTTCGGTCTGGCCGAGCTCGCGCTGCCCTGCGCGGCCCTGCTCGGGCTCGGCCTCGTCAGCTTGGCCGCCGGCTCGCGGATCGTCCGCCAGGCTTGAGGCTACTCGACGCGCGTGACGTCGAGCGCGACGTAGCTGGGGCTCGGCTTGTCGGCGACGTCGATCCGATAGACCCGGCCCGCGTCGTCCTCGACGTAGAGGCTGTCGCCCGGGGCGACTCGGATCTTCTCGTGGGTGTCGTCGCCGTCGATCAGCTCGGTCGTCGAGAGCTTCTGGGTCAGGGCCTGGTCGGCGAAGAAGCCGGGGTTGGCGTAGGCGTAGTCGCGGGCCGGACCGCTGTCGTCGACCGGGATGTCGTCGACGGTCACGAAGAAGAGCCAGTCGCCCTCCCACTCGCTCGGACCGCCGGGCTTGGGCTTCCAGTAGTAGAAGTCGGCGAAGCCGACGGTGTTGGCGGTCAGGGCCTCGGCGAGGTCCTGCAGGGCCAGCGGGTTGGCGGCCATGTTCGCCCGGATCTGCTCGACGATCGCGTCGGCGCTGACGCCCAGCGGCACGTCCTCGAGCGTGAACGCGATGTCGGCCTCACCCTCGCCGAGCCCACCGTCGTGGAGCCGGACCTGCGCGAGCTCGAGCACGACGTCCCACGCGTAGGCAGGCGGCGGCGGGTTGCCGACGTTGTTGAAGGTCTGAAACTCGATCCACTGGGTCGCGTCGACGCAGGCTTCGAAGGCGTCGACGCCCGTGCCGAGCTCATAGGTGGTGCAGTGATCCGAGACGCCCGCGGTCGCGATCTGGACCATCTCGACGACGACCCGCTCGAACTCCCAGGGCGGCAGATCCCAAGCCGGCGAGTTGCCCTCGGGCGCGGGATCCCTGGCCGTGCCGCCCGGAATGAAGGCGTCGTTCTCGAGCATGATCACGGTCATCTTCGAGATCTTCGGATCGGCGACGAGGCCCTCGACCGACATCCAGTCGGGGTCGTCGACCGGGAACACGGTCTCGATCTGGCTGGCGACGCTGTTGACGCTCGCGCCCGAGCCATCGGTCAAGTCGGCGCCCTTGTAGGGCAGCGCGTTGAGGTTGACCTTGACCGTCATCGCGAACTCGTCCTCGACGACGGAGAAGCCCTCGGCTTCTTGGATGAAGCCCGGGTGCATGCCCCACTCGGTCGGCGCCGGACCAAAGCGCTCGGTCAGGCCCGAGAAATTGCTGACCACGTCGCCGAGCGTGATCGGCAAGGAGTTGGGCGCGACCGCCCACTTGCCATCGGGGTGCTCGGCGTCGACCGGACCGTCGCGCAGCTGCGTGGCCGGGTGACTGGCGATCAGGCCCTCGACGACCGCCTGGGTGTCGGCCTCGATCGGGATGAAGTCCTCGGTGATGCCGATCTCGAAGATGTCGGCCAGCGCCTTGGCGGCCGGCAAGCCGACCGCCTGCGAGAGCCCGATCAATTCCTCGAGCGAGGTCCCGGACAAGTCGACGTTGTCCGGGGTGATGTTCATCAGCGTGCGCATGTTCTGGGCCGCTGGCGGCAGCTTGGCGACCTCGTCGGCCGGCAGCGTCTTGAGCTGCATGAGCGCGTTTTGAACCAAGGGCGTGAGCTCGAGGTCGAGCAGCCAGAGCTCGTCGACGGTCGAGTTCGGCAGCGCCCGCAGCTCGTCGAGCGTCAGCCGCTCTTCGAAGCCCTCGACGTCGAGCCGCAGGTAGCGAAGCTCGATCCGCCGGGTCTCGCCTTTGACGATCTCGGCCGCGGGCTGCTCTTCGGGGATCGTCAGCTCGTCGACGCAGCCGAGCCCGAGCAACGCGAGACAGGGGAGCGCGAGACAGGGGAGCGCGAGGCAGGGGATCCCGAACAATGGCAGGAGTGGCTTCGACGTGGGCATCAGTCGATCCTCGGGGCGGCGTAGACGGTGATCTCGGTCGGGTCGCCCTCCGGCGCGACGATCCGCAGCCGGAAGGTGTTGCCCTCGTCATCGGCGGTGTACACGATCGTCTCGCCAGCCGTGATCGCCAGCTTCTCGTGCGCGGTCTCGCCGATACCGGGCAGCTGCGTGCTCGACAGCTTGTCTTGCAGATCGGGGTCGGCGAAGAAGCCCGGCGAGGTCCAGCCATAGGGCGCGCCCTCGAGCAGGTCCTCCGGCGTGACGAAGAAGAGATGCGGCACGCCGTCGTCGGCCCGGCGATAGTAAAAGTCGACCGGGAAGTTGTTGTCCTTGTAGTTGCCGAGCAGGTAGCCGGCGATGTCCGAGGCCTGGGCCTGCAAGTAAGGCCGGACCGCCTCGGTCGCCTCGGCGCCGGTGATCCCGACCGGCACGTCGAAGAGCGTGAACTCGACGTTGGCCTCGCCCTCGGCGAAGGTCGGCGTGTCCGGGTTCTCGAGGTAGTGCAGGTCGTATTGGGCGATCTCGTTGATCAGCTCCCAGACGAATTGATCGGGCGGCTGACCGATGCCGAGCGGGACCGAGAACTCGGCCCAGCCGCCCGGGTTGCCGTCTCGACCGACCTTGACCACGTCGCCGAGCAAGAAGTAGTTGACCGTGGTCTGGAGCGAGCCGTACTTGATCAAGCCGGCGTTGCCGACCAGGTACTCGAGCTCCCAGGGATCGAGGCTCCAGACCAGGCCGGGGCCGACCGGGTTGGCCGGACCGTTGGCCTTGCAGGCCGGGTCGACCAAGCTGGTGCAGGCGTCGATGAAGCCCGCGTGCTCGCGGATGCCAAAGCGCATGTCGAGGGTCGGGTTGGGGTTGAGCCCGGTCATCGAGAACTTGTTCGGGTCTTCGAAGTCGAACTCGGCCTCGTCGTCGAAGTTCGGCCCGGTCACGTCGACGACGACGGTGATGAAGCCCTTGTCGATCGACAGATCGACACCGTCGAGCACGCGCAGGTTGGAGTCGGCCTCCACGTTCATCTTGAAGTCGGGCCCGAACACCTCGCCGTGGACCGGGAAGTCGGGCACGAGCACGCCCGGATGCGGACCCGAGGGGCCCAGCCGGGCCCCGAGCGTCTCGAGGTCGGCCAGTGCGTCCGAGAGGTAGAGCGCCAGCTTGCCGCCCGGGAGGACCTCGGGGTGGGTCTCGAGCAGGTTCTTGCGCATCGACGCGACGACCGGCGCCGTGTCGAGGAACTCTTCGGTCTCGGCGATATCGAGGCTCGACGCGAGCAGCTGCGAGAAGCCGCCCGCGAGCCCGAGCAAGAAGTTCGAGAGCCCCGCGACCGTGCCCAGGCTGGTCCCATCGACGACCGAGTTGGCCGGGGTCATGGTCAGGATTCGGACCATCGAGAACTCGGCCGAGTCCTCCCACGAGCCGCCCTCGCCGACGAAGGTCTGGCCGAGCGGGGTCAGGTCGCAGTCGAACACTGGGTTCTGCTTGTCGTTCTTCCAGTCGTCGCCGCAGGCGTGCTTGACCGCCTCGAGCGTGTTGGTCAGCAGCGGGGTCGAGTCGAGCTCGAGCAGCTTGATCTCGGACGCGACCTCGCCAAAGAGCTCGCTGACCTCGTCGCGGCCCATCTCGAGGATCAGCGGCGGCGGGGCGTCGTCGGTGATCCGCAAGGTGTACTCGCGCTCCTCACCGAATTGCGCGTTGCTGCCCGAGTCGGCGGTCTCGCTGCCGCTCTCGTCGGCCGTGCCGCCCTCGCCGACTTCGTCGGTCGTGCCGGGCAAGTCGCTCGCGCAGCCCGAGAGCGCGAACACGGCCACCAGCCCAATTCGCCGACCAAGAAGACCTTCTGCTACGCCGCGATGTGATGCCAAGACCCGAACCTCCAAATCGACGGTATCACGTCCCGCTGGCCGGCTCGCTCGATTCTTCGCCCGATCCTTCCGGTGATTCCTCCGGCGATTCCTCGGGCGTCGCTCCAGCGTTCTTCGCCTTGCCGACGACCTTGCCGCCCTTGCCGAACTTGACCTCGAGCCAGAGCCCGAGCGAGGTCAGGACCAGATTGTAGCTGCCGTTGCCGAGGTCGAAATTCGACGTGGTGACGGTGCGCGGCAGGATCCCCTGGACCTCGGCGTCGAAGAGCACCGCGAGGCGCTCCTTGATCTGATAACCGACGCCCAGGGCGCCCAGCAGCCGGTTGCCGTCGGGCGAGGCGACGTCGATGGTCGAATCCGGGCTGGCCGAGGAGTGATAGCCGACCGTGCCCGACATGCGGATCCGCCGCTGCTTGCCCAGGCGCATGCGCAGGTTGAGCTCGCCATGAAAGGCGCCCTTCCAGTCGCGGCGCAGCGCGACCGTGCTGGTCCGCGGGATCCCGAGCTCGGGCTGCTCGAGGTCGGCGGAGTCGAGCTCGATCCGAAACGCGTCGACGTCGGACCAGAACACCCAGGCGAAATTGCCGTCGATCCGCAGGTTCTCGGTGATGTCGTAGGCGATCCCGAGCATCAGCCGCTTGGGCAGACGAAAGCTCAGCGTCGCGTTGCCCTTCACCAGCGGTGGAAACGCGAGCCCCTTGGCCGCGAGATCCTGGGTGAAGAACTCGTCGTTCATGTCGAGCTGGAAGCGCCCGCGAAAGTTGGCCTTCGAACCGTGGTCGTAGGTGAGCCCGAGCCAGAGCGGATCGATCGGGTTGGCGGCGAGGCCGACGTTGAACGCGACCCCGTGCGAGACCGCGTCGGTCAGCGCGAAGGGCCGCGCGAGCACGTCGAGCTCGCGCACGGTCGAGGGCGCGTCTTCGCCGAAGTCGTTGGGTTGGTTGATCGGCGGCCGGGCGAGCGCGTCGGCGAAGAGGTCGACCGCGCCAAAGTCCTGGACCCGCTTGAGCTGCGAGATCCCGAGCACGTAGGAGACCGTCGCGCCGAGCGAGACTCGCCGGTGGACCTTGACGCCGACGCCGACCGAGAGGTGCGTGACCGCGATGAAGGCCTGCTGGAGCTGGAATTTCTGCGCGCCATCGCTGTCGAATTTCAGCGGCGCGGCATAGGGGGCGTAGGCGCCAAAGCCCAGGACCAGGCGATCTTTGATGACCGGCGCAGCGATGAAGGCGCCGCCGTTGGGCGAGGCGACTGGCGAGCTCACCTTGGCGTAGGCGCCGGTCTTGCTCGGATCGATGGCCGAGGGATCGATCGGCTCCGCGAATTGGAGCGAGTCGCCGTACTGGTAGGTGCCGAGGCGATCGCGTTGGTAGCCGATCTGCCCGCCGACGAAGCCGACGCCGACCATCACCTCGCCGACCTCGTGGAAGCCGAGCATGCCCGGGTTCCAGAACATCGCCGCGGCGTCGCGGGTGGTCGGGCTCGACCAGGTGCTGCCGATCTGCAGCACGTCGATGCCCGAGGCCAGAGCCGCGCGCGGGGCCAGCAGCGCGCCCGAACCCACGATTGCGCAGACTCCCGCCGTCCAAGCCAACCCTCGGCGATGCATCCTGGCGATGCTGCCACGGGTACGACGAGACATTCCAGCCCCAAATCACCGCGCAAAGGCCATACCTCGATCATGCCGAGGCGCTCAGGACCTCGCAGCCTTCGTCCGTGACCAGCAGCGTGTGCTCGAACTGGGCCGAGGGCGAGCCGTCGAGCGTCACCACCGTCCAGCCATCGTCGAGCACACGCAGGCCGACCGGATGCAGGGTCAGCATCGGCTCGATCGTGAAGCACATCCCGGCGCGCAGCCGCAGGCCGGTCCCGCGCTGGCCGACGTGAGCGACCTGTGGGGCCATGTGCATGCGTCGACCGATCCCGTGGCCACAAAATTCCGGGACCACGTGCATGCCTGCGGCTTCGGCCACGGCGACGATCGCCGCCCCGATGTCGCCGATCCGAGCGCCGGGTCGGACCGCCGCGATCCCAGCCTCGAGCGCCTCGCGGGTTCGCTCGACCAGCGCTCGCCGCTCGGCATCGACGACGCCGATCAGGAAGGTCGCCGAGGTGTCGCCGTGAAAGCCGTCGAGCTCGCTGGTCACGTCGAGGTTGACGATGTCGCCCTCGGCCAGGCGTTCGTGCGAGCTCGGGACGCCGTGACAGACCACCTGATTGCGGCTCACGCAGACGCTCGCGGGGAAGGGCGGCGCGGTGCCGCTGCGCGCCCCGAGCTGGCTGGGCCGAGCGCCACGGCGAGCCGTGTCCTCGCGGACCCATTGGTCGATCTGCGCGGTCGTGATGCCAGGCCGCAGGCGCGAGCCGACCTCGCGCAGGGTCGCCGCCGCGACCTGGCCGGCTCGACGCAGCGCCGCGATGTCCTCGGGTCCGTGCAGCTCGATCGCCATGCGACGACGATCGCCAGCGAGTGGGCGCGCGGTCCAATACCGGTTTTGCATCGCGCGGCCGAAGGCAGGTTGCTAGAGCGCCGACCGGTTTGAATTCGCGTGCTGAGGTGCGTCTGGGGCCGTCCGAGGGTAGGAGCGAGGCCGAAGGCGTATCCGGTCATACGTCGAGCGCCGAGCGACACCGCCTCGGGCGGCCCCAGGCGTGCATCAGCGCGTGGATTCAAACCGGTCGGTGCTCTAGGCTGACGCCGTGTCGCTCGTCCAGCTCGAGTCCTTCGTCGCCGTCGCGGAAGAAGCCCACGTGGGCCGGGCGGCTCGACGGCTCAACCTCAGCCAGCCGCCGCTGACCCGCAGGATTCAGCAGCTCGAGCAGGAGCTGGGCGTCGAGCTCTTCGATCGGACCCCGCGAGGCATGCAGCTCTCGC
>JAMHUH010001085.1:0-14671 GCA_035904925.1 Nannocystaceae bacterium
GCCCTGGCATGTTGCCGAGCCCGAAGATGCCCCAGTCCGGGATGTCCCCGTTGGTGGTCGAGATGTCGACCTCGGTCAGCCCGAGGACCTTGTGGTGGCGCTCGCCGAACTGGTCGAGGAACTCGAGCAATTTTTCGGCGCGGTAACGTTTGCGCGGCTGGTACCACGCGTCCTTGGGCAAGGGCACGGGCTCGTGGCGAAGGACCTCGACCTCGAGCTCGCGGATCAGCGAGGCCTCGACCGTGTCGAGCAGGTCGTCGGGGAAGCTGCCGAGCGGGACCAGCACGATCGTGGCTCGGGTGCGGTGCTCGGGTGGATCCTGCTCGGGCTCGGGCTCGACTTCGAGCGCCTCGACCTCGGCCTGCTCGTCGGAGCGCAGCGCGGTCGGCCCGGACTCGGCGGAGGCGGGCGGGACGGCTTCGCGGGCCTCGCAAGCGAGCCCGAACAAGACCGCCAGAATGACCAGGACTCGACGTCGACGAGCGCTCACGACCACCCGGTCACGCACGAGCGCGAGGATCGACTCCAGCTCGAGCGAAGTCTGCATGGTCAGGGCGCCAGCTTGCGAAGCAGCCACTCCGCGCCGAATTTGTAGTCGACCTTCTGCCAGAGCCGGCTCGCGACCGCCGAGAACGCGATGAAGCCGAGCAGCACCGCCAGCGCGGCGCCGAGGCTGAGCGACTGCCACATCCCGACCGGTCGGGTCGCCTCGCGAAACAGCCACACGTGCAGCAGCAGCAGGCTCAACGAGGCGCGCCCGAGCGTGACCAAGGGGTTGGCGTCCGCGAGCGCGCGTCGGCGCTCGATCGCCATCACCGCCCAGATCCCGATCAGCACGGCCGCCAGCAGCAGCGCGACCAAGGTCGGCGAGGCCGGGAAGAAGGGCACGTTGAGCGCGAGGGTCCGACTCGCCACGCTGGTCTTGGGCACGACGATCGACCCGTGCACGATCACGCCGACCAGACCGAGCCCGAGCACGCCACCGGCGAGCTTGGCGATCAGGTCGAGCTTGCCCTCGCTGACCCAGCGCCCGCAGGCGAGCCCGGCCAAGAAGAACGAGAACCAAGGAAAGACCGGGAACTGGGCCTCGGCGAGGGCGAGGCGCAGGGCCGTGTATTGCTGCGGAGAGCTGGGCGCGCGGCCGGCCATGTAGTCGTTGGTCAGGTGCAGCGGCGTGTCGAGCCAGGCCTGCACGAACCCGGTCGCGGCCAAGACCGCGAAGGCCAGCCCGAGCAGCGCGCTCGTGGGCAAGCGTCGCCACAGCGGCGTGGTCAACATGCCCAAGCCCATCAGGTGGAGCACGAACCATGAGCAGCGCAGGTCGAACCAGCTCGGGGTCAGGAAGCTCAGCAGGTAGCCGAAGCCCATGACCACGAGCCCGCGCAAGAAGAGCGAGCGATCGGGGCTCTCGCGCTTGCTGACCAGGAGGCTGCTGCCGATCCCGGCCAGGGTCACGAAGGCCGGGGCCGCCCCGCCACCCAGCGCGTTGAAGGCCAGGAGTCCGGGATAGTTCTCGAGCGTCTCGCCCGGGCCGGGGCCGGTCCACAGCCACACGCCCAGGTGCTGCTCGATCATCAAGAGCACCGCGATCCCGCGCAGGGCGTCGAGCCCGAGGAGGCGTTGCTTGGTTGGGATCGGCTCCGCGCCCATGCGGTGGCGAGCCTAACCGCCGCGCCAGCTCTCGACCATCGCGCGTAGATGCGCGGTCGCGGGCCGCTCGACGATCGCCTGCGGGCTGCCCTCTTGGACCCGCTTGCCGGCCTCGAGCACGAGCACGCGGTCGGCGAGGGTCAGCGCGTCGCCGAGCTCGTGGGTGACGATCACGCTGACACCCGCGAACTCGCGCAGGGTCTGGACAAGGACCGCGCGGGCCTCGATCCGGTTCTCGGCGTCGAGCGAGGCGAGCGGCTCGTCGAGCAGCAAGAGCTTGGGCGCGACGATCAGCGCGCGGGCCAGCGCGACGGCTTGGGCTTGGCCGCCCGAGAGCTGGCTGGGTCGGCGCTCGGCCAGCTCGGCGATCCCGAAGCGCTCGAGCCAGGCCCTTGCCTCCGCCCGCGCCTCGGCCTTGCCGACGCCGCGCGAGCGCGGACCATAGGCGACGTTGTCGAGCGCGCTCATCGACTCGAAGAGCGCGAGGCCTTGGAAGAGCACGCCGACCTCGCGCGCTTGCGGAGGCAGGCGTGTGCGGGTCGCGACCCGCTCGAGGATCCGCTCGTCGACGATCAGCTCGCCGCGCGCGAGCGGGAGCAGCCCGGCCATGGCCGCGAGCGCGGTCGACTTGCCGGCGCCGTTGCTGCCGAGCAGCGCCAGCACCTGACCCGACGGCGCCGAGAAGGCCAGGTCGAGTTCGAACTCGCCGCGACGCAGGCCCAGGTCGGCACGGATGCTCATGGGTCCGCCGCTCCGAGTCGCCCACGCAGGCCGAAGAGCAAGCCGAGCGAGACGACCAACAAGACCAGCGAGATCGCCAGCGCGCCGTCGGGGTCGCTCTGCATCGCCTCGTAGACGGCCAACGGCATGGTCTGCGTGCGCCCGGGGTAGTTGCCGGCGAAGGTGATGGTCGCCCCGAATTCGCCCAGCGCCCGGGCCCAGCACAGCGCCAGGCCAGCCAACAACGAGGGCCGGATCGCCGGGAGCGTGACCGTCCACAGGATCCGAAGTCGGGTCGCGCCGAGCGTGGCCGCGGCGTCCTCGAGCCGGCGATCGACCCGCTCGAGCGCGGCCTCGAGCGTGATGATCAAGAAGGGCGCGGCCACGAAGGTCGCCGCCAGGATCGCGCCCGCGGTCGTGAAGGCCAGCTCGATGCCGAGCGAGGAGAGCAGCGGCCCGAACAGACCGCGACGACCGAACACGCTGAGCAGAGCCACGCCGGCGACCACCGGCGGCAGCACCATCGGCAAGGTCACCAGCGCGCGAACCAGGCGACGGCCGGGGAACTCGAAGCGGGCGAGCAACCATGCGATCGGAAAGCCGATCAGCAACGCGAGCCCGAGCGCCGCGAGCGAAACCACCAGCGAGAGCCCGAGCGCCGCCACGACCACCTCGCGGGTCAGCAATTCGGGCAGCTCGGCCAAGGGCGCGCGCGCGAGCAGGCCGAGCAGCGGCAGCACGAAGAGCGCGAGCCCGAGCAGCGCGAGCGGGATCAGCAGCCAGTGACCGTAGCCCTCGCTCGCGGCCCGCGGCGCTCGGTCTGGCCCGCGCGAGCCTTGGCCAGACTCAGTCATGCTTGGCGGTGGAGTCGGGGGCGACGAAGCCGAACCCTTGCATGAGTTTCTGGCCCTCGTCGCTGGTCACGAAGGCCGCGAAGGCTTGGCCGCCGCTCGGGTTGTTGGCGTCGCCGAGCACCGCCAGCTCGTAGTGGGCGTGCACGTTCACGGCCAGTTCGATGCCCTCGAGCTGGGCCTCCGAGCCGCGCAGGTCGGTCGCGTAGGCGATGCCCGCGTCGGCCTCTCCGGCGCGAAGCTTGGCGATCACTCCACGCACGTCGACCTCGTTCGAGACCACGTTGGCCTCGACCGCCTCGGCGATCCCGAGCTCGGCCAGCGCCAAGCGAGCGTACTTGCCCGCAGGCACGGTCTCGCCAGCGAGCACCACTCGCACGCCCTCGGCCCCGAGCTGCTCGATCTTCTTCACTTCGCCGTCGCGCTGCACGACCGCGACCAGCCGGTTGCTGGCGAAGCGGGCCCGATGCAGCAGCTCGCGCCCGGTCGCGACGCGATCGATCTGCTCGGGGTTGGCCGACGCGAACACGTCCGCGCGCGCGCCCTCGAGCAGCTGCGTGGCCAAGAGCTGCGAGCCGGCGAAGGCCAGCTCGACGTCGTACTCGGGGTGCTCGGCCTCGAACGCTCGCTCGAGCGCCGCGAAGCTCTCGGTCAGCGAAGCGGCCGCGAACACCGTCACCTTGGTCCGTCCGCTCGACTTGCCGCACGCGAGCGAGAGCACGAGCGGCAGGACGAGCGCGAGCTTCGCCGCGAGGATCGGGAGGCGCACGGCGGGATGATAACTGGGCCTCGGCGCGATCCGACACGTCGAGCCGATCGTGCCCGAGGAAGTGTTGCGAGTCGTCCGCCGGGCAGATCGCACGCGAAGGCCCTCGGAGTCAGCCCGGCTCGACGCCGAGCTTGGCTGCGGCTTCGTCGACGATGCTCATCGGTCGGCCCTCGCCGCCGTGGCGCAGGGCGATCAGCTCGGCGGCGATGCTCACGGCGATCTCGGCCGGGGTTCGGCCACCGAGCGCGAGCCCGACGGGCGCGTGGAGCTTCGAGAGATCCGGGCGCGGCCGGCCGCGCTCGTCGTAGCGCCGCAGCACCCGGGCCAGGATCGTGTGGACCTTGCGACGGCTGCCGATCATGCCCAGGTAGGCGTGGGGCAGCTCGAGCAGCTTGGCCAGCGCCCGCTCGTCGCGAGCGTGGTCGCGGGTGACGATGATCAGGTGGTCGCGCTCGCACAGATCCGGCACGGCCTCGTCGATCTCGTCGGCGTCGAAGCAGAGCCGCTCGAGCTGGGCGAAGGCCGGATCCTCGAGCATCTCCTCGCGGTCCTCGACGACCAGCACGCGATAGCCGAGCGTGCGGCAGAGCGGGGCGAGGGCTCGAGCGACGTGCCCGCCGCCGAGGACGATGACCCGCGCTTCGGCCTGCAAGTACTCCACGAACACCTCCATCGCGCCGCCGCAGCACATGCCGAGATCGCGGACCAGGTGGGCCTCGACGGTCTGCGGCTTGCCGGTGCGGAGCACCTGCCGGCAGGCGTCGAGCACCTGGGCCTCGATCGCGCCGCCGCCGACGGTGCCCAGCAAGCTGCCTTCGGCGTCGATCAGCATGCGGGCGCCGACGACCTGCGGGGCCGAGCCCGACCTGCGGATCACCGTCGCGAGGGCAGCGGGCCCCGGGCTCCGGCCTTCGAGCACGTCGAGCACGGCGCGGGCCAGCCGTGCTGGCGTCGCCGATCCGGGCGTGCCTTCATCGGTCACGCGGGCAAGATACTCGATCCATCCTGGCTTGACGATCGCGCATGATAGGCTCGCGCCGCCATGCTCCCGCGTACGACTCGGCTCGCCCTCGCCATCTTGCTCACCTCTGGCAGCCTCGCGCCGATGGCCTGTGACGACAGCGCTCGGCAAGAGAAGCTCAACACCCACAAAGAGACCCGCGACCTCAAGGACTACAACCCGGAGATGACGCCCGAGGAGCTGGCCGAAGCTCGCAAGGCGGCCGGTCACGAGTCGCAGGACGAGATCGCGGCCGAGAACGCGCGGATGTTCGAGAAGGGCGCCCGCGAGTGGATCAAGACCCGGATGGGCGAGTATCGCGACTTCTTGGCCGACTTCCGCGACCACCTCGACACGATCGAGAAGGAGGCGCCCAAGTGGAAGGACGACAAGGCCTTCGCCAAGTTCGAGGACAAGTACAAGGAGCGGTCCAAGGCCTTCATCGAGACCTACGATGACCTGACCGGCAAGGGCGTCGAAGGTGGCAACACCCAAGCCGAGATCGGCAAGGCCTTCCGCGACTGGGAGGCGCTCAAGGACGAGCTCAGCCCAGGCGTCGCCGACTCCGAGCGCTTCCCCGAGATTCTGAAGGCGATCCGCGACAACCTCGACGTGGTCGGCAAGGCGCTCGACGACATCGAGGCCGACGAGTCGCTCGAGATCAACCCGCTCTACAAGCCCAAGAAAAAAAAGAGCAAGTAGTCGGCCATGGCGTGGGCCGGACGGGCGGGATAACGTGGCGCCGATGCGCCCGCGAATCGCCTGGTCCTGCCTGGTTTGTGTTTGTGCCTGCGTCGCGCCCTCGGCCGAGGGCGACGAAGCTGGCGAGAGCGACGAGACCGGCGCGGCCACGTCGACGGACACCGGCACGAGCGAGACCGGCGAGACCAGCCCGACCAGCGGCGACGAGACTGGCGAGCCGCCGCAGCCCGAGAACCTGCCGACGCCGACGGCCGCGTGCCCGACCTTCTCGACCACCAACGTGGTCTTCTCGCCGACCGAGATCGCCCCGCGCACGGTCAAGCTCTGGGTCGGCGACAACCCCAAGCCGGGCGGGATGCTGGTCATCTATTGGCACGCCTACGGCTCGGATCCGGCCGAGGCCGCGTACACGCTCTCGCCCGCGGTCATCGACGCGATCCTGGCCGAGGGTGGCGTGGTCGCGGCCCCCTATCCGGCCGACGACGTCGGCGAATTCCCCTGGTTCGTCGTCAACAATTCCCCGCGCCTCGACGACATGATCTTGGCCGACGAGATCGTCGCTTGTGCGCTCGAGCAGGGCGTCGATCCGCGTCACATCCACACCTCGGGCATGTCCGCGGGCGGGCTCCAGACGGTCGCCTTCAGCATGGCCCGCTCGCGCTACATCGCCTCGGTCACCAGCTTCAGCGGCGGCGCCTACACGACCTTGCCCTTCGAAGACGCCGACAATCACTTCGCCGCGATGATCGTGCACGGCGGTGACAACGACATCTTCGGCGGCGTCGTCAACTTCAAGACCCTCAGCTTGGCCTGGTTCAACCAGCTCGTCGGCAACGGCAGCTTCGCGTTCTTGTGCGACCACGGAGGCGGCCACGTGGTCCCACCTGGCTACGGGGCCAGCGTCGCCAACTTCTTCTTCGCGCATCCCTTCGGCACCGAGCCCTCGCCCTACGCGGGCGGGCTGCCGGGTGGATTTCCGGTCGACTGCTCGCTCTGACGGACAGGACACCATTGGAGGATCGCACGCTCGAACGCCAATGTCCGCTCGGATGGGACGCCAATATTCCCCGCCGCCCGAGTTCGCGGGCTTTCGTGCCGCTTCCAACAAACAATGCGAGCTCGTCATTGCTGACCATTGCGGGCAGTCGTGACGCTCAAACTCGGATCGAGCGTCGCGGCGAATTTTCAGTGTCCGTGTGGGGCGGCGCCGACGTCTGCGAACTCGGGCGGCGGGGAATGTCGGCGTCCCTCCGAGGCGGACATTGGCGTTCGAGTACGAGTGGGGGAGCCGAGCGTGGGACGGCGATATTCCCCGTGAAGCCCCCACTTCGGGAGCACGAGCATCCGCGTAGGATCGATCGAGGAGGCCCCATTTCCGGCCAGCCCCGATGCCCAGCCAGACCCCACGACCAGGCCCCTGCTGCGTCCGGCGCTTTGGCCCGCTCTGAGGGCGATCGCGGGATTTTCGCGGTCTCGCGCGAGTTTGCGATAGCCTCCCGACCCATGCGCACTCGCTCGTTGATCCTCGCCTCGACTCTCCTCGCCCTGCTCCCGCTCGCTTGCAACGACGGCTCCTCGAGCACCGGCGACAACGGCACCTCGGCCGCGGGCTCCGACGAGATCGGCGACACCACGACCCAGGGCGAGAGCAGCTCGACGCAGGGCTCGAGCTCGAGCACCGACGCCGAGAGCTCGAGCACCGACCCGGACGCCTCGACGACCGACATGGACAGCTCGAGCACCGACCCGACCACCACGAGCGACACGAGCGAGTCCGACACGAGCATGAAGCTCGACATGATGCTGCCGCCGGACATGATGATGCCGCCCGGCCCGGTCATCCCCGAGACCTGCGATCAGGCCCTGCAAGGCAACAGCACGGTCGGCTGCTTGTTCTACGGGGTCGATCTCGACTCGCACGACGCGGCCGAGAACCAGCAATTTGCGATCGCGGTTTCGAACGTGCAGCAGGGTCAGGTCGCGACGGTCGTGGTCGAGCGCAAGCAAGGCAACGTCTGGAACCCGGTCGCCGGACCGACCATGGTCAACCCGATCAGCCTCCAGACCTTCAACCTGCCGGCCTTCAACCAAGACGACAGCGGCATCAAGGCCGGCGGCGCCTATCGCCTGACCTCGGACGTGCCGATCATCGCCTACCAGTTCAACCCGGTCGACGGCTCGACCTCGTTCTTGTCCGACGCCTCGATGCTCTACCCGGTCCCGACTTGGGATCGCTTCAATCAGGTCGTCGGCTGGAAGGTCATCAACGACGGCTTTGGTGATCAAGGCGCCTACGTGACCATCGTCGCCGCCGTCGACGGCACCCAGGTCACCATCACGCCGAGCACCGCCACGGTCGCGGGTCCGGGCGTGCCCGCGGGCCAAGCTGGCGTGCCCTTCATGATCCAGCTCAACGAGGGCGACATCGCCGAGGTCATGACCAAGGCCTTGAACACCGGCCTGACCGGCACGCGGGTCGAGACGCCCGACGTCGATCATCCGGTCGCGGTCTTCTCGGGCAACGAGTGCACCAACATCCCGGTCAACGTCCAAGCCTGCGATCACCTCGAAGAGCAGCTCTCGGGCGTGCGCCTCTGGGGCGAGCACTTCATCGCCTCGCGCGTGCCCCCGCGCAGCGCCCAGGTCGACACCTCGCTCTGGCAGATCTACGCGTCCGAGGACGGGACCCAGGTGACGCTCAGCGCCAACGCGGCGGTGACCGGGCTGCCGATGAACAACTTCATGCTCAACGCCGGCCAGGTGATGGAATTCTACGCGGGCGGGACCGTGGCCCAGCCGGGCGACTTCGAGATCGAGGCGACCAAGCCGATCGCGGTGCTCAACTACATGACCGGCGCGCAGAACCCTGGCGCTGGTGGGACCGGGGATCCGGCCATGGTCCAGCTCAGCCCGGTCGAGCAGTTCTTGCCCCGCTACGTCGTCCTGGTCCCGAGCACCTGGACCACCGACGTCGCCGTGGTCGCGCGCGAGGCCGGGGCCGAGGTCCTGCTCGACGGCGCCGCGATCGCCGACAACCTGTTCATCCCGGTCGCCAACAGCGGCTACGAGGTCGCTCGGGTCCCGGTCGCCGACGGCGTGCATGTCTTCGATGGCGGCGACAACTCGTTCTCGGTCGTGATCGTCGGCTACGACTCCTTCGACAGCTACGCCTACCTCGGTGGGACTGGGACCGGCGTGATCAACCCCGATCCGCAGTAGCCCTCGAGCCGAGCCGCGCAGTTTCCAGCTCGGATTTCGCAAAGCCGCGTTCGCCCTCGGGCGGACGCGGCTTTGGTCATTCATGTCGATTCGTGCGACCCGCAATTCCCGGCCACGATGCTGCTCGAGAACCTGCCGCGCGTCGCAGCACTCGCAACGCGTTGATCGTGACCCAGGGGTTCATCCGCGCCCGTCCCCCTGGGCCCCAGCTCGCGGAGGTGCAATTGCTGCAAATCGATTCGCTGGTCTTGGGTCGGCGAGCATCGAGGGGGAAGCCCCCCGCTTTGGTGCGCTTGGCCATGAGCAGGTCGAGCGCACGCCGGCAACGTGGGTCGTCGACCTGTCCGGCGTCGGCCATCAGCTCGAGCACCAGCAGGAGGTCGAAGAAGCGAATGGGGAAGCCGATTCGCGCGGGATCGGGGCCCCAGGTCGGGCGGATCATCTCGCCGCCTCCACGATGGAAGAGCAGCTCGTGGTCCAAGACCAGCGTCAAGCCCCGGGTCAGCGTCGCGCGGGCCTTGGCGTCGCCGGTCGCCGCGACCCAAGCAGCGAGGCCCCGCAGCGGCAGCACGGTCTCGACGAACGACGATTGCCGCGCTTCGGGCCGGACGTCGCAGTTCCACCCGCCGTCGGGCCACTGAAACTCCGTCAGCCGGTCGGCGAGGATCTGCAAGCGATCGTCCATCAGGCCCAGCTGCAAGCTCGCCCACAATACGTTGCCCTCCATGGACGCGCAGCGGCGGACTCGCTCGGGTTGCCCGTCGATGCGCCGGGTCCAGTTGGGCTGGAGGAACTCGGGCGCCAGGATCCAGGCGAAGACATCGTCGCGGATCGTCTCGATGCGCGGATCTTGGCCAGGGTGGCCGCGCTCCGCCAACTGGACCAGCGCCCAATGCGGGCCCTGCCACTTGCGATAGGCGCGGTGGCGCAGTTCGACGGCACCCTCGATGATCGCGTTGCAATCGGGCGACGCGCGGACTTGGCTGGCGAGGCTTCGCATCGCGGCCGAGCGCGGGTTCTTCTCGTCGAGGACGAGCAGGGCGCGGTACCTCACCGCGGGATCGTCCCAGGTGCGCAGGGTGTCGAGGATTTCAGGCACGGCTGACTCGGTTTTCGAGCGTCATGGACCGGACCAGAGGTACCGTCAATGGGCGACGCTGTCATTCGACCGGGGTCCTCAGTCGGCGTAGCCCGGCTTGCGGGTCACCGCGTAGCCCAAGAAGCGCAAGCTGTCCTCGAGACCCTCCCGGAGGCTGCGCACCGTCTGCAGCCCTTCGAGGTCGACGCCCATGCTCGTGAGGGTCTGGGCGACCTCGGCCCGGATCCCCGTGATGGTGCAGCGGGCTCCGAGCAGCTTGACCGCGCGAGCCATCTTGACGAACTGCTCCGCCGTCACCGTATCGACCGAGTCGACGCCGGTGAGATCGACCAGGACGCAGCGAACCCCTTCGTCCGCGACCCGCTTCACCAAGGTATGGGTGATGTGCTCGCTGCGGCGCGAATCGACGACGCCGATGATCGGCAACACGACGACTTCTTTCCAGACCTGGATGATCGGGGTCCCGAGCTCCGCCAGGGTGGTTCGGTACTGTTCGACCTCGCGCAGCCTGAGCTCGAGCTCTTTCGAGAGCGACTTCGCGTTCGTCGCCAACGACTCCTTCCAAGGCTCCGCCTCGGGGCCCCAATCGCCGGGCCGACGAATCTCGAACGCACAAAATTCGTCGCCTTTGCCGACACACTTGGTCTCGACGGCCACGAGCGGCGCGCCGAGGAACGCCGAACACCAGCCCGACGCGTAGCCCGTCAGCGTGTGGCAGACGGGTTCGTCGCTCTTTCCATATTCGGCGAGATGAATCTCGGCCTCGTAGGAATTGCGCCATTCACCGCGCATGTGAAACGCGCCGGTCTGGCGATCGAATTCGAGCAGGGTCGGCTGGACGTGGACGATCCCCTCCCACATGTGCATGACCGGGCCGGCCGACATCTCATCGAGTTCCGAGTCCCAAGCGTATTGTTTGATCAGCGCTTCGTGATCACCGATCCCGCAGCGATGCCCGAACTGCGCGAGCAGTCCCCGCGAGACCTTCTCGCCGAGTTGCTCGATCATGAGCTTGCGCAGCGTGGCGAATGCTTCTTGCCGAAACAGCAGCATTCGATCGGAGCCGAGCAACAAGCGGCCGGTGTCCGGCGAGAATTTCAGCATGGTGCTGAGATCAATCTCGGTGACCTTCACGGTTCTGGACCTTTCTGCGGGGGCTGAAGGATACGCTACACCCTCTCTCGCTTCCGAGGAAGAACGAATTTCGCTCGCCCTTCTGAATGCCGAAACTTCGAACAGCGCGAATTACTGCGATTCGGGCGGATCAAAAAAAAATGCGCGGGCGACCACGTCGTAGCTCCCCTGGCGCGAAGCCTCGACCAGTCCTGGCCCGATGGCGAAGGGCAGTCGCGTCGACCGAGGCGCTCGACGGCTCCGGGGTCGACGAGCGGATCTGCGTGACGAGCTCGAACGAGGGCAACCTCGGAGCATGCCCGAGCTCGCCGAAGCCGACGCGTCCATGGGGCCAACCTCGCCGCCATCACCCCGACGATCCTGGGATCGCTCGGAGCGGGAGCGGGACTCGGAGCAGGGCCGCGGCCGCGGCGGATCGATGCTGTCGGCCAGGGCGAGCCCAATCGAGCCGACTTCGGTCAGGCCCAGGCAAACGCGTCGTACACTCCCCCGGAATGGCCAGCTCCCCTTCCGCCGACTCGGCGTCCGCGCCCGGCGAGGGGTCGGGGAGGATCTTGCGGCTGGCCGAGGAGGGCGAGTCGGCCGAGCCTCCCACCGCGCCGAGCCCGGAGATGGTCGTTCATCTCTACCACTTCCCGACCTCGCTCTGCTCGCAGAAGGTCCGGCTCGCGCTGGCCGAGAAGGGCGTCGCGTGGCAGGGCACGATCGTCAACATCGGCCCCGCGCACGAGCAGCTGCAGCCTTGGTACGCCAAGCTCAACCCGCGCCTGGTCGTGCCGACCCTCGCGATCGATGACGAGATCATCACCAGCTCGCGCGAGATCATCGAGGCCATCGATCGTCGCTTCCCCGGCCCTTGCTTGGTTCCACCCGAGCTGCGCGACCAGGTCACGCACTGGATCGACCTGCAAGACCAGCTGCCGATGCGCGAGCTCGAGCTCGCGCAGACCAAGGGCCTGACCCGCTGGCTCAAGCGCTGGAGTCTCGGGCAAAAGCGCAAGCAGCTGCGCAAGCTGAGCCGCAAGCACCCCGAGCTGGCCGAGGTCTATCGGCACAAGCTCGAGGACATCGACAAGCTCGAGCAGGCGGTCAGTGGTCGCAACGCGACCCGCGAGCTGGTCGAGGAGATCGAAGCCGTGCTCGATGGGCTCGAGCGGCACCTCGGCGAGCAGCGCTGGCTGGCGGGCGACCACTACACGCTGGCGGACCTGGCCTGGACGGCCGTCATCGCCCGGCTCGAGCACATCGGCTTCGCCCGCGGCATGGCGGCGCATCGCCGGCCTCGAGTCGCCGCGTGGTACCTGCGGCTGCGCGAGCGGGCCAGCTGGGGCGCGATGATCCGACGGCTGAAGGTCGGCCAGGCGCTGCGCTTTTATGGCCCGGCCGTGATCAAGACCTTCTTGCTGGTCTGGGTGCTGAAGTGGACGATCGTGCTCGGCCTCGGCTGGGCGCTCTCGCAGTGCGGTGGCTGAGAGCTTGAAGGGAGGCCGGCCGCCGGCCTCCCCCTCGAGCTTCGCTCGAGGAACCCCCTCCTCCCGGCCCTGTAGACTGGAGATTGCTTGGTTCCCCTGCTCGGGCCGTCTCGCCCTTGCGGGGAATGGGCAGCGGGTTCGCTTCGCTCCCCTTGGTTCCTGGCTTCGGCGCAGGTGGGGTCGCTTCGGCGTGGGGTGGTCGCTTCGGCGTGGGATGGGTTGAGCTAGCTGAGCTCTTCGCCCTTCTTCTCGTCGCACTCCTTGCGCGTGACCTTGATCCAGCCTTTGCCCGCGCAGGCGTTCTCGCCGGCGCAGGCGTGCTCGATCCCGAGCTCTGGCTTCTTGACGTTGCAGGCGCTCTGGCCCTCGCAGGAGTTGATGCCGAAGCACTTGACCTGGGCGTCCGGGTCGAGCTTGGCGGCTGCGGCGTCCGGCTGATCGACGTTGGCCTTGCTGCCGCTGTCGGGGTCGACGGTGTCGGGCTTGTCCTTGTTGCACCCGCCGAGGAAGAGCGCGGCGGCCGAGAGTGCGAAGGCGGACATGAACTGCGTGCTGGTCTTGGTCATGGCGGTTGCGGGGGCAGATTGCCGAGGCCCACGCGAAGGTTACGCCAATCAACCAAGTTGGCGTAAGGTGCACGTCGATGCCCGAAGACCGCGAGTTCGACCGCGGGGGAGCCCGCTTGGACCGGGGCCCCGTGCCGGCCCTGACCACGAGCGCCCGACCCTTCCTCGGTCACGGCGTGGGCCTGCGCACCCGCCATTTTGCGCGGGCGCTGGTCCAGGGGCTCGACGTCGATTGGGTCGAGGCGATCAGCGAGAATTTCTTTGGCGCGGGCGGGCGCCCGCTCGCCACGCTCGACGCGATCCGACGCGACATCCCGGTGGTGTTGCACGGGGTCGGCCTCGGCGTCGGCTCGCCCGACGCACCCGATCGTGGCTACCTCGATCGTCTGCAGGTCTTGATCGATCGGATCGAGCCGGCGTGGGTGTCCGATCACCTGTGTTGGTCGAGCGTCCGCGGCGAGCACAGCCACGCTCTGTTGCCGCTGCCCTACACCGAAGAGGCCCTGCATGCGGTCGCCGAGCGGATCGCTCGAGTCCAGGACATCCTCGGTCGGCGGATCCTGATCGAGAACGTGTCGAGCTACGTCGGCTTTCGAGCCAACGAGATCCCCGAGTGGGAGTTCCTGGCCGCGCTGGCCGAGCGGGCCGACTGTCTGCTGCTGCTCGACCTCAACAACGTGATCGTCAGCGCCCGCAACCATGGCTGGGATCCGCAGGCCTACTTGGCCGGGATCCCGGGCGAGCGAGTCTGGCAATTTCACCTCGCCAACCACACCGATCGCGGGCTCTACAAATTCGACTCGCACCTCGGCCCGGTGCCCGAGGAGGTCTGGCAGCTCTACCGCGACGCGCTTCGCGTGTGGGGCCCGGTCTCGTCGCTGGTCGAGTGGGACGAAGACGTGCCGGCCTGGGAAGAATTGCGCGACGAGCAGCGCAAGGCGGCGGCGATCGCCGAGGAGGTGCTCGGTGCCCGCCCGCGCAGCCCCGTGCCCACGCCCGAGCGGCCGCGCGTCGACCTCGAGCGAATGGCTGCGGCGACGCTCGCGGCCCGAGGCTCGGGCCCGACCTCGATGGCGGCCAACCTCGACCTGTTCTGGCAAGCGATCCGCTTCCCGACCGGCGTCGCCGACTTCCTGGCCACGGCCTCGCCCGAGCTGCGCGAGAGCTTCGCCGCGGTGTTCGAGCACAGCGAGGGCTTCACCGCGCTCGATCGGATGGACATCTACGCCAACGACTACTACTGGCGCTTGGCCGGGGTGCTCGAGGAGCACTTCCCGACGGTGGCCTGGATGCTCGGCCACGTCCGCTTTCACAATGTGCTGACCGACTACGTCCTGCACGAGCCCTCGCACGACGCGGACCTTCGCCACTATTCGAAGCCCTTCCCGGACTACCTCGCCGATCACCCCGAGGGAATGGAAGATCCGGAGCTGATCGAGGTCGCCCGGATCGAGCTCGACCGCGTGGAGCTGCTCGACGTGCCGGACGC
>JAMHUH010001086.1:0-2718 GCA_035904925.1 Nannocystaceae bacterium
AACCCAGCGACGAGCTTCACCAACCCGAGACTGCCGAGCATGCTGCTGGTCGCGACCAGCCCGGGTGTCGGCGCCAGGCCGACCAGCAGCGCCCACGAACGCTGGCGCGCGGCCTCGGGCACCGGCTCGGCGTGGGCCCTCGCCAGCTCGAGCTCGTCGACCTCGCCAAAGTGATCGCGGAAGGCCTGCCGAGCGGCGCGGAGTCGGGCGTGAGCGGTGTTGACGTTGATCGCCAGCGCGTCGGCGATCTCGCGCCCGGTCAGGCCCTCGAGCTCGGCGAGCACGAACACGGCCCGCCGCTTGTCGTCGAGCTGATCGAGAAACTCGCCGAGCAAGCGACGACCGAGGATCTGCCCGGCTTGACCCGCGCGAGCTCGCTGCTCGAGATCGATCGGCTGCTGGCCATAGCCGGCGACTCGGGCGGCGCGACGTCGCTCGCCGCGAGCATGGTTGCGGATCACGTTGCGCAAGATCGCAAAGAGCCAGCTCGACGCCTTGCCCTCGGCCTCGAGGTCGAACTCGTCGAGCCGACGCAGCGCGATCACGAAGGTCTCTTGGACCACGTCCTCGAGCTCGGCCTCGCGCACGCCCATTCGCGCCGCGCAGCGCCAGACGAACGCGTAGTGCTCGCGGTAGAGCGCGGCGAAGGTCGACCAGGGCGTCGAGGCGCCCGGCCAGGTGCCGCTGTCGAGGTTGGCGCTCATCACTCCCGCGCTCCTGTCCGGCCGCGCCCGATCTCGTGTCGAGATTCTTCAATCCCGCCTCGCGACCTCATCGGCGCCCCCAGACGAGCTCGAGCGCGAGCCGAACCCTGCCCGTCACCGGCGGGGTCGTGAAGCTCACGATCGGCCCCGCGACCTCCCAGACCGGGCGAATCAAGTTGGCCAACACCCCGACGCCGAGGCGCAGGGCGACGCGAGGATGGACCCGCCAGCGCAGGCCAACGTCGGCCCCGAGCGCCGCCCAGGGTCGAACCACGAGCGCGGGCGAGGCCACGCCAGCGCCCTGCCCGACGATCGCTCCGGCCATCCCGCTCGCGCAGACTGGAAAGCCGAGCGAGCGTCCGGTCGAGCGCGGCGCGAGGCTCGGGACCCCGCAGACCTCGAGCAGCGCGCTGCCTGCTTGCAGGTTGCCGCCCACCCCTTCGCTCGAGCGAAACTGGCCACCGAACCAACCCGCGGCACCGACCGCGATCCGCAGCGCGCCGCGATCGATGCCCCCGTAGAGCTCGACGCCGCCGCTGGGCCGCTGAAACAAGCCCGCGTAGCCGAGCCCCGAGGCGGCCAAGAAGCCCTCGATCCGCGGCCGCGCGCGTCGGGGCTCGCCGGGCTCGAGCGCGGTGATCGGGCCAAATTCTCGACCGTCGACCGGATCGAAGATCTGCGACTCCTCGGGCTCGGCCGGACCTTCGAGCTCGGGCGCCCGCGTCTCGATCGGGCCCGTGTCGGGCTGCTCTTCGGGCTCTCCCTCGGGCGAGCGCTCGACCGGCGCCGCGAGCCGCTCGGGCACGATCACGATCGCGTCGAGGTGCTCGAACACATCGATCTCCGCGTCCGTGCCCCGACCGAGCACGAAGGGATCGATCGCGCTGGCGATCAACAAGGCCGCGAGATCGGTCAGCTCGGCGCAATCGTGGCTGCGCAGGACATGGCCCTGCTCGCGCGAGCCGAGCCCGATGTTCAGGTCGAGCTGGTAGCCGCCCGCCCAGGCCGAGACCCGACCTCGCACGTGCACCTCGGCCTCCAATTCGGGGCTCGCGGCGATCCAGGCGTCGATGGCCCGATCGAGCTCCCCTACCCCTGGGCACGCTTCGCTGGCCTCCCAGCTCAGCTCGACCGGGCTGGCGAGCAGGGCGAGCAAGGAGAGCAAGGGCAAGGCCACGTCGCCCGAGCATAGCTGGACTCGGGCTGATAGCATCGCGCCGCCGCATGAAGTCCGTGGTTCAACGAGTCGCCCACGCCCGGGTTCGTGTCGAGGGCGAGATCGTCGGCGCGATCGAGCGAGGCCTCTTGGTCCTGGTCGGCGTCGAGCGAGGCGACACCTCGGCCGACGCCCGCGCGAGCGCCCAGAAGATCGCCAGCATGCGGGTCTTTCCGGGCGACAAGCCGATGGACCGCAGCGTGATCGACATCGCCGGCAGCGTGCTCGTCGTCAGTCAATTCACCCTGGCCGGGACGCTCAAGAAGGGCCGGCGGCCAGGCTTCGAGCGGGCCGAGGATCCCGAGCGGGCCCAAGCGCTCTACCTCGAGGTCGCGACGCTGCTGCGCGAGCAAGGCATCCCAACCGAGACGGGTCGCTTCGCCGCGCACATGGAGGTCGAGCTGCTCAACGAGGGGCCGGTCACCTTGCTGGTCTTCACCGAGGGCGGCGTGATCGTCTAAATGCGCGAGGGGCTCGAGCGCTACGCGATCATGGAGCCGCTCGGCGCGGGCGCCCAGGGCAGCACCTATCGCGGCATCGATCGTGAGACCGACGAGGCGGTCGCGATCAAGGTGTTGCAGCTGAGCAAGCAGCTCGACTGGAAGGCCTTCGATCGATTCGAACGCGAGGTCGAGGTCCTGCGTGGGCTCGAGCACCCCGGCATCCCCCGCTTTCGGGCCAGCTTCGCCAGCGAGGCCAGCGGCGACTACTTCTTGGTCATGGACCTGATCGAGGGTCCGACCCTGGCCGCGCTCATGCAAAAGCCCGGGGCCTTCGACGAGGCCCGACTCCGGACGA
>JAMHUH010001087.1:0-2146 GCA_035904925.1 Nannocystaceae bacterium
CGAGCTCGTCAACGGAGGCGTCGAGGTCATGCGAATCGACGAGAAGAACGACACCTGCGTCCATCTGGTGATCAACACAATCGGCGACCCCGCGACTCCAACAACACCTCCGACTGGCCCTTGATTGATCCAAGTTCGTCGCAACCCTCGAACTGAGAGTTCACACCTCAGGTTGGGTGTTCGGGGAGAGGAACATCGCCGATACTCGCCGCATGCAACGCGCGCGCGTTTCGGTCGCTGTCGTTCTTCTCCCACTCATCCTGCTCGTGAGCTGCAAGCAACGCGGTGGATCTGGGAGCATTCTCGAATTCCCGAGCGCGGACGAACTCGCTGCGATCGCCGCAAAACCAGTCTCGGCGCCGCCTTTTCGGCCATCGGGAAGGGCCGTCGGCGAGTGGCAGCTCATCGGGCCGCTGCCGGACAAAATCGACTCGCGGCCCGTCGAGGGCGACTCGCCGAGCGACCAATTGGCCCGCACGATCGCGGGCCAAATCGCCGAGCTCGAGCCCCGTGCCGCCATGCAGTGTGTCGCCCGGGAAGTGGGCCACTTCATGTTGATGCAGGGGCGCCAACCCACGCTGCCCCTCCAGCAATTCATGCTCGATCGTTGTGGCGCTACCCTACAGACCTTCGGCTGGGCAGCATTGACTTGGAACGAGGGCGACGCTGGCTCGGGATTGGACGACTTGCTCGCGCTCGCGCGCTCGAATGGTTTGAATGGAGACTTCGGAGTTTGGCTGGGTCGCGAGGGCGATCATCACATGGCAATTTTGGTCGCCGGCCGCGAGTCGGCGACGATCGATCCTCTGGCGATGTCGATTGTCGACGATCGCGTCGCCGTCGAGGGCTCGATTGGGGCTCACGAGTGGGTCGTCGGGTACGTGACCCGAGGTCCGCGAGGCGTGCAAACCTGTCGCACGCAACCGGCCGAACCGAACCGCTTTCACGTCATCTGTCCGGTCGATCGGCGAGATCCTGGTGCGGCGATCGAGGTCGTCGCGGCGGCCCCAGGTCGAGCCCTCGGCGAAGTTCGAGCGCGGGTTTGGGTCTCGCCAGACGGTTCGCTTCCCACACGCTACGCCCTCGCACCAGATTCAGGGCCCGCGTTCACGGAGCGGTCCGCCGCGTCGCTCGTGGAGCTCTTCAACACGCTGCGAAGTGAGGCCGGCGTGGCCCCGCTGAGCCTCGTCGACGCGCAGAGCGACGAGTTCGAGCGGCTGCACGACCACTACCGGCACGCTCGCCACGTCGGCGATGCCGTGGACCGGGATCGCATCGCGCTTGGACTGCTCGCCGGTCGCTCCCTGGGTCGCCCCGTCGTCGACGGCATGTTTGGTGAGCTGGTCCTCGACGGGACGCGCTCGCGCAAAGAGCTGCTCGAGGCGACGCTGCTGCACCCCATGACTCGCGCGACACTGCTAGACCCCGAGCGAACGCTGCTGGCGTTGAGCGTGTCCGAGGCCGGAGCCGACGCGATGGCGGAGGCGATGCTGGCGACCTGGGCCCCCGCCGAGCTCGGCCATCGTCCTCAGGACGAGGAGTGGATGTTCGACTTGATCGACCTCACCCGAGAGGTTCGCGGGCTGCCGGACATGAAGCGAGTCGGCGGTCCGGTCCACGACGCGCTCGTCAAGTGGTCCGCAGACGTCCGCGAGGGTCGGCTCGCGCCGAAGGTGGCGCTCGACGGTGCCCTCCAAGACATCGCGGAGCAGGCAGAAATCCCGATCCGTGGACTCCTGCTCTTCGCCCAGGACGTCGAGGAACTCGAGGCTCCGACGGAGCTGCTTGGACGCGACGGCTTGCAGATGGCAGTGCACGTCGAGCTGATTCAGGCGCCGGGGAGCGCCTGGGCTCAGCTCGTCGTGATGGTCGCGTATGTCTACGACGCTGACGTACGGGGTTGAGGCACGACACCGGCCGAGCGAAACCAAATGTGAAAGCTCATCCTTGGCTTCGGCTCGCTGCCTGAGTCCCGCGGGCTGCGGGTTGATCCAATTCGCGGCGAGAGCATCCTCTCGGTCGGACCTTCTGAATTGAGAGCATTCGAGGTGGCGATTGATCGTAGGATCGAGTCACGCCTATGGCATCTGCGTGGGAGGGCATCATCCATTGGGTTGCGCTCGCAGCGACCGCGGGAGTCGTCATG
>JAMHUH010001088.1:0-15334 GCA_035904925.1 Nannocystaceae bacterium
ACCGTGTGGCCAGGACAGCGATGATCCCGTCGCGCGGCCGCCAGATACTCCACGTAGCGGTAGAGCTTCTCGGGATCCCGGCCGAGCTGGCACTCGAAGGGCAGGACGATTTGCGGGGTGGCACCCGGCACATCTGCCGGGAAGCAGACCACCAACAAGTCGACTTGAATCTCGCGCGGCGGGCCCTCGAAGCTGTACGCGATCATGCGGCCGTCTCGCTGCTCGTAGCGAAGGTCCGCGGGTGGTTTGCGGCCGCGGGCGTGGGCGACCAGCTCGCCGACGATCGCGAGATCGCGGCTGAGGAGATCGACGATGCCGAGGTGCTCGGAGCTCAACATGCCGCGCTCGTTCGCAAGCGGTGGGCCGTTGACGGAGTCGAGTGTTCTCGCGGGGTTGGGCGAGTCAGAGGTTGGAAACGCGGCCCGTGGGTTGGCCGCTGGCCCGCCGGCTGGACGTCTCACAGCAACGACGAACGCGGCTCTTCTGGGGCTGGCGAAACCGAAGTCGCAATCAGTGCGCCTCGGACCAAGTCTTGCCAACCCCAATGTCGACGACCAGCGGCACGCGAAGCGGATGCGCGTGCTCCATCCGCTGCCGCACGATCGCGCAGACCTGCTCGACCTCGGCCTCGGGGCCTTCGAACAAGAGCTCGTCGTGGATCTGCAAAACCATCCGCGTGCCGAGCTTGGCCGCATGCAGATCATTGGCGATCGCCAACATCGCGAGCTTGCAGATGTCCGCGGCCGAGCCTTGAATCGGGGTGTTGGCAGCGATCCGCTCGCCGGCCTGGCGATCCTGCGGGTTGTTGCTCGACAACTCGGGCACGTAGCGGCGGCGGCCGAGCAGGGTCTCGACGTAGCCGTCGCGGTGCGATTGGGCGATCGTGGCGTCGAGCCAAGTCCGCACGCCGCTGTAGTACTCGAAGTACTCGTCGATGTAGATCTGAGCGGTCTTCCGGGCGACGCCGATGATCTGGCTCAGCGCGGTCGCGCCTTGTCCGTAGATGGTCGCGAAGTTGACCAGCTTGCCGATGCCTCGCTGCTCGCGATCGACCTTGTCGACCTCGACGTCGAAGAGCTGGGCGGCCGTGCGGGCGTGGACGTCGAGGCCGAGCGCGAAGGCTTCGACGAGGCGAGCGTCGCCGCTGATGTGGGCGAGCAGGCGCAGCTCGATCTGACTCCAGTCGGCCGAGATGATCTTCATGCCCGGGGCGGCCGGGAAGGCTTGGCGGATCCTTCGACCCTCGGGGGTCTTGACCGGGGTGCGCTGGAGATCGGGCTCGGTCGTGATCAGCCGACCGCTGACGCCGACGGTCTGCTGGAAGGTCGCGTGGACGCGGCCGGTCGCGGGGTTGATCGCGTTCTGCAGGACCTCGGTATAGGTGTTGATCAGCTTGGCGAGCTTGCGGTGCTCGAGCAGGTGCGAGGCAATGGCGTGCTTGGGCGCGAGCCGCTCGAGCACCTCGGCGTTGGTCGAGTAGCCGGTCTTGGTCTTCTTGATCACCGGGAGGCCGAGCTCGTCGAAGAGCACGGTGCCGAGCTGCTTGGTCGAGGCGATGTTGAATTCATGCCCGGCGAGCTCGTAGATGGTCGCCTCGAGCTCGACGAGACGAGCGGCGAATTCCTGGCCCATGGTCGCGAGGTCGGCCCGATCGACGCCAACGCCGTCGAGCTCCATCTGCCCGAGCACCCACGAGAGCGGCAGCTCGACGGTCTCGAGGTAGTGGCGGTGGCCCTCCTGATCGAGGCGCTCGCGGACCGGACCAAACGCCGCAGCGATGGCCTCGACCTGCTGGCCCGACCAGTCGAGCAGCTCGGCCGCGTCGAGCTCGGTGAAGAGCTTGGCCTGCTTGCCGGCCCCGAGCACCCGCTTGGCCGGCGGCAAGGTCCGCTGCAGGAACTCTTTGGCGATCTGCGAGAGCTCGTGCGGGATCAATTTGTTGGGGTCGATCAAGAACGACTCGAGCATCGTGTCGCCGATGACCCCGGCGAGCGCGATGCCCTTGCGCCGCAGCGCGACCCAGAGCGCCTTGCAGTCGTGGCCGAGCTTGGCCCGCAGCGGATCCTCGAGCCAGGGCTTGCACTTGGCCAGCGCGGCGTCGCCGAGGCCCGCTTGGCACGCGAGCGGGATCAAGCGGGCGTGCTCGGGCCCGAGCGAGAGCGCGAGCGCAGCCAGGTCGCCGCGCACGGCCGACGGCGGATCGCAGACCGGAAAGAGCGCGACGGCCCCTTCGTCGGCGGCGGGCAAGTCGGCGAGCAGCTCGTCGAGCGCGGCGAGGCTCTCGACCACCGAAAAGTCCATCGCGGCGCCGGCCTTTTGATCGGCCTTGGCGTCGGCCTCGGAGAGCAGCGAGTAGAACTCGAGCTGCTTGTAGAGATCGTTGAGCGCGGCCGGCTCGACGGGAATCAGCTTGAGGGCGTCGAGCTCGAGCTCGAGCGGGACCTCGCACTCGATCTGGGCCAGCTCGCGCGAGAGCAAGGCTTGGTCGCGAAAGTCCTCGAGCCGTTCTTTGGTCTTGCCCTTGAGCTCGCTGGTGTGGGCGAGCACGCCGGCGAGGTCGCCATAGTCGTCGAGCAGCTTTTGGGCGGTCTTTTGGCCGATGCCCGGCACGCCCGGGATGTTGTCGACCTTGTCGCCCATCAGCGCGAGCAGGTCGACGAATTTTTCGGGCAGCACGCCCCACTTCTTGCGGACCAGCTCGGGGTCGTAGGTGACGTCGCGCAGGGTGTCGACCATGCGCACGCGATCGCTGATCAGCTGGGCGAAGTCCTTGTCGCCCGAGATGATGAACACCTCCATGTTGGCCGCGAGCGCCCGCTTGGTCAGCGTGCCGATCACGTCGTCGGCCTCGTAGCCGGGCACGCGCACGCGCGGGAACTGGTGGGCCTCGACCAGCTTGTCGATCCACTCGAGCTGCTCGCGCAGCTCGTAGTCCATCGGCGGTCGCTGAGCCTTGTAGTCGGGGTACTTCTCGGCCCGATGGCTGCGCCCGGGCGTGTCGAAGACGACCGCGCCGCGCTCGGGCTGACGCCCGGCGAGGACCTTGCGGAACATCGTGGCGAACCCGTAGATCGCGTTGGTGTGCAGACCCGCCGAGGTCGTGAAGTTGGCTGGGATCGCGAAGTAGGCCCGGTAGATCAGCGAGCTGGCGTCGACGAGGATCAGGCGTTCCGGCACGCCGCGAGGGTAACCCAGTTTGCGATCACTGCGCCTGGAGGCCGAAGGGCGGCGAGGCGTTGACCAAGACCCCGGCCGCGCACTGCATGATCACGTCTTCGAACACCACGCCGTCCTTGTGGGCCGAGAGCACGTACTCGCCGGGCGGCACGTTGACGAACACGATCCCGCCGTCTTCGGAGGTCTCGGTCAGGGTCATGTCGGGGATCACCGAGGCGTTGAAGTAGACCGGGCCGAGCTCGGCTGGCAACGCGGGCGAGATCGTGACGGTCGCGCCCGCCTCACCATGGGCGCCCGCGTCGTAGATCGACTTGCCGACCCGCGTGACGGTGCTGACCAGCTGGCAGGTGCCGGGATCGATCGCCACGCCGACGACCGAGGCCAGCGCTTCGAAGAGCGAGTCGTCGGGGACCTGGAAGGTGACGCGCTCGAGCGGGCCTTGCTCGGGCAGCGTGAAGGTCTTGGTCCGCGCGGCCGGGAAGCCTGGCGCGCTGAGGGTGAAGGTCGCCTGGCTGCCGGCCGGGAGCCCGAGCAGTTCGAAGTGGCCCTCGGCGTCGGTCGTGGTCGTGAACTCGGGCTGCTCGAGGACCGTGAGCGTGGCGTCGGCGATCCGGCCGTAGTCTTGTCCGGGCAGCGTGAAGGCGAAGGCGTCGCCGCTGACGTCGATCATGGCCGCGCCAGTCTCGGTCGTGTCGCTCGCGGTGTCGGTGCTCGTGTCGCCAGTCTCACCAGTCGAGCCGGCTTCGTCGGCGGCGGGTTCGTCGGTGGCGCAGCCGAGCAGCGCGAGCGTGAGCAGCGAAATCGGAAGGAGGCGCGAGGTCAGGATCATGGCGCAGCTTCGCCGACCAAGCGGTCGAGCGGCAAGTTGCGGTAGGCGAACATGCCCATCGGCAGGTCGATCGACCAGATCGCGTTGGGCGTGCTGGCCGGGTCGAGCTCGCGCAGACGCGAGTAGGAGGTCTCGGAGCCAGGCAGATCGCCGAGGACCGAGTCGAGGCGCAAGACGTGCCCGCCCGAGGTCCGGTCGGCGTCGCCAGCCACCGGCGAGATGAACTTGGCGTCGTCGTCTTGCCAGACCTGCGTCGCCGTCATCGCGTCGAAGTCGAGCGCGAAGCGGACCGCCCGCGTGTGCGCGTCGGCGTCGGGCTGGTTGGGGTTGCCGACGCCGTTGTCGTAGAGCATCAGCGTGCCGTCGGGCTGCCACTGCGGCGAGTGCTGATGGAAGAACCAGGTCGAGTTCGGTCCGAGCGCGAAGTCGCCTTCGTCGCCGAGCCGCCAGAGCAGGTCGCCGCTCGCGTGGTCGATCGCGAGGATCCAGTCTTGGTGACGCAGCGACACGTAGATGGTCCCGTCGGCGTAGACGATGCCGTTGCCGTGGGTCCAGTCGTACGCCGCTTGGTTGGTGTCGGGATCGGTGATCGGGAAGTTGCCGAAGAAGCCGTCGCGGCGACGCTGCGGATCGAGATAGTCGAAGGTGTCCCAGCTCCAGACCAGCTCGCCCGCGGGCGTGAACTCGACCAGACGATCGCCGGCCACGTGCAGCGTGCCCTCGCCCTGGTAATCGACGTCTTGGTAGCTCCACGTGAAGGCCAAGAGGTTGCCGCTGGGCAGCTCGACCAGGTCGTGGTGGAAGTCGTGGACGCCGAGGTCGGCGTCGGCCTCGACCCGCAGCAGCTCCTCGCCGAGCTCGTCGTAGATCAGCGCTGCGTCGTTGCGCATGACCAGCACGCTGCCATCGGCGCGCAGCTTGGGCCCGACCCAGAGCTGGTCGAGCCCGACCTGGGCCTCGTCGACGCCGAAGTGCCAGCGCGTGCGTCCGACCGGATCGATCATGAACAAGCTCGGGCTGCCTTCGACGTAGAGGCGCGAGAGATCGAACAAGCGGTAGTCGCTGTCGACCGCGCCGGGTTGGTTCTCGGTCAGCGCGAACGCGGCGATGAAGCCGGGGCCCGGCGGGTTGGTGGTGAAGTCGACGCCGTGGACTTCGCCGGGCATGCCCTCGACCAGGCCGAGCCCGAGCTCCATCGCGTGGGCCTGATCGGGCGCCAGCCCGCGAACCCGGAAGTGCACGCTGGTCGCCGCGCCCGAACCATCGAGGCGCGCGACTCGGACCCCTGGATCGTCGGGGTGAGTCAGCGTGGCAAAGCCAGGCTCGGCCAGCTCGACCAGCACGTCGACGACCATCGGCTGGTTGGGGTGCAGGACCACCTCGATGCTGCCGAGCAGCGGCTCGCTGCCAGTCTCGCTCGTGGAGCTGGTCTCGCTCGTGCTGGTGTCGGTGCCGGTCTCGCTGCTCGTGTCCGTGCCCGTGTCGCCGACTTCGTCGTCACCCTCGCCGGTGTCGGGCTTGCAACCATCGAGAGCCAGCAGAGCGAGCGAAGCGAGTAACCAGGGACGAAGGCAACGCATGACTCATGGTATGCGCAAGTCGGAGCGGCGAGAATGACCAGCGTATCGCGCATGAGTTGACCCGCGAGCGCGGCCTTAGCAAGCGCGGGCAAGGCTGCTAGAACAGCGCCCCCATGGCCAAGAAGGTCCTCGTCACCGCCGCGCTGCCCTACGCCAACGGCCCGATCCACCTCGGTCACCTGCTCGAAGCCGTGCAGACCGACGTCTACGTGCGAGCCCGGCGGTTGATGGGCGACGACGCGATCTTCATGTGGGCCGACGACGCCCATGGCACGGCGATCCAGATCCGAGCCCGACGCGAGGGCATCACGCCCGAGGCGCTGATCGAGCGCGCCTACGCCGAGCACGTCGCCGACTACGACGCCTTCGGGATCCGCTACGACATCTATCACACCACTCACAGCGACGAGAACCGCGAGCACGCCTCGACGATCTTCAACACCTTGTTCGAGCGCGGCGACATCGAGGCCCGCGACGTCGAGCAGCTCTACAGCGAGGTCGACAAGATCTTCTTGCCCGATCGCTTCGTCAAGGGCACCTGCCCCAACTGCGGCGCCAAGGATCAATACGGCGACTCGTGCGAGGTGTGCAGCTCGACCTATCGGCCGACCGAGCTGATCGAGCCTTACTCGGTGGTCTCGGGCGACACGCCGGTCCTGCGCAGCTCCGAGCACCTCTTCGTGCTGCTGCCCCGCCACGAGGCATTCTTGCGCGAGTGGCTACACCCGGTCAGCGAGGGCGGCACGACCATCCTGCAAGACAGCGTGCGCCGCTTCGTGCTCGACTGGGTCGACAAGGGCCTGCGCGACTGGGACATCTCCCGCGACGCGCCCTACTTCGGGATCGAGATCCCCAACCACCCGGGCAAGTTCTTCTACGTGTGGTTCGACGCGCCGATCGGCTACATCTCGGCCACGCAAAAGTGGTGCGAGCGCGAGGGCAAGTCCTTCGCCGAGTATTGGAAGTCCACGCCCGCCGAGAGCGAGATCGTCCATGTCATCGGCAAGGACATCGTCTACTTCCACTGCCTGTTCTGGCCGGCGATGTTGAACGCGGCCGGCTACACGGTGCCCTCGCGGGTCCAGGTCCATGGCTGGCTCTCGGTCGAGAGCCAGAAGATGTCGAAGTCGCGCGGGACCTTCATCTTGGCCAAGACCTTCAGGGAGCACGTCGACCCGGCTTACCTGCGCTACTACCTGGCGGCGCGGCTCTCGGGCGGCCAAGACGACTTCGACTTTTTGCTCGACGACTTCGTCAGCCGGGTCAACGCCGACTTGGTCAACAAGGCCGCCAACCTGGCCAGCCGCGCGATCAAGTTCCTCAACGATCGGCTCGGCGGCACCCTCGGCGCGGTCGAGGACGAAGCCGGCTTGGCGCTGCTCGTGCGCGCGCGCGAGCTGCTGGCCGAGGCGCCCGCGCTCTACCGCGAGTTCGACACGGCCCGGGTGCTGCGCGCGACCTTGGAGCTGGCCGAGGCCGGCAACCTCTACCTGTCCGAGCGCGAGCCCTGGAAGCTGATCAAGACCGAGCCCGAGCAAGCCCGATCGTTCTTGACCCTCGGCGTCCACCTCTCGCAGGTGATCGGGCTCTTGCTCGCGCCGGTGCTGCCCGAGTGGGCGGCCAAGGTCGAGCGGATGCTCCGACTCGAGCGCCCGCTCGACTTCGCCAACGCAGGCGAGTGGCTGCCCGCCGGGCACGTGCTGGCGGCCTACGAGACCCTGGCCGAGCGCCTCGATCCCAAGCGCGTCGCCGCGATGGTCGAGGCCAGCAAGGACGACACCGCCGCCGACCAAGCGCTCGGCCAGCCGACCAAGCCCGCGCCGACCTGGGACTACGAGGTCGCGCCGCTCGCCGCCGAGGCCTCGATCGACGCGCTCGATCGGGTCGATCTGCGGGTCGGCAAGATCCTCGCCTGCGACAAGGTGCCCAAGGCCGACAAGCTGCTGCGATTGACCGTCGACCTCGGGCCGCTCGGGCAGCGCAACATCTTCTCGGGCATCTCCAAGAGCTACGCGCCCGAGGCCCTGGTCGGCAAGCACGTGGTCGTGTTCGCCAACCTCGCGGCCCGCAAGATGAAGTTCGGACTGAGCGAGGGGATGATCATGGCCGCGGGCGCCAGCGACGACGCGGTGACCTTGCTCGAGCTCGATCCTCGCTCGCGTCCGGGCGACAAGATCAGCTGAGCCACAGCCGGGATTCGCGATCAGAAGAAGACGCGCGCTTCCAGATAGGCGCTGATCGGCGCGAGCCCAAACTCGCTGCCGAGCTGCGGCTGCATCGTGACCATGTCGATCCCGCGCAGGCCCTTCCCCCAGGGCACGAACACGCCGAGGATCAAGTCGGACTCGTCGGCGACGTTGTAGAGGAACGACACGCCTGCGAGGCCCGAGCCATCGCTGGCGCAGAGCAGCCCGGTCAGGGCCACGCGCAGGATCGGCAGCAGCTCCATACTGGTCGCGAGCGCGACATGGTGGCGACCGAGGTAGGGCAGGTCGTCGGAGTAGCTGGCCAGCGCTCGCTCGACGTAGCCGCTCGGCGTGGCCGCGCCATCCGAGGCGTAGAGGTACTCGGCCGAGACCATCGCGTTGTGCCAGGCGAAGTTCATGCTCGGCCCGGCGGCGACGCGGCCGTAGACCGGTCGATCGCTGCGATCGTGACCATCGCCCTCGGCGTCGGGGATCCCGACATGGAACTCGGCGCGAAGGCTGACAGGGCCGGCGTCGCCTTGCAGCGAGCCACCCGCGACCCAGCGCTGCGAGACCTTGCCGCCGAGCAGCGCCCACTCGAAGCCAGCCCCGACGAAGGCCGCCCGCGTGAACACTGCCGTGCGGGCCCAACTCGGACGATCGTTGATCGGGTCGTAGCCGAGCACCCCGAGCACGTCGACGCTCGCGCGCGGCGTGAGCCCGACCGAGATCCGAGCCGCGTCGACGCCCGGCTTGTAGATTCGATTGACCGTGGTCGCGCTGAAGGGCGCGAAGAAGTCGTTGGTCGTGAGCATGCCGGTGACCGCATAGGTGATCGGAAAGCGGCCGAGCTCGATCCGCACGGAGTCGAAGTTCAGCCGGATCGCCGCACGATCGACCCCGAGCTGGCCCCCGATCGCGCCCGACTGCCAGAAATTCCAGACCAAGAAGCGGGTTCGATAGGCGCTGCTGGTCGAGCCCGCGCTGGCGAAGCTGCCCCCGATGCCCGAGCCGCTCGGTGAGCGCGAGAGCTCGCCGAAGCCGTTGAAGGTGAAGTGGACATGCTTGCCGGCGTCGGCCTCGAGCAGCACCCGGCCGACGATCAAGGCCAGCGCGTCGTCGCCCGCGGGGAAGAGCTCGGGCACGTCGTCGTAGTGCAGGAAGGAGCCCGTCAGGCGTAGGCTGCCCGAGAGCACGTCGCCGACGCGCAGCTTGTCCTTGGTCTGCTCGGCGTCGTGGGTGCTCGGCGTATCCCAAGCGCTCCAGTCCGGCTCGGGCTCGGCCGCGGGCTCGCGTGTGGGCGAGGGCAGCTCGGCCGCGACGATCTCGATGACGTCGCTCTCGCTCGTGGGCTGCTCGGGCTCGGGCTGCGGCTCGGGCTCGGGTGTCGGCTCGGGCGCGGGCGTCGGCGCAGGGCTCCCCCAGCCCGCGGCTTCCCAAGCCGACTCGCGCTCGGCGTCGCCGGGATCCGGCTCGCCCGCGGGCGGAGCCAGGACGAGCTCCAACCAGAGCGCAGCGACGAGCCCGATCGACGCCACGCTCAGCCTTCGATCTCGGGCTTGATCTCGTCGGACTCGATCTTGCCATCGACCATCCGCACGATCCGACGCGCGCGGGCCATCACCCGCGGATCGTGGGTCGAGAAGATGAAGGTGACGCCGCGCTCGCGGTTGAGCTTCTCCATCAGGCTCAAGAGCATCTCGGCGGTGGTCGAGTCGACGTTCGCGGTCGGCTCGTCGGCCAAGGTGACCAAGGGGCCCGGCGCGATCGCCCGCGCGATCGCAACCCGCTGCTGCTGCCCGCCCGACATCTCGGCCGGCTTGCGGTCGTGCATGCCCGCGAGGCCGACGTCGTCGAGCAGCTTGGTGATCCGCTCGTGCCGCTCGTGGCTGGGCATGCCTTGGAGGCGCAGGACCATCTCGGCGTTTTCGAACGCAGTCAGGACCGGGACCAAATTGTAGGCCTGAAAGACGAAGCCGATCTTGTCGCGGCGCAGCCGGCTGAGCTCGGTCCGCGACATCGTCGCGAGATCGCGGCCCTCGACGAAGACGTGGCCCTTGCTCGGCTTGTCGAGCCCGCCAATGATGTTGAGCGCCGTGGTCTTGCCCGAGCCCGAAGGCCCGGTCAGGGCCATGAACTCGCCGCGGCGAACCTCGAGGTCGAGCCCGCGCAGCGCGGGCACGTCGATCTTGCCCTGGCGATAGTGCTTCTCGACCCCGACGAGGCGAACGATGATCTCGGCGGAGGTCGCTGCGGATGCGGATGCTGGTGCTGACATGGCGAGCCTCAGATGACCCGAATGGCCTCGACCGGCGAGACCTTGCCGGCCCTGTAGGCCGGGTAGAGGCCCGCGGCCACGGTCGCGAAGACCACGGCGAAGGCGATGAACACGGCGTGCGGCGGATAGAGCTCGACGTAGAGCACCTGCGACATCGTGATGCCCGAGACCTGGGTCCCGCCGCCGCCGGTCATCGCCGCGGTGTCGAGGCCGACGGTCGACAGGTAGTGGTAGGGCCAGGCGCAGAGCAGCACCCCGGCCACGATCCCACACAGGCCCAGCCACACGCTCTCCCACACGACCAAGGCGAAGAGCTGGCGCGACGAGAAGCCGATCGCCGCGAGCACGCCGAGCTCGCGCATCCGCTCCATGACCGAGACGAAGAGCGTGTTGAAGATCCCGGCGGTGATCAACAAGGTGACGAGCAGCTCCATGAAGAGCGCGCCCGTGGTCTTCATGGTCACGAAACCGGCGAGATCGCGGTTGGCCTCGAACCAGGGCAAGACCGCGACGTCGTCACCGAACGCGGCCCCTTGCTCGCTCGCGACCCGCTTTGCGACGAGCTCGGAGTCGCGGTGATCGGCCAAGAAGATCGCGACTTGCGTGACCTCGTCGGGCGCGTAGCCGAGCGTCGCGCGGAAGCTGTCGATCGGCATCAGGCAGGTGCCCGCGTCGATCTCGAGCGCGCCGGTCTCGAGGATCCCGGTCACGCGGGCCAGCCCGGTCGCGATCTCGCCTCGCTTGTCGGTGACCGTGTAGACGACCTTGCGGCCGAGCTCGAGGTCGAGGTTCTCGGCCAGCTTCTTGCCGAGGATGATGCCCTCGTCGCTGGCGCTGCCGAACATCGCCCCTCGCGTGATCGAGTCGACCAGGCCGAGCGTGGTCGCGTCTTCGGCCGCGGGATCGATCGCGATCACGCCCGCGCCGACGTTGTTGGTGCTGGTCGCGAGCATGACCCCGCCGCTGACCCGCCCGACCACGGCCCGGACCTCGGGCTCGGCTCGGATCGCGTCCATCGCCGCGGGGTCGGCCCGGACCGTCCGCTTGAGCGAAGGCTGCTGGGCATACTCGCCGTTCTGCACGATGACATGGCCACCGCCGAGCCGCGCCGCGTGATCGATCATGGTCGAGTAGGACGAGTCACCGATCCCGGTCGCGATGACCGCGAGCAAGGTCCCGAACGCGATGCTGACCAAGGTGATCAGCGTGCGCCGACGGTTTCGCCAGATGTTGCGCCAAGCCAGCGTGGGGAGTCGTGGTCCTGCCATCGTCGTCCTCAGTCGCGAATCGCGTCGAGCGGGTTGATGAAGGCGGCTCGCAGCGCCGGGTAGGTGACCGCGAGCGCGACGATGACCAGCAGCGTGAGCACCGGCGAGAGGTAGGTGTCGAGCGTGACGGCCGAGCGCCAGATCGGATCCCAGGCCATGCCCATCAGCGACATGTTGCCGAGCGAGCTCAGGTCGAGCCCGTGCTCGACCAAATAGTGATTGAGCGGGATCGCGGCGAGCACTCCGATCGCGGCCGCGACCGTGGTCTGGATCGCGGTCTCGAGCATGATCAGGCGCAGGATCTTGCCCGGCGTGAAGCCGATCGCCTTGAGCACGCCGAGCTCGCGGATCCGTTCGAACACGGCCATCAACATCGCGTTGAGGATCACGATCCCGACCGCGAGGTAGACGACCACCGCCATGACCCCAGCAGCCCCGCGGGCGCTCTCGAGCATCGACGCGAGCATCGGCTGGAGCGTCTTCCAGCTCGACACCTCGACGCCCTCGGGCGCGAGCGCGTTGGCCTCGCTCGTCGCGGGCTCGAGCTCGCTCGCGCTCGGCGTGCGCAGGATCATCTGATGTACGCCCTCGGGCAGGACCATCAGCTCGCGAAACTCGGCCTGGGTCATGAACACGCCGCTGCGATCGACGCCGTCCGAGATCCCGCGCAGGATCCCGCGGACCGGGTAGAGATCGTTGGCCATCGAGCCGTCGGTGCCCTGCGAGAGCACGACCAGCTCGTCGCCGACCCCGAGCCCGAGCGTCTCGGCCAAGCGCCAGCCGATGACCACGCCCTCGTCGTCGCGCGCGAGCCAGGTGCCCTCGCGGACCTGCTCGGCGATCTTCGTGACCTTGGCGTCGGCCTCGACGTCGACGCCGATCAGCTGCACGCCCGAGGAGCTGTCGACGCCCGCGCCCAAGCCGGTCCCGAGCACGCGCGGCGAGACCCGAAAACCCGCCTGCTCGAGCGCGGCTGCGAAGGCCTCGGGCTCGGCGATCGTCGTGTAGATCGAGGGCTTCTCGCGATAGCCGGCCGCGAAGGCCTGCGCGTCACCGACCTCGAGGTCGAGCAGGTTGCGCTGCATGCCGTCGACGTAGCCGGTGATCAGGCCGCGATAGACGATCATCACGAAGAGCGCCAAGCTGGTCGCGGCGATCGTGACCACGCTGCGCCGAGTGTTGCGCCACACGTTGCGCCAAGCGAGCTCGAGGTCGTCCACGGGTCAGAGCGCCTGCAGCCGGGACACGCTGAAGAACTCGGCGTCGAGCGCGACGCCGAACTCGAGCTTGTCGAAGATCATCTCGGTGTACTCGTCCGGCTTGTCGAGCGGGGTCATGCGCATTCGCATCGCCACGTCGTTGCCGGCGATCTGCTGGTAGTCGGAGAACTCCATCTTGCGGACCGGCTTGAGGTCTTCGTCGTAGAAGAGCTCGCCGACCGGGAGCAAGTCGGACTTGCGCACGAGCACGTCGACCTCGCCCCAGACGACCACGGCCTTGGGCTTGGGGATCAAGATCAAGGCCCAGGTCGCCTCGCCCTCGACCTTCGGGCCGTCCTCGATCGTGTAGTCGAAGTCGTCGGCCAGCCGAGTGCCCTTGATCAGATCGTCGTTGGTGAAGTGGCTGCCCATCCACGAGCCGCCCAGCGAGGCGCCGGAGATCTTCACCGTCCTGCCGGTCTTGCTCAGGTAGGTGAACATGTCGGTCTTGGCCTTGAGCGTGACCGTGCCGCGCTCCTTCTTGGGCTCGAGGATCCGAACCAGCGAGTAGTCGTGGCCGAGGCTCCACAGCTCGAGCGTCATCGATCGCTCCCAGCGCTCGGTCTTGACGTTCATCGTGAAGGTCCCGTGGCTCGACTCGCCACGGTGCTGATCGTCGACGCGATCGAGCAGGTACTTGGCGAAGTCGGGGTCGCCGGGGCTCGGCGGCGCGGCTTCGGTCACGCCGGAGCCCAACAGCAGGCTCAGACCCAGGCCGACGAGGAGGAGACGACGAGAGTGTGTGGTCATGGCTCTGTAGCTTTCGGACTCGCGGGCCGCAGCCCGTCGACGATCAGATCTGCGACGATCGCCGCGAAGCGCTCGGCCGACATGCCGCGGCGCAGCCAGTCGTGGCGAAGCATGGGTGCGAAGGCGGCGATGGCCGCGATGACCGTGGCCCGATCGCTCAGCTCGACCGCGTTCCAGCGATGCCCGGGCCCGGCCAGCTCGTCGAGCAGCGGCTGGATCAGCTCGGTGTACTGCGCCTCGCCCTCGCGCAGCAGCTCGCTCGGGAACTGGGCCACGATCTCGCTCATGTCCGTGCCGCCCTCGAGCAGCCGGCACATCAAGGGCGAGCGGCTCGGCAAGAGCAGGAGCATGACGACGAAGCGCTTGAGTCGATCGGCCGCGCGCCCTGGACCCGTGAGCGTGTCGAAGAAGGCCGGCAGCCACTCGAGCTTCTCGCGGGCCGTGCAGGCGAAGAGCAGGTCGATCTTCTGCGGGAAGTAGAGGTAGAGCGTGCCCTTGGCGACCCCGACCGCCGCGGCGATCTGGTCCATGCTCGTGTCGCGGTAGCCCTGCTCGACGAACATCTTGCTCGCGACGTCGAGGATCGCCGCGCGCTTGCGGCCCTTCTTGGTCGCGGGATCGATGTCGCCGATGAACCCGCGCATCTGGCGCTCGACCGCTTCGAGAGTGACGCTCACGCGCTGACCAAACTAGCGAACTTGGTCATAAATTGAATGGGGATTCGCTCGGACAGCAAAATTTTCTGACTCGATGATCTATCCGGGTCATTTTTGAAGTGAGCGAACTGCGTGAACTCGATAGACTCCAGCCATGCGCGCTTGGGTCGTCGCTCCGAGTTGCTGCGCGATGTTGCTCGCGTGCCGCCCCGCCGACTTGGTCGTCGTCGACGCCAAGCCGATCGGCACCGTCCCCCGCAGCGCGTGGATCGAAGGTCGCGACGGAGGCGGCAGCGGCTACGCGTTCGGCAAGTCGGTCTGGGTCTACGGCGACACCGTGCTCGTGGACCTCGACGAGGACGGGACCAACTGGCACACCAACTCCTTCGACCTCGGCGATCCCAACTCGTGGATGAGCGGGTTCGAGACCCCGGTCGACAGCGTCGGTGCCCCACGCTTCTTCGTCGAGCTCAGCCCCGAAGAACAGGCCTGGAACGACCTGCACGCCGCCGAAGACTGCCCCGAGGCGCCTTGCAGCGTCCGCTGGGCGCTCTGGCCGAGCGCGCCGATCTGGGACGCCGCCCGCGAGCGAGCGTGGATTCTCTATGGGCTCTACAACGACGAGTTCGAATCGGGCATCGGCGTCGCCTCGTGGGCCGGCCTCGATCAGCCGGTCGTCAGGCTCGATCTCGACGGCTCATGGCTGCTCTTTCCCGGACCCGAGCCCGAGTGGGCCAACGCGCCCGTGGTCGACGGCGAGTGGCTCTACACCTTCGGCTGCCCGCGCGAGGGCCTCGAGCATCGCTGCATGCTCGCGCGGGTGCCCATCGCCGATCCCAGCGTGCGGGCCGACTGGCGGTTCTGGACTGGTGACGAGTGGTCGACCTCGATGGCCGCCGCGGACGTGCTCTTCGAAGGCGCGCCGATCATGCAGGTCTCCTACGCCGAGGGCCTCGATCGCTGGCTGCTGATCTATTCGAAGCCCTTCGACAACGACGTGGTCGCTCGCACGGCGACCCGGATCGAAGGGCCCTGGTCGCACGAAGAGGTGCTCTTCCGGGTCGAGGGCGAGTCTGCCTACGACGCGCTCCACCACCCCGAGCTCGAGCAAGACGAGGGGCTAGTCCAGTTCATCAGCTACTCGCAGCCAACGAGCGGTTGGTTTGGATCCGAGCACCTGCTGTGGCGGGTCGAGCTCGCCAAGCCTTGAGCGCTCGCTTTCAGCCCGCGCTCCGGCTCCGCGCCCGAGCGGCGGCCTCGACCTCGCCGAGCGCCTCGAGCTCGTCCGCGATCACGCCATAGAGTCGCTCCGCGTAGTCGCGCTGATCGAGCGCCCACGCCAAGTCGGCCC
>JAMHUH010001089.1:0-47887 GCA_035904925.1 Nannocystaceae bacterium
GGAACACCCAGACGCGATCGATCGGGATCGCGAAGCCGATGCCCTCGCCCCGGCTCGAGCGGGCGGTCGTGATCCCGACCAGCTCGCCGCGCAGGTTGAAGAGCGGCCCACCCGAGCTGCCGAAGTTGATCGAGGCGTCGAGCTGGATGACCGGCAGCTGGCGATTGGCGAGGATCCCCGTCCGCCCGAGCGACGACACGATGCCGACCGCGATCGTGCTCTCGAGCCCGACCGGCGCACCGATCGCGAAGGCCTGCTCGCCGAGGCGCAGCGCCGACGAGCGGCCGATCGGCGCGACCGCGAACTCCTCGGCCGGCGACTCGCGAACCAGCCGAAGCACCGCGATGTCCTCGTCGGCGTCGGCGGCCACGACCTCGGCGTCGCGCTCACGCCCGTTGGCGAAGCGAGCTCGGACGATCGGTCGCTCGGTGTCGGCCCCGAACACCGGCCGCGCGCGCAAGATCGGCTCGATCACGTGATAGTTGGTCAAGACCAGGCCGGCTTGCTCGTAGACCACGCCGGCGCCGTTGACCACGCCCGCGACCGTCAAGCTGACGACCGTGTCGCGGGTGTGGGCGACCGCGCGGACCAGCGGGGTGTCGCCGGGATCGTCGATCGGGCCGACGCCCTCGTCGCGCTCGGTGCTTCCGACCGTGATGGCCTCGCTCGGGCGCTCGAGCGGCGGATCAGGCTGGGGCATGCCCACGCGCTCGCGCTCGGCTTCGGGCTCGGTCTGAATCGCCGGCTCGACCTGCTCGAGCGCGTCGAGGCGATCACGAACGCCGATCCACACCGCCGCGCCGCCGAGCAGAGTGCCCGTCAAGGCGGCTCCCATCGCGACCCAGGAGGGATAGGCGACCCGCGGCTCGCTCATTCGGGCGGCAGCGTAGCACGCTCCGCGGCTCGACCGAGTTGGAGCCGACGCCGCTCGGACTCCGTGACCGCGAGCTCGTCGAGCCACGCGTCGACCTGCGCGGCGGTGAAGGGGCTGGTTTCTCCGGCCTTTGTCAGCGCCGCGATCGTCGAGGGCTCGAGCCGACCCCGGCGCAGATCGACCAGCGCACGCAGCAGCGCCAAGCTGAACGCGTGTGGGCCAGGATCCGCCAGCGCCTCGGCGGCGCGCAGGCTCGCGTCGGCGGCCTCGAGCCGATCGCGGCGCAGCTGCAGCTCGACCAACCCGACGCGCGTGGCGATCGAGTCCGGCGCGTGCTCGAGCACGACCGCATAGGCATGCTCGGCCTCGTCGAGGCGCCCGAGCGCGAGCAGGTTGGCCGCGACCTCGCTGCGCATCGACACGAGCTTCGCGGAGTCCGGCGCGAGCACGGGCTCCCACAGCGCGACCGCCCGCTCGGCGTGCTCGAGCGCGCTCGCCCGATCGCCGCGGACGCCCTCGATGATCGCCAAGAGCAGCTCGGGATCGCCTTGGTCGGGGTGCTCGGGCGCCAGCGTGTCTGCGTAGATGCGGGCGAGCGCCCGCGCGTGAGCCTCGGCCTCGTCGAGCTCGCCGGCGCGCAGCGCCAGTCGAGCCAAGGTCATGCGCGCGGTGCCGAGATCGGGGTGCGGACGGTGATGGACCTGCGTCCAGATCGCGACCGCCCGCTCGAGCAGCGCGGCCGCCCGCGGCGCATCCTGATCGAGCAAGGCCGCCCCCAGCTTGTAGGCGTAGTTGGCCGTCTGCGGGTGGTTGGGGCCCCAAAAGTGCTCGGCGTCGGCCAACGCCTGGGTTCGCTCGGCGAGCGCAGCTTCGGGCGCGTCGGCGCTGATCGAGTCGGCCAGCGCCGAGCGCAGGGCCGCGATCTCCGAGACCTCGCGCCCCTCGATCGTCGCGATCGCAGCCCGCAGCTCGGCTTGCCCTGCTTGCGCGCGCCCTTCGAACTCGGCTTGGCGAGCGCGGGCGAAGCTCAGCCGCGCCGAGCTGCGCAGGTCGGGCTCGAATTTTTGCCAGGCGACCTCGGCCCGGCGCAACGCCCACGCCGCCGCAGCCTCGTCGTCGGCCGTCGAGAAGCCGAGCAGCGCCGCGCTGGTCCACAGCTCGGCGAGCAGGCGTTCATGGCGATGCCGCTCGGCCAGATCGATCGCCTCGTTCAAGAGCGCTCGCCCGCTCGCCATCGATCCCGCAGCCAGCTCCGCGTAAGCCCGCTCGGCCGCGACCTCGGCGAGCAAAGGCCCATAGCCGATCGCCTCGGCCTGTGCGTGAAGGGCCTCGACTCGCTCGCGCCCACGCTCGACTCGACCGAGCATGCGCAGGTCCCAAGCCTGGCCAAGCTCGTCCCGCAGCGCGTCGACCTTCGCGGCTTGGCCGGGCTCGGGCGGTGGCAAGCCGGCGTCGATCGGATCGCCGCACGAGGCCGCCGAAGCCAGCGCGTCGACGGCCTCGATCGCGCCCGCGATCGCGTCGGCGTCGAGGGTCTCGCTCAGCGTCTCGACCAAGCGCGCGACCTTGCGCTGCTGCCTGGCCAAGCACGCGCTCTCGGCCGCCGCGAGCGGTGGTGCGATCCGCTGCTGGTCGCTGGCCCGACAGACACGCTCGCGCTCGACCAACCAGCCCGTAGCCCAGCGATCGAGCCCGGCTGCGACCAACTCCGCGCTCGCGCCCGCGTCGGCCAGCTCGGGCGCCGCGAAGGCGCCCGCCAGCGCATCGCGCCGCGGCGCGTCCCAGACTCCCGCGAGCTCGCGCTCGATCTCGGCGCAGGGATCGGGCGTCGGAGTCGACGTCGCGTTGGCCACGACCAGCACGACCAGCCCACCCAGGCCGAGCAGGGGCAAGCCGATCGCGGCCGCGATCGCACGCGCTCGCGCTCGCGGCAGCCGCTCGAGCGCCGCGAGCAAGCTCGGCATGTCGGGCCAGCGCTCGGCGGGCGCCCGCGCGAGGCCACGACGTAGGATTCGCCACAGCCCCGCCGGCACCCGCGAGCGCCCAGGAGGCCGCGGCGGCGTGGTCTCGAGCGCCTCGATCCGCTGCAGGACCGTCCCGAGCGCGAAGGGAGAGCCACCCCAGAGCGCCTCGTAGAGCGCGACGCAGAACGAGAACTGATCGCTGCGCGCGTCGACCGTCTCGCCGAGCAGCTGCTCGAGCGCCATGTAGCGGATGGTCCCGGCGACCGAGCCCGTCGCGCTGTCGCGGGCCAGCTCGACCGGCTGCCCGCTCGCCCGCGCGACTCGGCCACTGCCGGCCAGCGCGAGCCCGAAGTCCGCGACCCGAACGCTGCCCTCGCGCCCGAGCAGGACGTTGTCGGGCTTGAAGTCGCGGTGGATCACCCCGGCCCGATGCGCCGCCGCGAGCCCCTGCCCCGCCGCCACGAAGCGCTCGAGCACGGCTCGCCAATCCCGGGGCGCTTCGGCCAGCCAGGCCGCGAGCGTCTGGCCCTCGACGAACTCCATGGCCAGGAAGGTCCGCTGCTCGTGCTCGCCGATCTCGTAGACCTGCACGACGTTGGCGTGCGAGAGCTTGGCCAGCGCTCGGGCTTCGTCGCGCAAGCGGGCCTGCTCGCGCTCGCTCGTGAACCCGGCCAGCACCCGCTTGACCGCGACCTTGCGATCGAGCGTGTCGTCGTGGCCGAGGTAGACCTCGCCCATCCCGCCCGCGCCGATCCGGCCCTCGATCCGGTAGCGACCGATCCGCAGCACCGGCCCGCTGCCAAAGAGCCGCAGCCGCGCCGACGCGATCGCGCGGCGATGCTCGAAGCCGTCGATCGGCGGGGCCTGGTCGAGGCCCGCGCCAGTCAGCGCGTCTCGGTCCTCGCTCATGTCCGGGCTGGCCTTCATTCTGCCACGCGCTCCCGCGCGGCCGCCAAGCCCTCGCGCGCGGCCGCCAAGCCCTCGCCATCGGGCGACTCCGCGGACTCGAAGATCGCCAGCGCGCGCGCGAAGCTGGGCGCCGCGCGAGCAGGGTCGCCGACGAGCATCAGCGACTCGCCGAGGCTGATCGAGGACCAAGCGACCAGGGTGTGATCGGGGCCGAGCGCGGCCTCGCGAATCGCCAGCATCCGCGTCCGTAACAGCAGCGCTTCGTCGATGTCCGCCGCGCTCCCCCGCTCGATCAACAGGGTCGAGAGCAGGTCGAGCGTATCGGCGACGTTGACGTGCTCGGGCCCGAGCGCGGCCAGCTCGACCCCGAGCGCAGCCCGAACCAGATCGATCGCGCGATCCTGCTGGCCTTCTGCCGCGGCCACGTAGGCGAGCCCTGCCAAGCTATTGGCGACGTCGGGGTGGGCCCGGCCAAGGCTCTCGCGCTGGATCGCCAGCGCCCGCTCGTGCGCGAGCTCGGCTGCGTCGAGATCACCCAAGGCCCGCGAGAGCGCACCGATCGCGTTGAGCGAGATCGCGTTGTCGGGATGGTTGGGCCCGTGCACCGCTTCATCGAGCGCGAGCACCCGACGATGGGTCGCGAGCGCGGCCTCGAGGTCGCCGCTCAATCGCTGAGCTCGCCCGAGCGCGTGCAGGGTCGACGCCTCGTGCATCGTCCCGCGCAGCTCGAGCCGATCGATCATCGCCTCGGCCAACGCCGCCCAGTCCAGCGCAGCATCGGCCGACCCGAAGCGCCGGCTCTCGACCACGGTCAACGCGATGCTCGCTCGCAGCGCGATGAAGTCGTGGCCCGATCGCAGCCCCTCGAGCAGCGCGCGATGCAAGCTGGTCCGGGCCGCGTCCTGCTGGCCCAAGCGATCTTGGAGGTCGCCGACCGCCAAGCGGGCTTCGGCGATCAGGGGCAGCCAGCCGAGCGCCTCGGCCTCGCTCAGCACCGCGTTGGCCTCGGCGAGTCCACGATCGAATTGCACCGCCAGCTTGAGCGCCTTCACGCGATCGAGCTGGGCTCGCAGGCGGCTCACCTGCGGCTCGATGTCGCCGCGGGCCGCGACCCGTCCGGCCAGCCACGGCGCGTCGCGACACATCGCGAGCACGGGCAGCCCGGCCACGGCCATGGTCGCGCTCGACACCATCGCGGCGTCGGCCTCGGTCCAGGTGCTGGCCAGGGCGACGAAGGTCGCGCGCGCCTCGTCGAGGCAATCCACGATCTGCTCGCGCGACGCCTCGCTGCGGCTGTGATCGACCTCGGCCTCGACGCAGGTCGCTTCGCGCAGCGCACCCCACTCGTCGGCGTAGGTGTCCATGCGCTCGCGCGTGAGCGTCCAACTCGTCGGGGCGAACTCCAAGCCGGTCGCGACGAAGGCCTGCTCGAGCTCGCCGCGGACCTCGTCGTTCCAGGCCTCGGCGAGCGCTCGACCCTCGGCCGCGCAGGCCTCGATCGTCGCGTCGGCGTCGCGCTGCTCGACCCAGGCACGGCCCGCGAGCGCGACGCTCAGCAGCGGCGCCACGACGCTCCCGGCGAGCAGCCAACGCCGGCGCTTGGGCACCCACGCGAGCGCGGCGAGCAGCGTGGCCATGTCGGGCCAACGATCGTCGGGCGCCCGAGCCAAGCCACGCCGAAGGATCCGCCACAGCCCACGCGGGACCGGCGAAGGACTCGGAGGCCGCGGCTCGCCGGCCTCGAGCGCGTCGAGCCGCTGGTCGAGCGAGTCGATCGCAAAGGGCGGCCCAGCCCAGAGCGCCTCGTAGAGCGCGACACAAAACGAGAACTGATCGCTGCGCGCGTCGACGGCCTCGCCGAGCAATTGCTCGATCGCCATGTAGCGGATGGTCCCCGCGATCGAGCCCGTCACGCTGAAGCGGCGCTCGACGTCGTGCAGGCGAACCCCGCCGGCCTCGCTCGGGCTCGGCCGCTCGCCCGCGAGCGCGAGCCCGAAGTCCGCCACCCGCACGCTGCCCTCGAGTCCGAGCAGCACGTTGTCGGGCTTGAAGTCGCGGTGGATCACGCCGGCCCGATGCGCCGCCGCCAGCCCCTCCCCCGCCGCCACGAAGCGCTCCAGCACCGCCCGCCAATCGCGGGGCTGCTCGGCCAGCCAGGCCGCGAGCGTCTGGCCCTCGACGAATTCCATGGCCAGGAAGGTACGCTGCTCGTGCTCACCGATCTCGTAGACCTGCACGACGTTGGGGTGCGAGAGCTTGGCCAGCGCTCGGGCCTCGCTGCGCAGACGGGCCTGCTCGCGCTCGCTCGTGAACCCGGCCAGCACCCGCTTGATCGCGACCTTGCGATCGAGCTCCTCGTCGTGGCCGAGGTAGACCTCGCCCATCCCGCCCGCGCCGATTCGGCGCTCGATCGTGTAGCGGCCGATCTGCTGGACCGGCGCGCTGCCGAAGAGCCGCAGGCGGGCCTGGGCGATCGCCCGGCGATGCTCGAAACCATCGAGCATCGCCGCGTCCGGCCGCGCTGGTTCGTGCGCTCGGGTTTGAGGGTCGACATCCATGAGGGCCCGCTCAGCCGTTCGGCGTGACGGGATCCAGCGGATCGGGCGGGCAGATCGTCTTCGAATCAATCACCACGTCGGGCACGGTCGGGACCTTTCCCGACTGCTCGGAAGTGTTGATGGGGGTGAACGCGATCGTGTAGCGGCTCGTGGTCCCAGTCGGAGGACGCGGGACCGTGAACGTGGTCCCGCTGAAGGTGTAGAGTGCGAACGCGTCGGCGTCCTCGGGGGAGACCTCGATCTCCCAGGCCCCGCTCGACATCAGGATCGTGACCCCGCTGGCCGAGATGTTCGGCATCGCCAAGACCAGCGAGCGATCGAGCAGCTGCACCCGGCCCGCGGCCGTGTACACCCAGACATCCTTCGACGAGGCGCTGACCAAGAGCGTGACCGCGGCCGAGTCACACATCGAGCCCTCGGTGACCTGACCGACGATCGGCGGCAGGTCGTCGCCTTCGTCCGCCCAGGCGGCGACCGCCGGCAGCGCGAGGCCGAGGGTGAGCGCCAACCCGATGCAGGTGCGGCGGGCGAGCGAGGAGCGTCGAGGTGACTGGGACCGGTTCGAGGTGTTCATGGTTCTACGCAGCCGAGGTGAGAGGCCGCCGCGAGCTGTCCAAGCCGATCTTTCAATCCGGCGGGTCCGCGCCGTCGCCGACCTCGCCGCCGCCACCGAGCTCCGCCCGAAGCTGGGCCGCCCAGCCCACCAGCCCGTTGACGGTGCTCTGCAGCAACTCCGGCGACTCGGCGATCGCCGCCATCGCGTCGCGCAGCAGCGCCCGGGCCTTGGCCAGCCGGCTGCGCATCGCCGAGTGGGAGATCCCCATGATCTCGGCGATCTGGGCCGCGTCGAAGCCCTCCCAATAGAAGAGCTCGAGCCCGATCTGATGCTCGATCGGCAGTCGCCGCAGGCCCTCGAGCAAGAGCCGATGCTCGCGGGTCCGGCCGACGACGGTGCTCGGCCCGGGCGCGAGGTCGGCCATGGTCTCGACCTCGGGATCGATCGCGCGTCCGCGGACGAGCTTGCGCAGGTGCTCGCGCAGCACGTTGCGAGCGACGCCCAGCACGAAGGCCCGAAAGGCCACGCCGTCGCGGATGCGCTCGCGGCTCTCGACCAAGATCAGGAAGGTCTGCTGGATCAGATCGTCGGTGCCTTCGCGGACCTTGTTTTCGAAGAAGCGCGCGACCGCGTCGGCGTGGCGATCGAAGAGCCGGCTGCCCGCCTCGCCCTCCCCCGCACGCCAGGCCTCGAGCAGCTCCGCGTCGACGCGCCAGTCGGACATCTTGGCCCAGGATAGCAGCCGGCTTGGACACCCCGCTGGTCCCGCGCACCTGCTGCCCGACGATGCAAGCGCGGCTCCGTGATCCCATGCACCCGACCCCGACCGAAGACGCCGGCTTCGCGGCCGTGTATCGCACGCGCCGGGAGTTCGTCCTGCGCGTGCTCGCCCGCCACGGCGTGCCCGAGACCAGCCGCGAAGACGCGGCCCAGGAGGTGTTCGTCGTGGTCCACCGCAGGTGGTCCGACTGGCAGCGTGGATCGATCGAGAGCTGGTTGTACGGAATCACACGCAGGGTCGCCGCTACCAGCCGTCGCAGCGCCCATCGACGCGAGCATTACATGCGCCAAGTCGAGCCGCCCACGAACGAGAACATCGACGATCAACTCGAACGAACCCGAGCTCGGCGAGCGCTCGCGCTGGCGGTCGAGCGACTCGAGGGTGAAGCGCGAGCCGTATTCGAGTTGGCCGCCGAGCACGAGCGGAGCGGGCCCGAGATCGCCGACGAGCTCGGGCTCGGACTCGACGTCGTCTACGCCAAGCTCCGGCTCGCCCGGCGGCGCGTGATCGCGGACGCTCGCCGCTTGCACGCCTGCTGATCGCTGGCTCCGAGCGCAATCCATGGGTCCCGCCCGGCTCGCTTTCAGGCGCCCGGCACGACTCGATCTTCGCGTGTTGACTCGGCCCAAAACCCGAGGTACACCGCGTCGAGCGTCGATTTCATTTCAAAATGAAATGAACCTCCCTCGGAGGAAAACGCCGCAGAACGCGGGATATCGAGTTTCCCGCCCAATTCATGGGCCGCAAGTCCAAAGCCGATTCCGCGTCTCCGAGCGACCCCGGGCCCAGCCTGGCGGCCGGCTCGGAGCTCGTCGATCGGGCCCAAGACGAGGTCGCCGAGGTGATGGGCGACATCGCCGAATTCTGGGGCTTCACCCGGACGATGGGCCGGATCTTCGGCTTCGTCTACATGTCGCCCGAGCCGGTCGAGCAAGCGACCGTGCGCACCCGCTTGGCCATCAGCGCTGGGTCGGCGAGCACGACGATGACCGCGCTGCTCGACTGGGGCGTGCTTCGTCGCGAGGGTCGGCTCTACGTCGCCGAGACCAACTTCTTCAAGCTGATCACCGCCGTGCTTCGCCAGCGCGAGGCGGCCCGGATCGAGGCCGGCATCGAGCGAGCGCGGACCGTGCTCGAGCTGCTCCGGCAAGGCCCCGCCGACGATCCGCGGGTCGCCTTCGCCCGCCAGCGGGCCGAACACATGCTCGGCTTCTTCGAGATGGGCCGCGCCTTCCTCGAGGCCTTCGTCGAGCGCAGCCCGATCCGGGCGATCCTCAACGGCCTCGCGCGCACGGCCTCGCGGCTGCGCCCCGCATCCCTGCCCCACCCGAATTCGCTGGCCCAGGCCGGTGAGGCGGGCGTTCGCGACGACTTCGACATCACGCTCGACGAGAGCGACGACGACCAAGAGCAACATGACCGAATCGATGCATGACGTGGCCCCACGCCGCGCCGCCTCAGCGGCCGAACGCCAGGAGATCGAAGAGCGGCCGAGCGCCCGCGAGGTCGGCCGCGCCCGCGAGCCGGTCGACAGCCGGGTAGCGCCGGTCGACGCCGCGATGGCGCTGGTCGCCGACGAGCTCGAGCAGGTCGAGCATCGGCTCGGCAAGCTCTTGCGCTCGACGATCGCGATCATCCCGCAGGTCGGCGGCCACCTGACCTTCGCCGGCGGCAAGCGCTTTCGGCCGATGGTCACGCTCTTGGCCGCGCAGGCGGTCGGCTACCGCCACGATCACCGGATCACCATCGCCGCCGCCGGCGAGCTGCTCCACACCGCGACGCTGCTGCACGACGACGTGATCGACGAGGGCGAATTTCGCCGCGGTCGCCCGGCCGCCCGGATGCGCTACGGCAACGGCCTCGCCGTGCTGACCGGCGACTACTGCTACGCCCGCGCGCTCCAGGCCGTCGCCGAGATCGGCGAGGCCCGAGCGATCCAGAGCATGGCCGACGCGGTCGTGCGCATGGCCGAGGGCGAGGTCGCCCAGCTGCATGTCGCGGGCGACTGCGACCTCGACCGCGAGCGCTACTCGATGGTCATCGAGCGCAAGACCGCCGCGCTGATCGGTTGGTGCAGCGCCGTCGGCCAGCTGATCGATCCCGAGCTCGCCGCGGCCCTGGGCGAGTACGGTCGCGCGGTCGGGTTCGCGTTCCAGATCGCCGACGACATCATCGACTACACCCTCGACGTCGATCGCTCGGGCAAGAACCGCGGTCAGGATCTACGCGAGGGCAAGGCCACGCTCCCGCTGATCCTCGCCTGCGAGCAGTCGCCGAGCGTCGGCACGGCGCTCGAAAAATTGCTCCGCGGCGGGGCCCCCGTCGACGAGCTCGAGCTGCTCGAGCTGATCGATCGAGTCGCCCGCGTCGGCGGGCTCGATGCCGCCCGCGAGGTCGCCCAGCAGCATGTCGCGGCCGGCAACGCGGCCCTGCGCGTGCTCCCGGCCTCGCCGGCTCGCGCCGCGCTCGAGGAGCTGGCCCGCTACATCGTCCGGAGGACCGACGCGTGAGCGCGCCCGAGGGCATCGCCGCGATCGACGATCACGGCCAGCGCGTCCAGGCGATGTTCAGCGCGATCGCTCCGGGCTACGACCGGGCCAACCGGCTGATGAGCGCCGGGACCGACATCCGCTGGCGCCGTCGGGCCGTCTCGACCTTGCTCGCCGGCTCCACCACTCATCGCCACGAGGCTCGCTACGACGCGAGCACCGGCGCCGGCGCGACCATCCTCGATCTGTGCGCCGGCACGCTCGACTCGACGATCGAGATCCATCGCCGCTACCCCGAGGCCAAGCTGATCGGCGGCGACTTCTCGGCCGGGATGCTGGCGACCGGACGCGAGCGGGTCGCAAAGCTTGGCATCGAGCAGATCAGCGCGATCCAGATGGACGCCCACGCGCTGCCGCTCGAGTCGGCCAGCGTCGACGCGCTCTTTTGTGCGTTCGGGGCCCGCAACCTCTCCAACCTCGAGCTGGCCTGTCGCGAGCAGCTGCGCGTGCTTCGTCCGGGCGGACAGCTCGTCGTGCTCGAGTTCTTCCGGCCCGAGCGCGCGCTGACCCGAGCCTTCCACGCCGTCTACAACCACACCGTGTTGCCGGTGGTCGGCTGGGCCTGCACTGGCAACCTCGACGCCTACCTCTACTTGCCGCGCAGCATCGGGGCGTTCCGCAGCGCCGACGCCTTCGTCGAGCTGCTCGGCCAGGTCGGCTTCGTCGAGGCCAGCGTCACGCAGCTGACCATGGGCGTCGCGTCGATCGTGCGCGCGTTCAAGCCCGCCGAAGTGCCCGCCGAGGATCCGACATGAGGCTGGTCCTCGGCGTGACCGGGGCCAGCGGCGCGGGCTATGCCGAGCGCGCGCTCGGCTTGCTCGCCCACGAGGTCGCGCGTCGGCCCGAGCTCGAGGTCCACTGGATCGCGTCGGCGACCGCCGGCCAGGTCTGGCAGGCCGAGCTCGGTCGCCCGATGCCGAGCGAGATCGCGGGCCTACGCCGCTGGGATCGCGGCGACTTCTCGGCCCCCTTCGCCTCGGGCAGCAACCCAGCCGACGCGGTCGTGCTGCTGCCCTGCTCGATGTCCAGCTTGGCTCGCGTCGCCCACGGCGGCGGCGACGACCTGCTCGCCCGCGCTGGCGAGGTCGCGCTCAAGGAGCGCCGCAAGCTGATCTTGGTCGTGCGCGAGACCCCGTTGAGCCTCGTGCACCTGCGCAACATGATCGCCGCGACCGAAGCCGGCGCGACCATCCTCCCGGCGGTCCCGAGCTTCTACGCCGGCATCCGCACGCTCGAGCAAGCGCTCGACACCGTCATCGCCCGCGTCTTCGACCACGCTGGCGTCGCGCACCAGCTGGTGCCGCGCTGGGGAGCCGCATGAGCACGCAGACCTTCGACCTCTCGACCTTGCTCGAACTGCGCCAGGATCCGCCCCGCGCGGGTCAATGGGCCGGCGAGCGCCGACGCGCCGACTTCGGCTCGCATACGCTGATTCGCGCGACGCTCGAGCGGCCGGCTCCGGCCGACGTCGCGATCGAGCGCGGTGAAGACGTGCTCGAGCTCGACCACTTGCCCGAGGCGAGCGCGTGGCGAGCCGGCGATCACGTCATGGTCGCGATCGAGCCCGGCGACGACGCGGCCTGCCAGCGCTACGTCGCCTGGCTGCTCGATCTTCGCGATCTGCCTGATCGCTGCTCGCTCGCTCCTTGGTCGCGCCAGCCCGGCGGGACCGCGCGGCTGTGGGCGATCGCCGTCGCTCGCTTGGTCTTGCCCGCCCATGTCCGGGTCGAGGCCCGCCACGATCTCGTCGGCATTCGCCTCGCCCAGATCGCCCTGGCCTTCGGCGCCGACACCCTGGCCGGACCGATCACCCCCGATCGCCAACTCCCGGTCGCCGGCGTCACCCGCCCGACCGAGGCGACCCTCGCTGGACTCCGCAACCTGATCGAGCAAGCCGGCCTCGAGCCGGTGTTCGAAGAGCACACCCCATGACTCCGCTTCGCAAAGACAAGCCTCGCTTCGACGCCATCGCGGCCAAGGTCCGTGCCAACGAGCCGCTCGATCTCGACGACGGCGTGTTCCTCTACCACTACAACGATCTGCTCGCGGTCGGGGCCCTGGCCAACGAGCGTCGTGAAGCGCTGCACGGCGACCACACCTTCTTCAACGTCAACTTCCACATCAACCCGACCAACGTCTGCGTCGCCGATTGCAAGTTCTGCTCCTTCGCTCGGCTCGAGCCCTCGGCTCCGGCCGCGTACACGATGAGCCTGGCCGAGATCCGGCAAAAGCTGATCGATCGCATCGATCAGCCGGTCACCGAGATCCACATCGTCAACGGCCTCCATCACACGCTCGACTTCGAGTACTACAAAGACTGCCTGCGCGAGCTCAAGCAGCTGCGCCCCGACATCCACCTCAAGGCCTACACCGCGGTCGAGATCCACTACTTCGCCGAGAAGTACGGCAAGACCTACGAGCAGATCCTGCGCGAGCTGATCGACGCGGGGCTCGACTCGATGCCGGGCGGCGGCGCCGAGATCTTCGCGCCCCGGGCTCGCAAGAAGCTCTGCCGCGACAAGGCCGACGCCGAGCAGTGGCTCGAGGTCCATCGGACCGCCCACCGGCTCGGGCTGCGAACCAACTGCACGATGCTCTACGGCACGGTCGAGACCATCGAAGAGCGGATCGATCACATGCTCCGGCTGCGCGCGCTGCAAGCCGAGACCGGCGGGTTCCAGACCTTCATCCCGCTCGCCTTTCACCCCGAAGGCAACGATCTCGGCAAGCTGCCGCCGCCGACCGGCGTCGACAACCTGCGCACCTACGCGGTCGCCCGGCTGATGCTGCACAACATCGAGCACATCAAGGCCTACTGGATCATGATCGGGGTCAAGACCGCCCAGATCGCCTTGAGCTTCGGCGTCGATGATCTCGACGGCACCGTCCAAGAAGAGAAAATTTATCACATGGCCGGCGCCGACACGCCGCAGGCGCTCAGCCGCGGCGATCTGGTCCGCTTGATCCGCGAGGCCGGGCGCGTCGCCGTCGAGCGCGACACCCTCTACAACGTGCGCTGGATCGACGACGGCAGCCCGCTCGAGGGCATCCGCATCGCCGCCAGCATGCCCTACTCGAGCCACGCCGAGCGGGTCTCCCTGCCCGTCCTCTGATCGAGCCTGCCATGCAAGCACAAGCGACCACGCTCCGGGTTCGAGCGGTCTCCTTCCTCAACGGACGACCGCTCTATCACACCCTGCTCGACCCCGACGCGATGCCGCGCCTCGCCGACGGCACGCCGATGTTCGAAGTCGTCGAGGCCCTGCCCTCGCGCTGCGCCGACGCGCTCGCGGCCGGCGAGTGCGACCTCGCCTTGGTCCCGGTCGCCGCCTACGCCGAGCACCCCGAGTGGGAGGTCGTGCCCGGCATCGGCATTGGTTGTCGCGGCCCGGTCGAGACGGTCGTGGTCGTCGCCAACCAGCCGATCGAGACGCTCGAGCGGATCTGGCTCGACGGCGCCTCGCGCAGCTCGGTCTTGCTGCTGCGCGTGCTGCTGCACGAGCGCGGCCTGACCCCCGAGCTGATCCCGGTCGAGCATGGCCGTGGCCGCGCGCTGGTCTCGGACGACCCGAGTTCGAAGAGCGGCGCGCTGATCATCGGCGACGCCGCGTTCGGCTTGGCTGGCCACTTCGAGCACATCTGGGACCTCGGCGCGAAGTGGTTCGAGCAGACCGGCCTGCCGATGGTGTTCGCGTTCTGGGCCGCGCGGCCTGGCGCGTTGACGCCCGCGCACGTGCACGCCCTGCAAGCCGCCCGCGATCGCAGCCTCGGCAAGTACGCCGAAGCGATCGCCAAGCAATACCGCGACGATCTCCTGGCCACCGGTCAAGCCGCGCTGCCCGAGGTCCACTACGCCAACTACCTGCGCAAGACCATCCGCTACGGGCTCGAGACCCAGCAGCGCGAGGGCTTGGTCGAGTACCTCTCGCGCGCCCGCGCGGCCGGCTTGATCACCATCCCGGGCCTCCACGCCGAGGACCAGATCCACGTCAAGTTCGCTGGTTCTGCGCTGCCCGAGCAGCTGGTCGCCGCCCGAGCGGCCCGCAGCAAGCCGCTCGAGGTCGACGACATCCTCGCGCGAGCGAGTCGCGGCGAGCGGATCGATCTCGCCGAGGGCATCTTCTTGTACGAGAACGCGCCCTTGATGCAGCTCGGCCAAGCCGCCGATCGCCGCCGCGTCGCCCTGCATCCCGAGCCGATCGTCACCTACATCATCGACCGCAACGTCAACTACACCAACTACTGCGTCACCCGCTGCAAGTTCTGCAACTTCTACGTCCCGCCCAAGTCGGGTCGCGGCTACGTGCTCAGCCGCGAGCAGCTGGCCCAGAAATTCCGCGAGACCGAGCAGCTCGGCGGCATTCAGATCCTCTTGCAAGGCGGGCTCAACCCCGACCTCGATCTCGCCTGGTACGAGGACCTCTTCCGCTGGACCAAGCAAAACTTCCAGCTCAAGCTGCACGCGCTCTCGCCGACCGAGATCATCCACATCGCCCAGCTCGAGGACATGCCGGTGATCGAGGTCCTGCGTCGGCTCCAAGCCGCCGGCATGGACTCGCTGCCGGGCGGTGGCGCCGAGATCCTCGACGACGAGATTCGCAACCGGATCAGCCCCTTCAAGAACTCGACCGACGAGTGGCTCGACGTCATGCGAGCCGCCCACGAGCTCGGCATGCGCAGCTCGGCGACGATGGTGTTCGGCTTCCAAGAGACCAGCGAGCACATCTTGATGCACATGGATCGCCTGCGCGCGCTGCAAGATCGCAGCGGCGGGTTCACGGCCTTCATCGCCTGGCCCTTCCAGGCCGACGGCACCCGGCTCAAGCTGCGCGACGACACCTCGGCGTTCCGCTACCTGCGGGTCCAGGCGCTCGCCCGCCTCTACCTCGACAACATCGCCAACATTCAGGTCTCGTGGCCGACGCTCGGACCCGAGATCGGCGAGATTGCCCTGCGCTTCGGCGCCAACGACTTCGGCTCGGTGATGATCGAAGAGAACGTGGTCTCGACCGCCGGCGCCCACTTCATGATGACCGCGGCCGAGATCGAGCGACACGTGCGTCTGGCCGGCTTCGAACCACGCCGCCGGACCATGGGCTACGAGCTGCTGCCCTCGGAGAGCGCGGCGATGCAGGCCTCGCGGATCGCCCACGCCTGATCGAGCGACATGCCCGAGCCCTGCTCGGCCAGCCAGCGCGCGAGGAATTCACGGTGCCGACGAACCTTGCCCTCGGGCAGCTCGTCGGGATCGATCGTCGCTTCGTGCACGAAGCGGGGGTGCGGCACGCTCGACTCGCTCGGCCACGTCAGATCGACCCGCGCGCCGCCGCAGACCAAGTAGCAGTGGGCCTCGAGCATGCTCGAGATCCCGGCCTCGCTCAGCACTCGCGCGACGCCAGGAAAGCCCTCGCCGCGCAGTTCGAACATGCCCAGGCCGAGCTCGACGCCCGCCAAGTCGAGCTCGCGGGCGAGCATGACCAGCAAGGCGTGCTTGCTGTTGCAGGTCCCACGCCGCTCGGCGAGCACCGTCGACCAACCGCCGCTCGCTCGTGCGTAAGGCAGCGCCTGCACGTGGCGACAGGCGTCGTGAAAGCGGGTCAAGCCGAGCGCCCGCAGCTGGGTCGAGAGTGGGCCAGCGCCGAGCTGCGCATCGGGGAGGTCGGCGATCTCGCGAGGCGAAGTCGGAGCCATCTGGTTTTTCATCGCATCAGCCCGCGGCGGGAGGATGGACGTCGAGCTTGCTCAGCTCCTTCTCGATCGTCTTGCGCAGCTCGGACTCGCTCATGCCGAGCCGCTTCGCCGCGGTCTTCAGGCTGTAGTGCGTGTCGCCGATCCGCAGCTGGGTGTCGGGCGCGAGCTTCAACTGATCGCCCTGGGTCCCGACCTCGCCCTCGATGCCGACATAGACATCGCGCCCAGTCAGGGCCGGAAACGCGTCGATCGCCTTGCGGTAGCTCTCGCGCTCGGAAGGGTCGAGCGCGTCGAGATCCATCTGCGACAAGTTGATCACCGCACCCGCGTCGAGCTCCTGCTTGGACCCCTCGTCGGCCCAGATCGCCCGCGAGCCCTTGATCGCCTTCGTGATCGGCTTGGCCTTGGCCTCGGCGCCCTGGCGCAGGTGTGGGTTGCGGATCTGATAGCGACGCGGCTGGTTGGGCTCGGTCGGGATGATCACCCAGTCATTGTCGATCTGCGGCGTGCCATCCTCGGTGATCAGCTCGCCCGACTCGTACCAGTCGGGCAGCGCCGTCAGCCGCATCCACAACCAACCCAGCCCGGCTGCGAGCATGAGCGCGACGATCAGCAGCGCGAGCGCGATCTTCTTGGCCACTGGGCGAGAGTGTACTCCAATGGCTCGAGCGAGCCCGTCCCGATGCCCTTGTTCAAGACCCGACCGATCGTTCGCGTGCTGCTCGGGCGCGAGCTGCTCGCCGGCGAGCTCGCGCCGGTCAGGGTCGAGCTCGAGTGCCGACGCAGCGTGGTCATCGATCGTCTGATCGTGCGGCTGATCGGCGAGGTCGCCTGGACCTACTCGGGTCACTACCGCGGCCATCGGCAGAGCGCCCGCTTCTTGGCTGGCGATCAGGTCTTGGTCGCAACGCCGCGCGAGTTCGCGGCGGGTCGGCATCCGCTCTTCGCCTCGTTCGTGCTCGCGCCCGAGTGTCCCGGCAGCTGGGAGGGCACCTGCCTCGGCATCGAGTATCGGATCCTCGTCGACGTCGAGATCCCCTGGTGGCCCGACCTTCATCGCGAGTACGCGGTCCCGCTGATCGCCCGCGGCGAGCTGCGCAGCGCCAACGAGCGCGCGCGCGTCTGGGCCAGCCATCCCGCTGGGCCCGCCGGCAAGCATCCCTATCTCGAGGTCGCGCTCGCGACGACGGCGCTGCGGGCTGGCGGAGAGCTGCGCGGCAGCGCGGCGCTCGGCAACGTCGACAGTCACCGCTACCGACGACTCCAAGTCCAGCTCGTCGCCCAAGAGACGCTACCGCGCCAGATCCTCCAGCTCCCGCCCGTCGAAGAGCGCACGATCTGTCGCTGGAGCCTGGCCCTCGATCAGCTCGACGAGCTCGCGCCCGTCCCCTTCGCGCTGCGCCTGCCCGATCGTCTCGTCCCCGGCTTCGACGTGCACGACTGTCGACTCCGCTGGTTGCTCGTCGTCGTCGCCGACGCAGCGAGGGGCTCCGACGCCGAGGTCCGCTTGCCCGTGACCATCGCCCCGCCCGCCCCGCTCGAGACCTCGCAAGTCCAAGCTGCCCCGCTCGCGGTCGGCTCCGAGCGCATGCGCCTGATCTGGACGAGCGTCGCCCAGCGGACCTCGCTCGAGTTCCACGAGGGTCGCTTGCAGGGATCGATCGGCGAGGGCCCGAACCAGGTCCAGCTCGAGGTCCGACGCGGTCTCGCCTCGCGCGGCGGGCCACGGCTCGTCGGTGAGCTTCGGATGGCCTCGCTCGCGATCGGCCTCGCTCGCCGGACCGACCGTCGGGCGCCTTGCTTGCGCGCGCGCGAGCCTGCCCAGACCGAGCTGCTCGGCCGCGAGCTCGGCCCGCTGCTCGACGACCTCGTGATCGGCGAGGCCGATGACGATCGCCTGATCTTCGAACGCGACGAAGCCGGCCTCCACCTCGACCAACTCGAGGCCTTCGTGGTCCGGCTGCGCTCGATCGCTCGAGTCGTCGCCCAGCTGCCGAACATGATGCCGGCGCCGGCCAGCATGACCGCCCACCTCGCGGCGTGGACGAGCGCCGCGGGTGCGTTGGGAGGACGCCTGCGCCAGACCGACATGCGGATCGAGATCGTCCGCGAGCCGCTGCGAATCACGCTCGGCTGCATCTTGGACGACGACAAGGGCGAGCTGCGCGGCACTTTGCTCGAGCTGCACCCCAACTTGGCCATCCCTTCGCGCTTGCAGCGGACTTGGAATGGCCACGGCCCGCTCCCCGATCATCCTTGGCCGCTCGCCGAGCTGATCCGCGCGCCCGAGTGGGCCCCCACGCGCACGGCCAAGCTGCCGACCACGCTCTCGATCGGCGAGCGCTCGGTCCAGGTGATCTTGCCAGCGCCCCTGCCCGATCCCCGGCTCGAACGCGACCGAATCGAGCTGCTCTTCGAACTCGGCCGCTCGCTCCACGGCGAATTCGCCCCCTATCGGTGAATTGCGACCGCGCTAGAGCGCCGACCGGTTTGAATTCGCGTGCTGAGGTGCGTCGGGGGCCGTCCGAGGGTAGGAGCGAGGCCGAAGGCGTATCCGGCATACGTCGAGCGCCGAGCGACACCGCCTCGGGCGGGCCCAGGCGTGCATCAGCGCGTGGATTCAAACCGGTCGGTGCTCTAGCCACCCCGGCGAGTCTCGAGTCCAGCGATTTTTTGCTCGTGGGGCCGGAACCTCGGCTGCCAAGCCCTGTCTGGGTGCTCGAACACGACGGCTCGCATCGCCCTCGACCTCGCATCCGCCACTTCGTGGTGCCGGGACGAGGGCCCCCTCCCGAGAGCTCGTTCGTAGGTCGCAACCTCGGCATGTGCCGAGCACGAGGATACTAGTCATGGCCACCAAGACGCTCACCTTCCGCATCTTCCTTCACGACCAGCTCGTCGACACCCGCGCTTTCACGCAGGACGTGATCAAGATCGGGCGTCTGGCCAGCAGCCACCTTCGACTCGACGACGAAGCCGTCGGTCGCATGCACGCCGTCATCGAGGTCGGGCAGACCGACGTCCGCTTGATCGATCTGGGCAGCAACCAGGGCACCATGCTCAACGAGGGCGCGCTCGATCGCAGCCACGAGTTGCGTAGCGGCGACCGGATGCAGTTCGGCCCCTTCCGCATCGAGCTCGCCATCGCCGACGCGCTGCCCAGCGTGGCCGCCATGGTCGCGCCGGTCCAGGCCGCGACCTTCCAGAGCGCGCCCGTCCAAGCCGCGCCCATCCAAGCTGCACCGCAGGTCGATCTTCGCCACGTCGAAGACCAGAGCCGTCAGGTCGCCGAGGTCGTTGCGATGTACGGCCGCGCGGTGGTCGACGTCGCCCACGTCGGTCAGACCCAAGCTCGCAAGCGCAGCGCGTTGCCGCTGCTCGGCCTGGGTGGGCTGCTCTTCGTGGGTGGTCTCGGGCTCTTCGGCTACGAGGTCGCGCAGCCCTGGCAGGACTACACCGCGGCTCGCGTCGCGGCCCAGCAGGCCCACGCCGAGGCGCCCGCGGCTCCCGGCCTCGGCACCGGCGGCATCGGGCTCGGGCTCGCGCTGCTCGGCTTGGTCCCCTTCATCGCGGGTGCGCTGCGCATGCGCGACGAGGTCCTCGACGCCTACACGATCGGCGAGAGCCCGGCGGCCAACTTCAAGGTCTCCGGCCACAACCTGCCGAACGCTGGCGCGACGCCGCTGGTCGAGCGCAGCGCGGGTGGCTACGCGCTCGCGTTCACGCCCAGCATGCAAGGCACGATCGAGCTCGAGGGCCAGCACTTCGCGCTCGGCGATCTCATCGCCTCGGGTCGGGCGCTCGCTCGTGACGGGATGTACCGCTACGAGCTGCCCACCGGCGCGCGAGCCAAGCTGCAGCACGGCGACGTCGGCTTCCATGTCTCGTTGGTCCATCGCGGTGCGGTCGTCGCTGGCCGCGGCGAGGTCGACTGGCCCTTCTGGGCCTACGCTGGCGGCACCGCGGTGATCGGGATCGGCTTCTACTTGCTGATGCGGGCGACCCCCGCGGGCGCGCTGGCGATCGATCTCGGCGACGACGAGGCCTCGGCTCGCTTCGCTCGCTACATCAACCAGCCCGACATCGTCGACGAGGTCGAGCCGGAGCAGGACGAGGCCGAGCCGACCGACGAGTCCGCGGGTGGGACGCCTGGCAAGCGTGCGTCCGGTGAAGAGGGCCAGGCCGGCAAGCCGACCTCGCGCAACACCAACGGCGCCTACAAGGTCGCCGGCAAGAGCAACTCGATCCCGCAGATCAGCCGGACCTTCGACCCCGACATGCAGGCCCGCTCGGCCGGTATCCTCGGCGTCCTCGCCCAGCAAAACGGCCACTTCCTGGCCAACGCCAGCGGCGGTGCCTTCACCGTCGGTCAGGACGACGCCGACATCTGGGGCAACCTGACGGGCACCGACTACGCCGAGGCCTACGGCGTCGGTGGCATGGGTCTGGTCGGGACCAACCGCGGTGGCGGTGGGGCCGACGGCTTGGTCGGGATGGGCACGACCGGCCTGCTCGGCCATGGCCCCGGCACGGGCGGTGGGCCCTCCTACGGCCCCGGTGACGGCAAGCTGGTCGGCTTCTCGAAGAAGAAGGAGAAGGTCCCGGCGGTCCACGTCGGCAACGCCGAAGGCACCGGCATCGACCGCGACATGGTCCGGCGGATCGTTCGGGCGCACATCAACGAGGTTCGGTCCTGCTACAACGCCGGGTTGACCAAGAACCCGAACCTCGAGGGCCGCGTGCTGATCAAGTTCACGATCCTCCCGACCGGCAAGGTCAGCAGCACGATGGTCGAAGAGAACACGACCAAGGAAGCCTCGGTCGGCGACTGCATCGCCAAGGCGGTCAAGCGCTGGTCCTTCCCCAAGGTCGCCAAGGGGACCGCGATCGTCACCTACCCCTTCCGACTCAGCGCGGGCTGATCGTCGCGCGCTGCAAACCCGAGCGGGTCGAGGTCTTCCTCGACCCGCTTTTTTGGCTTTTTCGTATACTCGCTCCGTGCCCACGCCGCTGCCCCGCAACCCCGAGCTCGAGGCGGCCGCGTTCGCCAGCCTCGACGACCACGACGCTTGGCGTGTCTACGCCGACTGGCTGCAAGCCCAAGGGGACGCGCGCGGCGAGCTGATCTTGCTCTCGCTCCACGAACGAGACGCGTTCTTGTCCGAGCGCCGCGAGTTCGACACGCGCCGCAAAGACAGCGAGCGCGCGATGACCAAAGAGTGGAAGGCCTGGGCCAAGGAGGTCGGTGCGGGCCCGATCGACGTCCACTTCACGCGTGGCTTGCTCGAGCAAGTCGCGGGCAGCTTGGCCACCCTCGCGCCGCACCTCGACGCGATCTTCGAGCAAGCTCCGGTCCACGAGCTCGTGCTCCGCCATTGCAAGCCCGCCGACCTGATCGAGCTCTTCGGTCGCCAGCCGGCCTGGGTCGCGCGTCTGACCTACCTGAAGTTCGAGTCGAGCCCCAAGCTCGACGCCAAGTGCCTCGCGGCGCTCGCCAGCAACCCTTTGCCCGAGCTCGACGGCATCAACCTGACCGCGTGCGCGATCGATGGCAAGCGCTGCGCCGCGCTGACCAAGCTGCAGACGACCAAGCTCAGGCGTGTCGTGCTGACGGCCAACGAGATCGACGACGAGGCGCTCGCAACCTTGCTGAGCGCCGAGCATCGCTCGCAGTGGCACAAGCTCTACCTGACCAGCAACCCGATCACCGACGAGGGCATCGGCTCGCTCGCGCGTGACCCTGGGCTCGGAGCGCTCGAGGAGCTCTTCGTGCGCAACATCGAGGCCGACTACGCCGCGCTGAAGGCCTTCGCCGATCCCGGGGTGCTGCCGCGCTTGCGCGTGCTCGAGGCCTCGGCCGGCTGGAACGCGGATCGCGACACCACGCGCGCGTTGAAGGCCCGGCTCGGCTCGGGCCTTCGCGCTTGATGGGTTCAGGGCGCGGCGCCGAGCAAGCTCTCGACTTCGGCGACCCAGGCCGCGCCACGGGTCGGATCGACCATCTGCGCGTAGGCGGCCCAACCACGCAGGTAGTCGGCGAAGTCGTCGCGTCCGCGAGCTTGGCTGTCGAGCCCCTGCTGCTTGCAGTTGTGCAGGATCGCTCGGAAGCGGCGACGAGCCTCGCGCGGCAGCGAAAGCTTCTCGTTGACCACGATGCCCGTGACCATCTGCCGACGGTTGGGCCAGAGCACCTGGCGCTTGCCCGGGTGCTCGCGAAAGCCCTCTTGCTGGATGATCTGATCGATCCACCAAAACACCTTGCCGAGGTTCAAGCCCAGCGCGTGCTCGAGATCGTGGAACGAGAAGCTCAGATCGTCGGCGTAGCGGGTGTAGCGAGCGTCGATCCGCGCTGCGAAGCCGGACAGGCGGGCGTCGAGGCGACGACAGAGCAAGTTGGCGATCGCCGGTGAGGTCGGGGCGCCCTGCGGGAGCAAGCCGGGCCACACGACGACCTTCTCGCCCTCGCGCTCGACCACGTTGCGACGCGTGGACAAGGCCGCGAGCGTCGAGGACACCTCGTCCGCGTAGCCGAGCTGACGAAAGAGCCCGCGAACCCGGCCATGGTGGATGGTCGGAAAGAAGTCTTGGATGTCGGTCTTGATCAGCAAGACCGCGCCGACATGCGGGCTGGCGTTGCTGACCGTCGAGCGACCCACGACGAAGCCATGCGCGGCGTCATGGGCCGCGACCTTGGCCAGGATCTGCTCGTGGATCTGTCGCTGGATCTTGCGCAAGGGCGCCCGAGGGGCCGAGATGGTCCGAGTCCCGCCCTTGGCCTTGGGGATCTCGAAGTCGACATAGGGCGCCCCCGTCTCGCTGCCCGGTCGCATGAAGCGGAGGAGTGCGTCGTGGTCGGCGTGGCCCAGCCACTTCGCCAGCGCCTCACGATCCGCGATCCGAGGCAGGACCGCGCGGACCGCCGCGGGAGCGCGGGGCATCGAGCGGCGCGTGCCCGTACCGTACAACCATCCGCTCGGGTTCCAGCCGCCCGGGCTGTTGCGATTCGCGGGCTCGCGGACTCGAGTGTCGCGCAGCGCGACGTCATCGATCGCCAGCTCGGCCATCGTGCGACGGGCCGCCCCGCGCACGCGCAGGTTGGCGTCCTTGACCAGGTGGCGCAGCTGCTTGGCCGCGCGCCCGCGCGAGAAACACTGGCGAATGCCACGGATCGCCGCGACTCGAGCGTCGGGATCGGGGTTGGCCAAGCGGGCCTCGATCCAAGGCTCGATCGCGCGAGCGACATAGAGTCGAGCGACCTCGTACTCGGCGAAGTCGTCGTGCGCGGCGAGCAGGTCGACGATCGCGTCGAAGTGAGCGTCGGGGTCGGCGACCAGAGGCCGCAGCTTCAACAGCAGGTTGGCGAGCAGCATCGTTCGCGCTGGGAGGAGATGGTGACCCTGGGCCCGGACCTACTTGCTCGGCACCAGGAGCCTCGAGTACGAAGAAGCCGCGAAGCGGTACTCGGGGCACCCGTTCTTCAGTGCGGGACGGTCACGGCTGCGGCGTTGCACCGCAGGCAAAGGGCTAGCTCGGGGGCCCAGGGTCGATGCGATGGTCGCACGATCGCGGGCCCGCGAACAACAACAAAGCGAGTCAGCCGCACGCGGCCCGGCAAAAAGCGCGATCACTCGCGCATGAGCCTGGGCGCCTTGGCGGGATCGGGCTCGGCCCCGATCTCGTCGGGCTCCCCTGCCCGCTCGAAGAGCTCGAGGATCGCCTCGCGCAGCGGGGCCGAGCCGCCGCGTCGGACCAGGCGATCGAAGCGTTTGTTGTCTGCGTGGACCTCGCGACCGTGCGCGCGCAGGGCCTCGCAGCGATCGGCGTCGAGCTCGGGGTGGGCGAGCAAGGCGAGGTTCTCGACCAGCTCACGATGTCGACGTGGGGCGCTGATGCAGGCCGAGACGCCGGGCTGGGCCAGCGAGTAGCGATAGCAGTCGACGGCCGCTGGGCCCTGCTCGAACACCGAGGAGCCGCGCAGCATTCGACCGTAGCAGAGCGACGAGAAGCCGAGGACCCCGACACCAGCTGCGTGCGCGCGTGGGAAGAGCTCGTGCTCGGCCCCGTGGTGGGCGGCGCTGTGGCGGGTCATCACCACCGGCCACTCGCCGGTGTCGATCGCCTCGCAGGCGAGGCCGCGATCGTGGGTCGAGAAGCCGAAGCTGCGGATCCATCCGCGCGCTTGCAGCTCGCGCAAGCTGTCGAGCGACTCGGCCCCGAGCCGCGCGGGCGAGCGCGCCCAAAACAGCAAGAACACGTCGAGGGTGTCGCGCTCGAGCCTGCGCCGGGCGAGCTCGACATCGGCTTCGATCCCTGCCCGATCGGCGTGGAAGCTGCCGGCGATCACCTGCAAGCTTCGGCGCGAGCGCTGGCGAAGGAAGCGGCCGAGGTTGGCGTAGCGCGGCTCCCAGAAGAAGGTGTCGACGCCCTGCTCGACCGCGTGGGCCAGCGATCCCGGGGTCAGACCGAACGCCCCCGACACGACCAGCGGAGCCAGCTCGATCCCGGTCGAGCCCAGACTTCGACGCTCGATCGAGATCGGCTCGGGCGCCGCAGGGGTGCGCGAAGGCTGGCGCTCGGACGCCTCGATCAGGGCGGGTTTGGGCGCGCGACCGAAGGCCAGCGCGAGCGCTTCGAGGTGATCGACCACTGCGGGCTGGCGCTCGTCGACGAGGGCGGCGTCGATCCGTGCGAGCGCGGCCTCGGGCTCGAGCTCCCCGCCGAGCAGATGCTGGGTCCAGGCCGCCATCCGCACGCCAGGATCGAGGTCCGCGTCGTCGAGCAGCCGCTCGATCGCCTCGGCCGGCACGCAGTGGCTCAGGCGATCGGCCGCGGCCGCGCGAACCATCGCCGAAGGGTCGCGGCTGGCGCAGAGCAAGGCCACGATCGCGGCTTGGTCGAGGTCATCGCCCTCGAGCAGGCTCGACATCTGCGCGCGCACCCAGGGATCGAGGTTGGTCTGCGCGGCGATGGCCAAGGCCCGCTCGCTCGGATCGCGCGGTCGATGGACCAGCGCTCGCACGGCCGCTCGCCGGACGCTCGGGTCTTCGTCCTCGAGCATCGACGCGGCGTTGGCCGAGCTCAGGCTGGCTGCACGTACAAGCGGATCGGGATCGCTCGGCTCGCTCGGATCGAAGGTCCCGAGCGCGACTCGAGCCGCGACGAGGGCCGCGCGAACCCTGCCGTCAGGATCGTGCGCGCATCGATCCAGCACCGCGGACAACTCGTCCGCAGGCACGCGCGCGAGCACCCGCGCGCGCAGGGCTGGCGAGATTCGAGCGAGCGCAGGCAAGACCTGCCGAGCCTCGCCCGCGGACACGAGCGCGGCCGCGGCCGCGTCGCGCACGTCGAGCTCGGCGTCGTCGAGCCGAGCGAGCAAGCGCTCGCGCAGCGACGCTTCCCCCTCGCGGGCCAAGATCACCCCGATCGCCTCCGCGAGCGCGACTCGAGCCCGCCGATCGGGATGTTCGTCGTGCTCGAACAAGCGCTCGTGCAGCGGGTCGGCGGGGTGGTCGGCGACCCAGCGGGCGGCCCAGGCGATCGCCCCCGGACGCGCGCCGGCGAGGGCGTGCTCGGCCAAGCTCTCGGCCCGATCGCCCAGACGGTCGAGCAACCACGCGACCGCGGCCGGAGCGTTGGGCACACGCGGATCCTCGAGCCAAGCCAAGGCCGGCCGCAGACTCTCGGGCGAGCGCAAGGTCGCGAGGCGACGTGCGGCCTCGCGGCGGAGCGGCTCGTGCGACTCGGCCAGCAGAGGGATCAACGCCGCGGGATCGTACTCGTGCGAGCCGAGCAGCCGAGCGGTGACCACCGCGGGATCGGGGTCGTCGAGCTCGATACCGGCCGGATCGCCGATCGAACCCGCGAGCGCCGGGAAGTCGTCGCCGATCGGCCACTCGCGCGCGAGGTAGACGATCGCGGCCCGAGCGACCTCGTCGTCGAGACGCTCGCCCTGATCGATCAGCGCCCGCTGGACCGCGTCGCGCTCGGCCTCGTCGACGTTGGCGACCACCAGCGCGAGCGCTTGGACGACCGCGTGACGGACCCGCCAAAAAGGATCGCCGAGCCCGGGCAGCAGCGCCTCGATCGCCTCGCGCGGATGCTCGATCACCGCCGCGAGGGCTCGCGCGGCCGCGCGACGCACCCACCAGACCGGGTCGTCGCTCATTCGACGGGCCAGCGCGAACGCAGGCGTGTGCCGATCGGAGCGCGGCGCCGCGTCGATCGCGAGCCGAGCGAGCGCGTAGCATGCCGAGTCCCGGACGCTCGGAAAGCGATCGGCGAGCGCCTCGACCAGCCAGACGCTAGTCAGCTCGGCCAGCTCGGGATCGTCGACTCGCGCGAGGCGAGTCGCGGCGGCTCGGCGGACCGACGCGTGCGAGTCGAGCAGCAGGGCGTCGCGGAGCGCATGGACACCAGGCCCATCGAGCTCGATCGCCTCGCAGGCCGCCTCGCGCAGCGAGGTCTCGGCCGCGAGCAGATCGATCCGCGGATCGCCGCAGCCACGCTCGAGGCGCGAACGCGAGGCATGAACAGGGACGGAGCGAAGAACCGGCATGGCAGAACCTCAGGCGGACAAGCGGGCTTCGAGTCGCGCTGCGACCGTGCGGGCGAGCGACTCGTCATCGGCGAACTCGACCGGGACCCAGTACCAGAGCACCCGACCGCGAGCGACGGCGAAGCGACGGACGAAGCGCATGCCCTCGGCCTCGGCCTCGACCCGCTCGGGCACCAGGCAGCGCTTGCACAGACAGGGCAGCGTCGGACCGTCGTGCGCGGTCAGGTTCCTGAGCGTCGCGCCGAGCAGGGCCGCAGCGTCGCCGTGGCGACCCAGCTCGGTCAGCGCGCTCGCAACTCGAGCGCGGAGCGCCTCGTTGGCCGGATTCGCTGCGAGCTCCTCTTCGAGCTGCTCGATGGGCGTCGCGGACATCGCGGCGATGCTATCAGGGACTGGACCGCGCAACCCAGCGGATTTTGTTGGCCCCTGGAGTTCGCGAGACCGTCGCACGGCCCCGCTGTGCCGCCCTATCATCGCCCTGGATGACCGCCTCGCGCCTGGCTCTCTCGCTCGCGTCCATGCTCTTGCTCGCCTGTCCGAGCGGCCCGACCCCCGACGAGCTCGCCGCCACCGAGGCGGCGAGCCAACGCCTCGCCGATCTCGAGGCCGCCAACGCGACGCTGACGAGCGAGCGCGACGCGGTCCAGGCCCAGCTCGACGCGTGCACCAAGTGCAGGTCGATGAACATCGAGGCCTTCGACGCCTTCGGCCAATCGACCAGCTACCCCGAAGCGACCAAGGACACGATCGACGACGCGATCGCGCTGCTCGAGACCCGCGTCGCCGCCCGCAAGCGCGACGAGAAGCTGGCCATCGTGCTCGACATCGACGAGACGATGGTCAGCAACTACGAGCAGCTCGACGGCTCGGACTATTGCTACGACAAGGCCGCCTGGAACGCTTGGGTCGAGACCGGCAAGCCGAAGCCGATCCACGGCGCCGATCGGCTCTACGATTGGGCACGCGAGCACGACCTTCGCGTCGTGTTCTTGACCGGTCGCAAGGAGCCGCAGCGGGCCGCGACCGAGCGAGCGCTGCGCGAGGCGGGCTTCGCCGAATGGGACGAGCTGCTGCTGCGCGACACCAGCGAGGAGAAGCTCGGGGCCGGCGAATACAAGGCCGGGCGCCGGGCCAAGCTGGAGGCGGAGGGCTACGCGGTCGTGCTGACGCTCGGCGACCAGACCAGCGACCTCGAGGGTGGGCACAGCGAGCAGACCCTGCTCATGCCCAATCCTTTTTACAAAGTCCCCTGATCGAGGGTCCCCTGATCGCCCGACCCTCGGCCCGCTTGCGGGTCGATGCGCTCGTGGAGATCGAGCAGCACGCCGAGGTTCTTGTAGTGGAGCGAGCGCAGCCGATCGTGGACGCGCTGAACCTGCGGCATGAAGCGCTCGAGCCAGGCACCGAGCTGCGCGTCGTCCCCGAGCGGAGCGGCGAGCGGCTCGGCCAGGACCAGCGCGCGCAGATCGACGCGCGCGTCGACGTTCTGCAGCGGCGGCACCGAAGCCTCGCTCGCGCGAGCCAGCCACTGGGTGAGGTCACGGTGGAGGTGGTCGAGCGCGACGACGAGCTCGATCGGGACCGGATCGCCCGGCTCATGGCCGCGCTCGCGCAGCGACGCGAACATGCGCGTGACCTGGGTCCGGTGGCTGTTGAGCGCGACGATGCCCGCTTGAACCACGAGCAAGAAGCGATGGCGCGCGACGAGCTCGGCCCGGTCGTCAAAGTCGGCGAGCAGCCAATGCCAGCGGTAGATCGCTCGATCCCCGGCGTGGGCCTCGGCGATCTGGGCGTCGCGTTGGCGCTGGAGATCGGCGCTTCGCTCGACGCCGCGATCGAATTCGTGGTCGAGTCGGCGCCAACGATCCATGAACTCGGCCAAGGCTCGACCTCGCCAGCGCTCGACCTCGAGCTGGAGCGCCGCGCGATCGAGCTCGACCAACTCGTCCTCGACCCTATCGATCGAGCCCGGGTCGAGCACCCGGTTGTCGTAGAAGCCGTGGGTGTGCTCGGCTTGACTGCGCTCGGCCAGCTCGGCGGCGATCCGAGCCTCGAGCTCGTCGACCGACAAGGTTCGCTCGAGCAGGGGCTCCAAACCGAGGCGATCGCGGTAGGCCATCCGAGTCAGGTGTCGACGCAGACCGGCTTGGTCGGCGAAGAGCGTCCACGCGCTGTCCGAAGCGGTCGGAGCGGTTCGAGCCACGTAGGGCTGCTTGGCGGCCGCCTCGCGCTCGCGGTAGCTCGGATGCGAGTACCACATCACCTCGGCCGGAGCCTCGCCCTCGGGAAAGTGCAGCGCCGGGCCCGGTCGATAGGGACGTCGCAGCGCGGCGACCATCGGGCCCTCGAGCCGAGCGAGGCGTTGATCGAGCTCGCGCAGCCGGGCGCCTTGATGGCCAAAGAGATCGTGGCTGAAGAGCCCATGCTTGCCGAGCTCGTGCAGCTGCGCGAGCGCGGTGTCCATCGCCAGCGCGCCGCGCTGGGCTTGCCAGAGCGCGGCGACCAGGGCATCGCTGCCGCAAGCCGCGACCGCCCGGCGATCGGCGTCGAACTCGAGCTCGCGCGAGAGCGCGAGGCTCGACTCGACCACGCGGGCGAGCAAGTGACCGAGCACCGATCGCACCCCACGAACCCCGAGCGAGGCCAACTGGGCGAGCGGCCACAGCATCCCGCGATCACGCCGGGCTCGGGCCAGCCAGACGTCGAAGCGATCGCGCTCGAGCACCAGCGATCGCATGATCATCACCGACTGGTGGGCCCACTGCCCGACCCGAGCGCTCGATTGGGAGAAGTGGCCGAACTCGTGGGCGAGCACGGCTTCGAACTCGGTCAGCGCGAGCGCCTCGACCAGGCCAAACCCGATGACCAGCTGGCGCTGGCCGCCGACGATCCAGCCGAGCAGCGAGCGCGCCCGCAGCATCGCGGCGTTGACCGAGTGCCCGACCAGCACGGCGCTCGGCATCGCGGCGCCGGTCTCGTCCGCGACGCGGCGAAGAAACTCGAACAAGCGCGGCTGCGTGCGCTCGTCGAGCTCGACGCCGGCCTCGCTGACCGAAGAGCGATGCAGCGAGCCCTTGACCAAGAACGCAGCCACGGCCAGCGGGGGCAAGGCCATCAGCGTGCCCAGCCAAGCGATCCAGGGGTCGTCGATCGTCGACGCGATCGCCAGCCAGGCGGCCGCCAGACACCCGACCAAGAGGCCGAGGTAGACCAACACGAACACGACGAGCCCCGCGAGCAGCCGCAGGACCCGACCCGACTGGCCTGCGACGCGCACCGATTGGAGGGTAGCGCGAAGGCGGGGCTTCTAGACGTCGATCCGACCGGAGAGGACCGCCTGCTCCCACATCGCCGCGAGTGCGGTCGCGTGGTCCTGCATTCGCGCGCGGCCGACCTCGAGGGTCTTGTGCCCGGAGGTCTCGACCATCACTCGCCAGCTCTGCTCGTTCACCAGCCAGTAGCGGACGCCCGAGCGACCCTGGCCGCTGCGGACCCGCAAGCCCTCGCGCCGACGGATCGCCCCCCACGTGATCAGGTCGTCGGCGAGGGTATCGACGGGGCGATTGACTCGGACCTCGCGCTCGCCACCGTCGACATGCGCCACGCGAATCCCACTGATGTGCATCGCCCCGTCGTTCACGTCGTTCGAGTGTCTGGCCCCCTCGAACGTGGTTCATGAATCTCGGGGACGCTTGACCCCGTGCCGACGCGCCTCCAAGATTGCGCCGCTGGTCGCAGCGCCCGGATGGCGGAACGGTAGACGCGGGGGACTTAAAATCCCCTCCCTCGGGGTGCGGGTTCGAATCCCGCTCTGGGCACCTCCCCGGCCCTCGAGGCCGGGGTTCGAGTCCTATGTAGGTCATCGCCACACCCTCGATTCCGATCCAAAGGACGATGCACGACGATGGCATCCCATGCGATCGTGAAATGCCTTGGGCCTCTCGAACCCACCGCCCCACTCGCGTCTGCCACGTGAGCGAGGGTTCAAGACCACCGCGCCGAACCTCGGCGCGACGATGCCCGACACCGAGGGCCTCAAGCCGCCGGTCGAGCCGCGTGCGTCGTGCTTGGTCGTGATCCGTGGGCCCAAGGTCGGTGAGAAATTCGACCTCGACCGCGAGATCACCGTCGGCCGCGAGCCGACGACGGACATCTGCCTGCCCGATGACGGGCTGGTCTCTCGGACCCACGCCCGCTTCACGCCCGACGCCGCGGGCGTCCGGCTTGCCGACCTGCGCTCGACCAACGGCACGCTCGTCAACGACAAGCCGACCGATGGCAAATATCTCGACGATGGCGATCAGATCACCATCGGCAAGACGGTGTTCAAGTTCATCAGCAGCAGCAACATCGAGGCTGCCTACCATGAGCACGTGTGGTCGTTGACCCACCACGACGGTCTGACCGGGATCCACAATCGACCGAGCTTCGACGCCGCGATCGCCGAGGCGGTCGGCCGCGCGACCCGGCAGCAGACTCCCCTCGCCCTGCTGCTCTTCGACATCGACCACTTCAAGCTCTGCAACGACACCTTCGGCCATCGGGCGGGCGACCACGTGCTGCGGATGGTCGCCAGCGTCGCGGCCCAGCACACCCGCAAGGGCGACATGCTCGCGCGCTACGGCGGCGAAGAGTTCGCGCTGATCCTCAACGACTTGGCCTGGCCGGGGCCCGCTCGCTTCGCCGATCATCTTCGCGGCTTGATCCAAGCGGCGCCGATCGAATTCGAGGGCAACGCGACGCCGGTCACCGTCTCGGTCGGGGTCGCGATGTGGGAGCCCGCGCTGCGCAGCGTCGCGCAGCTGATCGAGCTCGCCGACCAGCGGCTCTATCGGGCCAAGCACGCGGGGCGCAATCAGGTCATCGCGACCTGAGGCGCCTGAGCCCAGGCTCGGCGTGGCTCGGGCGGGTCGCCGCAGCTGGCCGGTGACGCGGGCAGCACGATCTCTTCGACCTCGACGCTGCGTCGCTCGCCCGACCGGGTCACGAAGCCCACCCGGCGACGACCAGGCCCGATCTCGACCAGCTCGTCGAGCACGAGCGCGTCGACGCCCCACTGCGGCTCGGATCGGCGCAGCACGACCTCGGCCGCTTGTGCAGGCGCGGGCCAGCACATCCGCCCTCGCAGCCCTTCGATCCCCTCGAGCTGGCCCTGCGCGAGCGCATCGGCGATCGCCGTGATCTCGTCGACGTCGCTTCGTCCCCACATCAGCCCGAGCGGCAGCGCGACGACGATCGGCGCGAAGCGATGCCCACCGAGGTGCGAGCTCTGCCACACGCGATCGGGGGCGCGCTCGCGCAAGGCGTCGAACACCGGCATCCCCCACTTCGCGCAGCAGCGGTCACGGTTGCCATGCGTGCAGACCAGCCACAGCGGATCGCCCGAAGGCTTGGACCCGCCAGCCAGCAGCGCGTCGACATCGAGCCTGGCGAGCTCGTCGAGCTCGACGTCGAGCTCGATCATGCGTCGCTGCTCGGGATCGATCGGGGTCGCGGCGAGGATCACTCGGCGAGTGCTCGCGAGGCCCTGGCGATCGGCGATGGGCCTGCGGATCAGATGGATGCGTGTCCCCGGCCGCTCGAGCCCGCGCAGCCACTGCTCGACCTCGCCGGGTAGGCCGCTCGCAAAGGGTGCCTTGGCGCCCCAGCGGCCGTTGTCTTCGACCAAGATCCAACGAGTGCCCTCGGGCGCGCTGCCGATGAGCGGCTGGTCGAAGGCGAGCTCGCGGCAATAGTCGAGCCCAGCACCCACGATCGGGAGTCCGGTGTTGCTCACGATCCGACTCGGATCTCGATCAAGTCGCCCTTGCGGGTGACGGGGTAGTTGGTCAGCGCCTGCTTGGCGGGTCCTTCGAGCACGCTGCCGTCGGTCGCGAAGCGCGATCCGTGGCAGCGACACACGACCTCGTCGGCTTCGAACGCGACCTTGCAGCCGAGGTGCGTGCACTTGCGCGAGAGCGCGACGTAGTGCTCGTCGCCGACGTGCATCAGCAAGATCGCCTCGCCGCCCTCGACCTCGAGCGCCAGCGATCCGCCAGGCTTCGTCAGCTCCGGCTGGCTCGCCGGGTCGACGTTCAGGAGCCCGTCGACGGGCGCGACGCTGCTGCTCGCCGGCTTGTCGCAGCCGAGCGCGCCCACGCACAAGCTCGCCGTCGCCAACAAGGAAGAGGTGACGAACTCGCGTCGGGTCGACTCGGCCATTGGCGGCAGGATAGCGCGCGAGCGAGGCGACACGAAAAAGGGCGACCCGAGGGTCGCCCTTTTCCAGCTAGCTTGTTCAGCTAGCTTGTTCAGCTGGCTTGTCGCTGATCAGCCGCCGGTGGAGTCGGTGCCGCCATCCGTACCGGTGTCGCCGGTGTCGCCACCGCCACTTGCGTCTTCCGCCGCACAGATGGCGTCGGGAGCGTAGTCACCGAAGCAGAAGCGGCCACGGTCGGCGTAGAGCTTGCCCGTCGAGGGATCGACGTAGGGCTCGTTGAAGGGATCGAACTGGAACTTGCACAGGTCGCACGCGTCGCCGATGCCGTCGTAGTCCTGGTCCCACTGCGGGAGGAAGCAGAGCTTGCCCCACAGCTCGTCGGCGTCGGGGTAGTCACCCAGCGACAGCGTCCGGTTGGCGGTGTCGAAGGTGCAGCCCGGATCCGTGTAGGGGTCACAGAGCCCGGCGGAGTCGAGCGCCTCTTGGCAGCCCGGAGCGAGGCTCAGCACGCCCGGGAGCGAAGCCACCGCGGTCGGCAGCTTGCGGCACTTGGTCCCGTCGGGGACGTCCTCGCCCGGAACGGCGTCGACTGCACAATCCTGCTGGATCGGGAAGCCGTCGGCGTCGCAGCTGCCGACACAGTCCCAGCTGCCGTCCGGGTTCATGACGTACTCGCCGTCGCCCGGGTAGGTGGTCACGCAGCACAAGCCGTTGACCGAGACTTCGTAGAAGCCGTAGGGGCGCGGATCCTTGCGGATGGTGCAGGCCGCGTTGGTCTCGCACGAGCCGCCGACGAAGTCGCCGTCCTCGTCGTCGAGCTGCATGCCGCCGTCGGTCACCTGCATCGGGTTGGCCGTGAAGGGGCAGGTGTCACAGGCGTCGCCGACGTTGTCGTTGTCGGAGTCGATGTGATTGCAGTAGCGGGTGGTGCCGTCGAGCGCCGTCGACACCGAGCACTGGTAACCGGAGCCGAGCGACTCGCAGTCGGTGTCCGCCGTGCAGACCTGCTGGATCTCCAGCGGCTGCCGCGGGCAGTGGTCTTCCATGTTGTTGACGCCGTCTTGGTCGAAGTCGTCGGCGTTGCCGAGCCCGACCGGACCCGCGATCAGGGCGGGGTCGCCCATCAGCGCTTCGCAGGCGTCACCGATCATGTTGCTGTCGGAGTCCTGCTGGCACACGCCGGCGTTCTCGATCGGCGTCGGTTGGCCGACCGAGTGCGGGACCTTGCCCTCGGCGGTCGTGCCGAACACGCCGCAGTTGGCGACCGAGACGCAGTTGTCGCAGACGTCGCCGACGCCGTCCTGGTCGGTGTCCGACTGGAAGGGCACGTTGCGGACCCACATGCGTGGGTCGGCCATGAGCGCGGCGTCGAGGTTGTACTTGTCGGCCTGCTTCTGGCAGACGTCGCAGTCGTTGCCGATGCCGTCGCGGTCCGAGTCGGCCGTGTTCGACATGCTCGGGGTCAGGATGCACAAGTCGGAGATGTCGCCGAACTCGTCGAGATCCTGGTCTTCTTGATCAGGATTGTAGAACTCGCGGGAGTTGTCGCAGGACAGCTGAATGCCGTCGCGGTCCGGGTCCTCTTTGCACTTCGGCGGATCGATCGTGAAGTCGTAGACGAAGTCCGAGTAGCCCTGCCCGCCCTTGGTGATCAGCGGCATGCCACAGACGTCGTGGAACGCGGCTTGGTACTCGGCCAGATCGGTCGGGTTCGACAGATCGAGCTCGGCGAAGCTCGACACGTTGTCGAGGCCGGGGATCAACATTCGATAGCGACCCGTGACCGGGCGGCCGTACTCGTCGGTGTTGGCGCTGGGGTCGTTCTTGTCGAAGTGGTTGAGCTGGGCGCCGAAGCGGACCGAGTTGATCAACACGCCGATCTCACCTTCGAGGTGGGTCGTCACGTCGCCGATCAAGCAGGGCACGGTCTCGCCGTTGCTGGCCTCGACCTCATCGGGGTCGTTGGTGCAGGTCGGCCCGCCGGCGACCTTGAAGTCGAGCTCCCAGCACTCGGCCGCGAGGCTGTCCGCGCAGTCATTGCCCTCGTTGTCGCTGCCCGACACGCGGACGAGCTGCCACAGCTCGATCTTGGTGATGTTGCGAGGATCGAGGTCGTAGCGGTTCGAGAAGCGGATCGAGAAGTCGTCGCAGGCGCCGATCCGAAGGTTGTCGGTCGGGAAGCCCGAGTTCGGGACCACGTGGAATTCGGGGGTCTGGAACTTGTACTCGAGCTGCTGGAGCTCGTTGCCGACCTTGTCGCGGATGTGCTCGCCGTCGCTGGCGAACACGACCGTGTACTCCGAGCCCGAGCACATGCCCCGGTCGTAGTTCTCGTACTTCTCGAAGAAGTTGCCGTCGTGCATGCGCCAGCCGTCTTGCACGTTGAGGCCGCCGATCTGGTCGGGGCTCTGGGCCGTCTCCGCGCAGGCCTCGACCAAGGAGCGGGGCTGGTTGCCGCGGTCGCTGGGCAGGTAGAGCACGCCCTTGAGCGCGGGGTCGTAGATCACACCGCCGGACTTGGTCACGAAGCGCGTGATGTAGGCGCCCTCGTTGCTCTCACCGTCGGCGCGCACGAGCTTGCCCCAAGGCGCGGTGCAGAACTTCTCGACCTGCTCGGCGCACTCGGCCCGTTGCCCGCTCGGGTTGCCGCAGTAGCAGTCGCGCGACTCCTCGGGCAGGGTCTGGTCTCGGTCGTAGCGCGGGACCGGAGTGACGTTGGGCTGGAAGAGCGGATCGCAAGCGGCCTCGCCACCCAAGCCCGCCTGGCAGCACTCGGCCGCCGAGAGCGTGCCGTCGGGGAATTCACCCGCGTCGCACTTGGCCAGCCGGTTGCCTGCGTCGAGACCCTGGCAGGTCCCGGTCATCGGATCGCAGCTCTGGAAGTCCGATTGAGCGATGTAGCAGGCGCCCGCGCCCTTGTCCTTGAACCGTCGGTCGACGCAGAAGGCCCCGCTGCCGAGGTTCGTGTCGGGCTTGCAGGTGACGAACCATTCGGCCTTGCAGTGCCGGTTCATGCACCCGTCGGTGTCCTCGTCGCAGGCGTCGCCTTCGGCCGTCTCACCGATGCACGCCGAGCCGGGATCGCCACCCAGCCGCGACTCGCTGGTGCAGTCGGCGGTGGTCTGGCAGGGATAGCCGTCCGGCTCGACGCCGTCCGGCCGCAGATCGGGGTGGGTCTCCCGAATCTTGTCGGCCAAGGGCAAGCGGAAGGTGTCCAGCTGGCCGTTCCACTCGTAGGCGTAGCGGTTGGTCTCGAAGTGACGGTCGACGTCGGTGACGAAGCCCGAACACTCGGAGTAGATGTTGCCGTTCGGATCGCAGGTCAGGGCGTTGGCCGGCGTCCGCTTGGACCCCTCGACCCCGTCGAGGCCGTACTTGGCGACGTTGACCGAGAGCTCGTAGTCGCAGGTGGTGCAGCAGGTGTCGGGGCCCGAGTCGGGCGCCGAGCAGCTGTTGGCGCGCCAGTCCGACTCGCCGCGATACGACTCGGTCTTGCCATTGGCCTGCATCTTCAACGGCAAGAGCTTGCCGTCGACGGTGTGGAAGCCTTCGCAGATGCCCGGGTTGGCGTCGAGCGCCTCGTGGTTGAAGGCGATGCCCTGGGCCGCGAGGTTGTCGGCACACGCGAGGTTGACCCCGCGCGAGACCGTGTCGGGCGCCTCGCCGTCTTGCGGTCGATAGTCGCCGTTGTAGCGAGTGATCGGCCCCTCGATGTACGCGAGCTGGCTCTTCCAGTCGTAGACCTCGAACAGGTTCGGGTTGGTCGGCTGCTTGCGGACCAACTCGACCGAGGTCGGATCGAGCAAGTTGTTGAACACGAACTCGAGACCCTGCCAGCTGACCAGCGGCGAGAGCTTGCACCACTCCTCGGGCCCGCGTTCGGCCGGGGTCGCGCCATCGAGCGCGTTGGCGTCCTTGCTCTCGAGGCAGTCACCGACCTCCTCGATGAAGTACTTGCCGGAGTCGACGCCTTCGGTCAGGAGGTGAACACGACGGTTGGCGTAGTTGATGCCGGTGATGCTCTCGAGCACCAGCTTGTCCGGGTCACACACGCCGCAGTCGGTGTCGGAGATGCACCCCGACGCGCTGGACATGCCGAGCACCAGAACACCGAAGGTCCCGTAGCGAAGGCGCCAAAAAGTAGAGTTGGACATGGGGAGTTCGTTCCTCTTGCTCAGATGAGCTCAGATGCCGACCAAGGTATCGGGCACGGGTCGGTTCTTCTTTTTCATGATGCCGAGGACCACCGCGCCGTTGCGCTTGGCCAGGTCGAGCACCTCGATCGCGTCGGCATAGTTGGCGTCGTCGTCGAAGTCGACGAACACCGCCTTCTTTTCGCGGCCCTGGAGGCGACTCGAGATGAGATCGCCGAGCTCGTCACGGGAAGTGATCGGGTTGCCGTTGAGCGACACGGCGCCCTTGTCTCCGACCTTCGTTGGCTTGCTCAAGCCGATCACGAGCGTGTCGTTCTCTTGCTTTTGCTGCTTCTTGTCCTTGCTCTCGGGCGGAACACGGACGGAGATCTCGGGCACGGTCTTCGGCGTCATCACCATGAAGATGATGAGGAGCACGAGGCACACGTCGACGAGCGGGGTGACGTTGATGTCGCTGCTGGGGCCTTTTCCAGACCCACCTGTGTCCATGCCCATGCGGCGTTTCTCCTGGCGGCCAACGGGGAGCGCGAGCTTGGCTTACGCCCCCCGAGGCGCGCAGAATAACGGAAAACCAGCCCGTCCACGAGAGGAAGTGACATCGATTCGAGCCCAAAAACCCGCCCAGGGACGCTGGGCTCAAAAGACGAAGGCGGCCCCGGGATCACCCCGGCGCCGCCAGTCTCGAACCTCCTGGCGGATGCGCCAGGGCTTCGGCTCAGCCTCGGTTGATGTCGACGACCAGCGCGATGTCCTGCACATCGGTGCCCTGGATCCACTCCATGACCACCCTCACGCGGCCGAAGTTGGTCGCCGAGTCGCCCTTGATGAACAAGATCGGCCCATCGTACTTGCCGGCCTTGGCCTTGCCCGTGGCGATGGCGACCTCCTTCCTGAGCGCCTCTTGGAAGTCACCGCGGCTGGTGTACTGGTCCTGGTTGAGCCAGACCCCCTCGGCGTCGACCGACACGAACACTTGATCACCCTCCTTGTGCTGGTCGGCTTCGACCAGCGTGGGGAGCTTGACGTCACGGCCGCGCCCGAGCATCGGGGTCACGACCATGAAGATGATCAGCAGCACCAGGCAGACGTCGACCAGCGGGGTGACGTTGATTGCGCTCTGGGGCGCGGCCGCGTGGATGGCGTGGTCCTTCTTGTAGGGGACCCGGCGAGTCCGGCGACCGGTATGGCTGGCTCCTGCGCTCATGGGCGAACCTTAGTAGCGGCCTTCCTTGAGCACGTAGTTGATGACTTCGCTGGCGACGTCGTTCATGTCGATCATGAAGCCTTCGACCCGCGAGTTGAAGTAGTTGTAGATCATGACCGCGGGAATCGCGACGAGCAGACCGACCGCCGTGGCGATGAGGGCCTCGGAGATGCCGCCCGCGACCGAGCTGAGTCCGCCGCCGCCGTCGCTCGACAGGCCCTGGAACGAGTTGATGATGCCGACGACGGTGCCGAGCAGACCGACGAAGGGCGCGGTCGAACCGGTCGTGGCGATCAGCGCGAGGCCCTTCTTGAGGTTCGCGGTCTCGCGCTCCTTGCTGCGCTCCATCTGGCGGTTGACCGCGTCGATGATGTCGAAGTCGCCGACGTCCTCGGGACCCTCTTCTTGCAGGGCCTCCATGCCTTGCAGGTACTCGTCGAGGCCCGAGCCGACGACCTTGGCGACGGGGCTGTCGGGGTTCTGCTTGACCGCGGCGACGGCCTCTTCGAGCTTCCGCTCGTTGAGGAAATTCCGCAGCATCATGATGTAGCGGATGCTCTGCTTCTTCGCCTTCCCGTAGACGATGATGCGCTCGATGCCCATGATCGCGGTGATGATGAACTGCAGGACGAGGACGATGAGCACCAGCTTGGCAAAGATGCCCATCTGGGCCCACATCCCCGAGAGGGTGAACGAGGGTGCCTCGTTGGCGAGGAGGAGCAGCGTGTCCATGGGTGGAGTTCTCGAGTTCGGCTACGAAGGGCCGCGATTGGAGGTCAGAGTCGGCTGACGGAAGAGCGGTTGGATGGGCTGCATCGAGCATCGATGCAGCGTCGAGTCAGTCCCGGCGAGGGCTGGGCCCGGAAGGATCCGGGCCAGCGCGGGATCACTTGTTGAACTTGATTCGGAACTTGCGCTCCGAGCAGGTCTTGACGGGCTTGCTGCCGACGATGAAGGGCTTGAAGCGCCACTTCTTGATCGTGTCGGCGATGATCTTGTCGACCTGGGGGTCGTTGGGGAATTTCTGCTTGGTCTTGACGTCGACAACCTTGCCGTTGGTGTCGATGCAGAACGAGGTGACGTTGTCCCCGTCGCGCTTGTCGAAGCGGGCGGCCTTGGTCGCCTGCAGCAGCTTGTCGTCGGGATCGGGCGTGAACACGGCCTGCGCCATCACGGCCGAGAGCGGCTGCTTGGTGACCGCGCCCTTGTCGGTCGACTTGGTCTTGATGCCCGCGGCGCCGCCCGGGATGCCGCCCGGGACGCCACCGGGCACACCGCCGGGGACACCACCCGGCACGCCGCCCGGCATGCCACCCGGGACGCCCTTCGGAATCGCGCCGCTCGACTTCTTCTCGGCGGGGATGTCCTTGGGCTTGTCGTCGGGCTGGACGAGCTCCTCGATCGGCTCGTCTTCCTCCGGGATTTCTTCCTCTTCTTCCTCTTCTTCGACCTCTCCACCCGCGGGCGGAGGGGGAGGCGGAGGCGGAGGAGGCGGCTCCTCGGCGGTCATCTGCACGATGATGAAGTCGACGGTCGGCGGAGAGACCCGCGCGATGTTCATCTTGCCGGCGACCCAGCCGAACATCAGCATCGAGAAGGTGCCGGTGACGGCGATCCCCGCGGCGCCAATCAACAGCTTGACGCGCATCGGGTTGGTCTTGGTGGTCTGGAGGTAATATTCGAACGCCATCGATGATGTCCTTTCGATTCCCGGGCTAGCCAGCCGACAACGTGTGGGCGCTCGACGCGACTTTCAGTCGCGCGGCACCTCGGTCAGGCTAACGCATTCGGGAGACCTCCGCGGTGGGGGTGGTGCTCACTTGCCCTTCCCCTTCTTGCCTTTGCCCTTGCCCTTGTCTTCGACGGGCGGGTTCTTCTCGAGCTCGGCCTGCGCTTGCAGAGTCTCGAGCTGCTCGGCGTCTGCCTTCTCTTCTTCGGGCGTGAGCGGCGCGGGCGGGCAGCAGCCCTGCGGCGGCTGCTCGATCACGACGAACGAGAAGCCCTCGCCCTTGGCCTCGATCTGGCCGGTGAAGAGGCTCGTCTTCATCTTCTTCCAGATCTCGACCTGCGCGGCGATCTGGTCGGTCAAGTCGGGCGCTTCTTCGCCCTCCACGACCTCGGGAGCCATGAAGTTGTAGCGAACCCTGACGATCTGCTTGGCGGGAGCGGCCGGATCCGCGCCCTCTGGGGGCGGATCCGGCGCAGGCTCGGGCGGCGCTTCGCCCTCCACCGGCTCAGCCGGCGCGGGCGTGTACTCGACCTCCAAGTCGAACTCCCAGATGTACTTCTCGATCTCCTTGACCGTCTCGTCGATGACCTTGCCGGTCAGCTCGAGATCGCGACCCTTCCAGTTGCCGACGCTGGCGAACACCTCGGCCGGCTCGGGCTGGGCGGGGCAGTCGGGGATGTGGTCGATGTCGCAGACCGCCTTGGTCTCGCGCCACGCCAGCATCGAGTCACGACGCGCGACCAGAGCGAGGATCGAGTCCTCGGTCGTCTCCGGCGGATCGATGAACTCGCGGGCGAGCGACTTTTGCGTGTGGGCCATCGACTTCCACACGTAGGGATCGCGGTACTTGGGATCGAGCTTGGTCGCGATCTCGAGGTACTCGATGACCTTGTCCGCGATCTCGATCCGGCGCTTGGCGTCGACGGCTTGATTGAAGGGCAGGCCCGACTCGGGATCCGGGAAGAGCGGGTCGAAGCGGCGGGTCGCGAGCGAGTACCAGGCCTTGGGGCTGTCGGGGAAGTCCTCGGTCCGCTTGACGTACCACTCGTCGGCTTTGTCGGCCTTGCCGCAGACGTCCTCGAAGGTCTGCGCGAGCGTCATGTAGAGATCTTCGTTCTGCGGGCAGGCCTGATGGATCTGACGCCAGTGCTCGACGAGGTCGTCGCAGCGGCTGTCGGCGCCCAGGATCGCCAGACGATGATCTTGATAGGCGACCTGGTCGGGATCGCGTCCGTCTTCGACCTTGGCTTCGGGGCTCGGCGGCTCGGCGTCGGGCTCGACCCGCTTGCCGCATTGCGGGCCCTCTTCTTGCGGCAGGGTCTTGTCGCGCCGCTCGTCCCACTCGTCGAGATCCTCGAGCGCCATCGTGGCGAAGTCGTGACGCGCCTGGATCTCGGCGGGATCGGTCGCGTCCTTCTTTTGCAGGACGAGGCTCTCGGCCGCCATCGCGCGGTTCCAGAGCACCGTCACGCCTTCGGGCTCGAGCTCGAGCGCCTCGGTGTACTTGGCGATCGCAACTTCGAACTGACCGTCGCTGTAGGCTTGGTTGCCTTCGCGGATCCTGTCGCGGGCTTCGATCTTGGTGCAGCCGGTGAGGCCGCTAGCCAGGAACCCGAACAGCGCGGCAAGAGCGATCTGGCGACGCATGGAGGGCGCCAGTGTACCGGCCTGGCCCCAGAATACAACCACTGTCGATCGCGCCTGGAGATCCGTGCAGCGGTTTGCACATGAGCGTCGACGTTGGTTCATGATCGGGACCTCGCGTGGGCGTTGGCGCGGCTCATTTGAACTGGATCGAGAACGACGCCTGGGAGCAGCTGCGCCGCTTCTCGCCGTCGACCTCGATCGGCGTGAAGCGCCAGTGCTTGACGGCCTCGCGGCAGACTCGGTCGACGTCGAGATCGCCGTGGCTGGTCTGGGTCGTGACCGAGTTCGCTTCGACGTGGCCGCTCGTGTCGACGCAAAAGCGCGTCACGTTGGTGCCCGAGCTCTTCTGAATGCCGGCCGAGGTCCGGCGCAGCGCGGCCATGTCCGGATCGGCGCAGGCGATGCAACTCATGGCCGAGAAGGGCAAGGGCTTGGGCGCTGGTTGCTTGGCCACGCTGGCCAAGCACTTGCCGCTCGGACAAGCGCCAGTCCCGACGCCGCCCGGAATTCCGATCGGACCCTTGGGACAGATCCCGCCGGGGCAAGCGACGCCGGGACCCGGGATCGAGCGACCCGAGCCCATGAGCGTGGCGTCGGCCGCATCGTCGCTGCCGCTCGGGTCGCTCTCGACGATCGCCGCGACGCTCGGGCGCTCGGCTCGGGGCGTCAGCGGCGAGGGATCGCCATCGAGCGTTCCCTCGGCCGGAAGCGTCTCGGGTGGCGGTGGCGGCTCGACGATCTTCGGTGGATCCGCGATCACGACCGCGGCGAGCTCGAACCGAGTCTTGGGTCCCGACACGCGAAAGATGGTCATGCGCTCGAACGCGAACGCGAACGCGAGCGCGAGCGCGAGCGTCGAGCATGCGATCGCGGACGCGAGCAGCAAGCGAGACGATCGAGGGGATGACGCGGGCGCGTCGAGGAACGAGCTGAAGCTGACGGCGGACATTGGCGACTCCTCGGGCAAGGGGATCTGCCGAGTCGTCGAGTCCGCCGAGTTCGATCAATCGAGCGCGAGCACGTCGAGCGATTCGCTGCCGGTCGCGATCGCGAGCAAGCGATCGAAGCCGAGCGCGACGCCAGCACAAGCGGGCAGGCCCGCGTCGGCGAGATCGGCCAAGAAGCGCTCGGGCAGCGGGAGCTCGGGCAGGCCATGGTGCTCGCGCAGCGCAGCGACGAGTTCGAAGCGACGGCGCTGCTCGATCGGGTCGCGCAGCTCGAGGTAGCCGTTGGCCAGCTCGACCCCGCCGACATGACTTTCGAAGCGCTGCGCTCGAGCACCCTCGACCTGGGCGAGCGCGGCGAGCATGCGCGGGAAGCCGACGACGTGGATCCCGAGCTGCGGGTCTTGCCGCGCCAACCAAGGATCGAGCTCGAGGTCCGACCACAAGCTGAACAGTTCGGTCCACGCGAGCAGGTCCGCGAGCGAGTCCGCGTGCGAGTCCAACTGGGCGCTTCGATCGACATCGACCTGCGCCCAACGAACTCCCGCCCTCGCCCTTGCACGGACCAATAGCGGCTCGATCTCGGCCGCTGGCTCGTCGCCGAGCAAGGGGAAGCCCGTGGTCTCGCGCAGCAGATCGATCATCTCGACGCAGACCCAACGACGCGGCGCAGGAGCGAGCTCCGAGCCGATCAGGTCGCGCGCGACCGCGAAGGTGCGCGCGACGACGCGCTCGACGTCGGCCATCACGTCGGGCAGTTCCCCGGGGGTCCGGTACCACTCGAGCAAGTGGAATTCCTCGCGGTGACGCGGCCCTCGCTCCGCCGCCCGAAACACGTGCGCGAGCTGGAAGATCGAGCCCGACCCCCGACAGAGCAGCCGCTTCATCGCGAGCTCGGGGCTGGTCGCGAGCCAGCGCCCCTGCCCTGCCCCGATCGGCTCGATCCAGGGCTCGATCGCGACGGCGTCGCGGCGGATGCTGGTGCTGACCTCGCGCAGGCCTTGCTCGCGCAGGCACGCGCGAACGCCCGCGAGCGCCTCGTCCCAGAGTCGCACGCGGGCGGAGCAGTCCATCGGAGCCTGCGGCGCGCGGCCGCGATCAGCCGTTGACGCGCTCGATGTAGTCGCCGCTCTCGGTGCTGATCTTGATCTTGTCGCCGATGCGCAAGAAGATCGGCACCTGGACGAGCAGACCGGTCTGCACGGTCGCGCCCTTGGTGACGTTGGTCGCGGTGTCACCCTTGACCCCCGGCTCGCTGTCCACGATCTCCATGATCACGTGGCTCGGCAGCGTGATGCCGACCGGACGACCCTTGAAGAACAAGATGTCGACGCCGAGCTGGTCCATCAAGAAGCGATGATCGTCGCCGACGAGCTCGGGCTGGAGCTCGATCTGCTCGTAGTTGGTGTTGTCCATGAAGGTGTAGCCTTCGGGACCACCAAAGAGGTACTGGAACTGGCGCGACTCGACGTCGGCCGCCTCGAGTCGCTCGCCCGAACGCCAGGTTCGATCGATGACCGCGCCAGAGATCATGTTCTTGATCCGGCACTTGTAGAGGCCCTGGCCCTTGCCCGGCTTCACGAAATTGTAGTCGGTGACCACCCAGGGCTGACCATCGATCTCCAGTTTGGCGTTCTTCTTGAGCTCGGAGACGTCCATCGGCGGACGCTCCGTAGCTCCGAGCCCTCGCGGGTGTCAACCGAACCCGCCGAGCCCTAGCGCACCGTCTTTTTACGGACGATCACGATGTTTCTCGCGCTCTGGCAGGATTTCCCGCGCGAGGGGCTGGAATGTCGGGGCTCGCTGTGGCAAGGTTGCCCTGGATTTCCTTCGAGGTTTGCCGGAAAATGCGCCTCAGCACCAAAGTACGATATGGCCTTCGGGCTCTGTGTCACGTGGCCTATCGCGGCTATGCTAGCGCCCACGTGATCGCCGAGCAGCAGGCAATTCCCTCGCGATACCTCGAAGAAATAATCGGGGAGCTCCGAAAAGCCGGTTTCGTGGTCGGAAAAAGGGGGCCCCGCGGTGGCTACCGGCTGGCCAAGCCTGCGGGTGAGATATCGGTCTCCGAGGTCATTGCGCTGCTCTCGGCGAGCCTCAACGGTCCCAGCACGGGCGAGCCCCAGGACGAGATCACTCGTCTGGTCGAGACTTCGGTCGACGAGCGCTTCGAGTCGGCCGTCGGTGAGCTCAGCCTCGAACAACTCATTGGCGAAGCGCGCGAACGCTACCGGCGACAGGCCGCTGACTACGTGATCTGACATGAAGCGACCCGACTTGGTCGACGACATCCTCGGGCTGATCGGCAACACGCCGCTCGTGCGCATCAACCTGCGTGGGCCGACACGGGCCGCGGTCTGGGGCAAGTGCGAGATGATGAACCCCGGCGGCTCGGTCAAGGACCGGATCGCGCTGGCGATGATCGAGGCCGCCGAGCGGAGCGGCAAGATCCGCCCGGGCGAGAGCACGCTGGTCGAGCCGACCTCGGGCAACACCGGCATCGGTCTCGCCCTGGTCAGCGCGGTCAAGGGCTATCGGCTGATCCTGACCATGCCCGAGAGCATGAGCCTCGAGCGTCGCAACCTGCTCAAGGCCTACGGCGCCGAGATCGTGCTGACGCCCGAGGATCGCACGATGGAGGGCGCGGTCTCGCTGGCCCGCGAGCTGTGCCGCAAGCAGGACCACCACATGCTCATGCAGTTCGAGAACCCGGCCAACCCGGACATCCATCTGCGCACGACCGGGCCCGAGATCATCGAGCAGATGCAGGGCCTGAGCATCGACGGCTTCGTCGCGGGCGTCGGCACCGGCGGCACGATCACGGGCGTCGGCCAGGCGCTGCGTCGCCACAACGAGGCCATCGAGATCGTCGCCGTCGAGCCCGACAAGAGCGCGGTGCTCTCGGGCGAAGATCCTGGGCCGCACAAGATCCAGGGCATCGGCGCGGGCTTCGTGCCCAAGGTGCTCGACACCCACGTCTACGATCGCGTGGCGCGGATCCACGACGAGGACGCCTATCGCATGCGTCAGCGACTCGCCCGCGAAGAAGGGCTGCTGGTCGGGATCTCGGCGGGCGCCTCGATGGTCGCCGCGATCGAGCTGGCCGAGCGGCTCGGCCCGGGCAAGAACGTGGTCACGGTCTTGTGCGACACGGGCGAGCGCTACTTCAGCCTCGACGCCTACTTCACGCCCGAGGGCGATCGCAAGTGAGCCCCGGCTTGGTGCCCCGCTCCGCAGCCCCCCGCTACGTCGTCATCGGCGCGGGCGGGCTCGGCTGCCCTGCCCTGCTCGGTCTGCTCGCGGCCGGCGTCGAGCGGATCACGATCGTCGATGACGACGTGGTCGAGGCCAGCAACCTCCAACGGCAGGTGCTCTTCTCGCTCGCCGATGTCGGCCGACCCAAGGTCGCCGTCGCTGCGTGGGCGCTGCGCGAGCGCAGCCGCGTCGATCGTCCGCTGGAGATCACGGCGATCCGCGAGCGGCTGGTCCCGGCGCGTGTCGACGCCTGGATCGCCGCGCTCTCGCGCGACTCGATCGTGCTCGAGTGCAGCGACGATCCCGAGCTCAAATTCGCGGTCCACGACGCCTGCCTCGGCCAAGGCTTGCCGGTCGTCGTCGGCGGCGTGATCGGCTTTCGTGGTCAGGTCATGGCCGTGGATCCCCACCAACCAGATCGCGCCTGCTTTCGCTGCCTCTTCGAAGCGCCGCCGCCCCGCGAGCTGGCCCCGGCCTGCGCGACGGTCGGCGTGCTCGGTGCGGTCGCGGGTCTGCTCGGCCAGTGGATGGCCCTGCTCGCGCTGCGCCTCGCCTCGAATTCGAACGCGAACGCAGCCGAAGACGAGCGCGCCGCGGGCACCTGGATCGCCGTCGACATGCTCGGGGGCGAGCTGCGCCGTATCGCACCCGCGCCGCGGCCCGGATGCTCGGCCTGCGCCAGAGCTGCTTCGTTTCGCGCGAGCTCGGCTCGCAACCTCGACGAATCGCCCACGTAGGGCCATCAGGAGTCCACGAGATCATGCCGACCGTCCGCATCCCCACCCCTCTGCGCAAGTACACCCAAGGCCAAGACCAGGTCGAAGTTCGCGGCTCCGTGCTCCGCGAGGTGCTCGAGCAGCTCGACGCCGACTTCGCCGGGATCGGCGAGCGCATCCGCGACGACAAGGGCGAGATCCGCCGCTTCGTCAACGTCTTCGTCGGCGACGAGGACGTCCGCTTCCTCCAAGGCCTCGACACGCCGGTCGCCGGCAACGACGAGGTCAGCATCATCCCGGCGATCGCGGGCGGCTGAAGGCCATGTCGATGCGCGCGAGCACCCACTCGATTTTCGGTCCGCCAGGATCTGGGCCGAGTGCGGCCGAGCAGCTCGCTCGCTCGCAGATGATCCGGCCCAAGCGCGTCGATCGGATCACCGATCTGATCGGCAACACGCCGCTGATCCGGCTGCACCAGATCGAGCAGGACTGTCCGGGCGTCGAGCTGTGGGCCAAGTGCGAGTTCGCCAACCCGGGCGGATCGGTCAAGGACCGCCCGGCCCTGCGGATGATCCAAGACGCCCTCGCCCGCGGCGAGCTGCAAGGCCGACGACTGATCGACAGCACCAGCGGCAACACGGGCATCGCCTACTCGATGGTCGGCGCGGCGCTGGGGATCCCGGTCACGCTGGTCATGCCCGAGAACGTCTCGGCCCCGCGCAAGCAAGTGACCGCCGCGTATGGGACCGAGCTGATCTTCTCGGACCCGATGGAGGGCAGCGACGGGGCGATCATGCTGGCGCGCGAGCTGGTCGAGCGCGAGCCCGATCGCTGGTTCTACCCCAACCAATACGCCAACCAGAGCAACCCGCTGGCCCACTACCACGGGACCGCGGTCGAGCTCTGGCAGCAGACGCAGGGCCGCGTGACCGACTTCGTGGCGGGGATCGGGACCAGCGGCACGATCATGGGCACCTCGCGGCGGCTTCACGAGCTCGGTCGCGCGCGCGGCCGCGACGTCCGCTGCGTCGCGATGCAGCCCGATGACGCCATGCACGGGCTCGAGGGGCTCAAGCACCTGCCGAGCAGCTTGGTCCCCGACATCTACGACGCGTCGGTGCTCGACGATACGATCTGGATGTCGACCGAAGCGGGCTGGGACATGAGCGAGCGCCTCGCTACGCAAGAGGGCCTCTTCGTCGGCCACTCGAGCGGCGGCAACGTGGCCTCGGCCTTGCAGATCGGCAAGCAGCTGGCCGAGCGGGGCGAGCCCGGCGTGGTCGTGACGGTGCTCTGCGATCGAGGTGATCGCTACTTCGTGCCGCTGAAGTGGGAGAAGCACTATGCCTGGTGAGCCTGTCGAGCCGGTCGAGCCGAGGCTGACGCCCGAGCAGCTCGAGGTCATCTATCGCCACGCTCGCGCCGAGCACCCCAAGGAGTGCTGCGGCTACCTGCTCGGCCGGGGTCCGAGCGCCGAGGTCGTGGTCTGTGCCAACCAGCAAGATCGCTACCACGCGGTCGATCCGGCCACCTACCCGCGGACCTCGGCCAACGCCTACATGTTCGGGGCCAAGGACGTGCTCCGCCTCGATCGCAGCTTGA
>JAMHUH010001090.1:0-24156 GCA_035904925.1 Nannocystaceae bacterium
CTACAAGGTCGACGCTTCGAATACGATCGAGATCCAAGCGCCGACCCACATCAAGCTGACCTGCGGCGGCAGCTCGATCACCATGGTCCCGGGCAAGATCACCTTGACCGCCGGCGGCTCGGCCACGCTGGTGCTCGACGCCAACGCGTTGATGCAGTCGGCGGCCGGGACCAAGGTCCTGCTCGATGCCAACGCGCTCGCGCAGAGCAGCGGCGGCAGCAAGGTCCTGCTCGACGCCAACGCGCTCGCGCAGAGCAGCGGCGGCAGCCAGGTCCTGCTCGACGCCAACGCGCTCGCGCAGAGCAGCGGCGGCAGCCGGGTCCTGCTCGACGCCAACGCGTTGATGAGCAGCCCGGGCACGGCCACGGTCCAGGCCCCGACCTCGACGCTCGCGGGCGCGGGCGGCAGCGTCGAGGCGGGCGGTGCCGGGGTGACCTGCACGGGCGGGCAGGTCAACGTGTCGGGCGGGATGGTCAACATCTCGGGCGGCATGGTCAAGATCAACTGAGCGGAGCCAGGCCATGCAATCGATGTCGACTCCGCTCAATTCGTTGCACGAGGACGGCTCGTGGTTCGCGCGCGCGCTCGAGCTGCGCCTGTGGTTGGTTCGCTGCGACGCCAACCTTCGCAAGCCCGCGCTCACGCTCGTGCCCAAGCTCGAGTTCCACGCCGACAACCACAGCGCGTGGCCGGTGCTGGTCGACGCTCATACCCTCGGCGACGATGGCTGGCAGGTCCGGACCCACGTGCTGGTCGCGGATTGGCAGCGACGCGTCGAGGCGTTCGCCAAGGTGGGAGTCGAGCAAGGGGTGGTCGGGCAGGGATCGCTCGCTCCGGTCTCGGCGGCTGGCTTCGCGGGCTTTCGGGCCACGCTCGCGGCGATCCTCGCGGCGATGGTCGAGCCGCTGCGGGGCGCGGTGATCGTGCTCGCCCCGACCATCGTCGAGCGGCCCGAGCTCTTCGAAGCCGCGCTCATGCACTTGCTCGGCGATCCCAGCTTGCAGCGCGCGCGCTGGGTGGTCTTGGTCGACGTCGATGTCCCGCTCCCGCAGGCCCTGCTCACGGCGCTCGGGCAGACGCGCGCGTTGGTCGGCGAGTATCGAGTCGACGACGCCCAGCAGCGGCGCGACCTCGCGGCGATGATGCAGCCGGCCGACCCCGCCCACTTCGGCACCGCGTTTCCGGTCGGCGTCCAACCACCGCGGCGTGTCGACGATCCACCGCCGCTGGCCAAGCCAGAGCGCGACGCGGCCTTGCGCGCGGCCGGCATCGATCCGGCGATGCTCGAGGTGGCGCCGCAGATCCGCACGAAGGTGCTGGGCGCCGCGCTGGCGATGAAAGCAGGCCAAGGCGACGCGGCGCTCGTGCAGCAGCGGGACGCTCGCGATCTGTGCGCGAGCGTCGGCTTGTTCGAACTGCAGGTCATCATGCAGGTCACGCTGGCCAGCTATCTGTCGGGCCTCGACCAGCGCGAAGCAGCCAAGCGCGAGCTGCTCGACGCGACCGCGCTGGCCCGGGCCAAGGGCCTGCTGCGCGTCGAGAGTCAGGCTCACCTCGCGCTCGGGCTCTTGCACGGGCTCGATCGCGCCTATCCGACCGCCATTCAATCTTACGTCGACGCGGCGAAGACGGCCGAGGCCGGCGAAGAACCAATCCTGGCGATCGAATCGTGGCGAATGGCGGGTCAGCTCGCCGCGCAGATCGGTCAGGACGACGCGGCCGTCAACGCGCTGCGCGAGGCCCTGCGAGTGGCCACGGGCGTGCCGACGGCCGCCCAACAATCGACCAGCGCGCCCGAGGCCGCCCGGCAGCTCGCGGCCTTGTGCGAGCGCCACGGCATGCAGGCCCAAGCCGCGTCGCTCCACGCCCAGGCCGACGCGATGGAAGCTGGCCCGAGCGCGGACGCCCCGACCCAGGCTGGCGAAGAAGGGCCGAGTCATGCTGGCCAGTAGCTTCCTCGATCCGGTGCTCGGGCTCGACGTCCACTTCGAGATGGTGCCGACCCCGGCGCCCGTGCCCACGCCGATCCCCAACCCCTTCATCGGCTTGGTCTTCGATCCGATCGGTCTCGCCGCCGGCATCGCGATCGGTGCGGCGATCGGGGCCGTGACCGGGGCGCCCTTTCAAGGGCCGGTGCTCTACTGGACCGCGTTCCCGGCCACCAACACCGGGACCGAGGCCAAGCATGTCCCGGGCCACATCCTGATCCCGCCGGGGGTCGCTTGGGCGCCCTTTCCCAAGACGCCCAAGCCCGTGATCCACCCGGGCGAGACGCCCAAGCCCGCGCTGCCGATCAAGCCCGAGAACGACGCCATCGTGATCGTCGGGTCCAAGACCGTGACGGTGATGGGCAGCAACGCGGTCCGGCTCGGCGACATCGCGCTGAGCTGCTCCGAGCCGCTGCGCCTGCCTTCGTCGGTGGTGCTCGCGGTGCCCAAGGGCGCGCCGATCTTGATCGGAGGCCCGCCCTCGCTCGACATCATGGCGGCGCTCTTGGCCTCGCTGCGGACCCGCTTCGTGTCGGATTCGCTGCATGCGCTGCTGAGCCGACTCAAGCCCAGCCGCTTTCGCAATTTTCTGAGCAAGGTGGTCTGCTTTTTCACCGGCCACCCGGTCGACGTGGCCTCGGGCAAGGTCATGACCGAGTTCGTCGACGCCGAGCTGCCGGGCCCGCTGCCCTTGAAGATCGAGCGGGTCTATTCGTCGGCCTTCGCCAGCCGAGCGGGCCCCCTCGGCCACGGCTGGAGCTTCTCGTTGAATCAAGCGATCTGGCGCGAGCGTGGAAAGGTCGTGCTGCTCGCCGACGACGGCCGCGAGATCGAGTTCGACACCTTCGACTTTTCGGGCCATCAGATCGCGGTCGGGCAGTCGGTCTACAACCCGATCGAAAGGCTCACGCTGCATTGCGAGCCGCAGGGGCTCTGGCGAGTCGTCGACGCCCTGGGCCTGACCCGAGTGTTCGCGCCAGTGACCGGCGGTGGCCCGGCGATGATTCAGCAGATCCGCTCGGCCTGCGGATTTCATCAGATCGTGTTCGAGTACGATCCGCGGGGCCGGCTCGCCCGCGTTCGCGACAGCAGCGGCCGCCTCGTCGAATTGCGCAGCGACGAAGCCGGCCGAATCACCGAATTGTGGCTGGCCAAGCCGGTCGGCGAGGGGCACGACTGCCACCGCCGCTACGAATATGACGATCAGGGTGACTTGATTCGGGTCCGCGACGTGCTCGGCCAACAATGGCGCTTCGAATACGTGACGCACCTGCTGACCCGCGAGACCGACCGCGCCGGTCTATCGTTCTACTTCGCCTACGACGGGGTCGGCGAGGACGCGTGGTGCGTGCGGACGTGGGGCGACGGCGGCATCCACGACCACGTGCTGAGCTACGACAAGGCCAATCGGGTCACCTACGTGACCAACTCGCTCGGCTTCACGACCGTCTATCGAATGAACCTCGTCGGCCAGGTCGTCGAGATCACCGACCCGCACGGGGCCAAGACCCTCTACGACTACGATCTCGCCACGCTCCAACAGCGACGCGAGGTCGACGGCCTCGGGCGAGCCACGAGCTATACCCACGATGCCCGCGGCAACGTGATCCGCGTCGATCGGCCCGACGGGACCCACGTCGAGATGGGCTACGACGAGCGCAATCAACTGAGCCGCGCGATCGATCCGCTCGGGGCCGAGTGGTCCTGGCGCTACGATGGCCATGGCCGTGTCAGTCAGCAGATCGGCTGCGACGGCGGAGCGATCCGCTATCACTACGAGCGCGGCTACCTGACGCAGATCGTCGATCCTGGCGGGGGCACGACCTCGATTGGCTATGACCGGCACGGCATGCTCGACGCGCTGCGGACCCCCGATGGCGCGATCACCCGCTGGCGCTACGACCGGCTCGGTCGCGCGCTCGCGGTCAGCGATCGGCAAGGCGAGGGCGAGGCCGGCAAGGGCCAGATCCGCGAGTTCGATCTGCTCGGCCGCGTGACCGAGATCCGCGAGGCCGATGGCAACGTCCGCAAGCTCGGCTACGACGCCGAGGGCCGCCTGGTTCGGGTCCGCGACGCCAACGAGGAGACCGAGTTCGAGTATGTCGGCGTCGGCCGGATGCGCGCCCAGACGCGCGGCGGGCAGACGCTTCGCTTCGAGTACGACAGCGAAGGTCAGCTTCGGGCGATCCACAACCAGCACGACCGGGTCTATGAATTCGCCTACGACGCGCGCGGCGAGATCACGCTCGAGTCCGGGTTCGACGGGCTCGCGCGCAAGTACACCCGCGACGCCGAGGGCCAGATCGTCGAGCTCGCGCGCAAGTCGGGTCGGGTGACCAAGTATCGCTACGACGCGGCCGGCCGGATCGTCGAGATCGACCATGGCGGCGGCGAGGTCGAGTCCTTCGTGTTTCGGGCCGACGGCCTGCTCGTCGAGGCGCGCAACGCTGCGGCCCGAATCCGGTTCGAACGCGACCACCTCGGTCGGATCGTCCGCGAGTGGCAGGGTCGGCGCTGGGTCGAGTCGAGCTACGACGTGCTCGGTCGCCGGGTCGGCGTGCGCTCCTCGTTTGGATCGGTCCAGGAGCTCGAGCTCGACGCGATGGGCGACGTGGTCGCGCTGCGGCATCGCGATCGCCCGGGTCCGGGTTCGAGCCCCGGCCCAGCCAGCCAGTCATGGGAAGCCCGGATCACCTGCGATGCGATGGGCCTCGAGCTCGAGCGCAGCCTCCCCGGTGGGGTCCGCTCGCGCTTCGGCCGAGACGAGCTCGGGCGGCCGGTGAAGCACGAGGTCCGCAACGGCGCGGCCACCCAGCGCGACGTCAGCTACGAGTGGAGCGCCAACGATCGCTTGCGCGGGCTCATCGACCATCGGCGAGGGCTCGCGCTTCGCTACGGTCACGACGCGCTCGGCCGGCTCGCGTGGGCGCAAGGGGTCGATTCGGCTCGAGCGGGCGGGCAAGCCGTCGACGCGGAGCATGGTCGCAGGGGCGAGGGCGTGCTGCGCTCGCTCGCCGCCGATCTGCGCATGCCCGACGCGGTCGGCAACTTGTTTCGGACCACGACCCGCGACGATCGCGAGTACGGCCCCGCGGGTCAGCTGCTGCGCTCGACCAGCGACGCTGGATCCATCCGGCAGGTCTACGACGCCGACGGCAACCTGATCGAGAAGCACGAGGCCGAGGGCGGCGTGTGGCGTTACGTCTGGTCGGCCGCGGGTCGGCTCGCCAAGGTCGAGCGGCCCGACGGCAAGATCGTCGAGTTCGAGTACGACCCGCTGGGTCGACGGATCCGCAAGCGCTTCGAGGGCCAGACGACCTGCTGGGTGTGGGACGGCCAGCGTCCGCTGCACGAGTGGGTCGAGCTCGACCTGCCCGCGATCGAGCGCGAGGACGCGGCGTTGGCCGAGGTCGTCGGTCTGCGCGACGAGCAGCTCGAGCAGCTCCTCGCCGGTCGAGCGGTCCGCGGGCCTCCGGCGATCGAGCTCGACGAGCAGGCTTCGACCGAGCCCGCGCCCAGCGGGCTGATCACCTGGCTCTTCGACCCCGACAGCTTCGCGCCCGTGGCCAAGCTCGTCGGCGACCAGCGCTACTCGATCGTGACCGACTACCTCGGCACGCCGGTCGCGATGTTCGACGAGCGTGGCCGCGAGGTCTGGGCGGCCGAGCTCGATGGCACGGGTCGCCTGCGCCAGCTCGACACCGCCGAGGGCTTCGATCGCCAGGCGTGCCCTTTTCGCTGGCCCGGCCAATACGAGGACGCCGAGACCGGCCTCTACTACAACCGCTTTCGCTACTACGACCCCGACGCAGGCCAGTACACGAGCCAGGATCCGCTCGGTCTGCACGCCGGGCTGGCCGCCTATGCCTACGTCGACGACCCGCTCACGCAGATCGACGCGCTCGGCCTGATCACGGGCCCGCCCTACGACTTTGGTTCGCTCATCAACGCCGCCCAGAACAGCCTCGACTTCTCGACCGCGCCCAACGGCGCCGTGTTCTGGTCGGGCTCGCGGATGAAGGACGCCCAACGCTGGGCGATCGCCAACGGCAAGACCACGCTCGAGCAGACCCACGGCGGCCAGTATCTCGACTCGCTCAAGCTCTTCGATCCGGGCAGCGGCTTGACCCCGCAGCAAGCCGGCGCGGTCTGGGACGCGGCCTCGGCCCGCTTCGCCCGAGACGCCAGCGGCCAGGTCAACGTGTTTCCGACCGGGGCCAAGCGCAAGAACGCGTGGGGCAACATTCGAACCTGGTGGCGGGTCGAGAAGCCGGCGCTGGATCTCAACCCCAATGTCACCGGGATTACCCGTCGTCGCAAAGATGGGGCAGTGTGTGGATCATGAGCAGCCGAATGTCCAAAGCCGACCGCGAGTACATCCGCGAGCTCAAGCACGCCGAGCCCTTCACCGGCTTTCGGACCCAGACCCGCCACGATGCGCCCTGCAAATTCCAGATCCTCGGCCGCGGCGAGATGGGCTTCTTTCAGCTCGGTGATCGTGGCCTGCTCTTCGAGGTGCTCGCGGGCCAGGGGGTGCTGGTCGCCAGCAGCATTCGCCGCTGGGACGACAGCAAGGCGGTGACCGACGAGGAGCGCGAGGACATCATCGAGGTCGTGGTTCGCTGCCTGATCCAGCAGGGCGCGGAGCGGGTCGAGGTCGTCCGCTGAGCTCGATTCGAACTCGATTCAAACAAGAAGAGGGCTGCACGCGTGCGTGCAGCCCTCTCTCGTTCGCCTCTCTTCGAGTCGAATTCGCGCTCGGCGAGCGACTATTGCGGCTGGATGCCGCAGGAGTTGACCTCGCTCGGGATGCAGCCGGCGCACTCCCAGCGGAAGTTGTCGAGCAGCACGCCGGTCGCGAGGACCGAGTCACCGAGGTCCGAGATGAAGAAGGTCAGCTGGAACTGCTCTTCGGGGACGGCGGCACCGCGGGCGACGAACCAGCCGGTGCCGGCGTTGCCGGTGAAGCCGGTCTGAGCCAGCTGCGGGGCGTTGTTGGTGTACTGGAAGGCGCCCGCACCATCGAGCGAGGTGATGGTCAGCGGCGCACCATTCACGAAGGTCAGGTTGCCGGTGTAGGCCTCGGAGGTCGACCACGCGATGAACTGGTCATTGAACGCGGTGTCGACCCAGTCCGGCCACTCCGAGCTGAAGTAGGCGAAGTCGAACACGAAGCCCTCGGTCCCGGGCGGGACGGTCAGGTCGGCCTGCATCCACAGCTTGTCGTTGGGGTCGTCGTAGCCTTGGACGATCCACCACTCGTAGAGGCTGTCCGAGCAGTCGTTGACGAGGTCGCAGTTGACGAAGGGCGTGCCGCCCAAGCCGTTGTTCGAGCCGCGCGTCGGCGTGAGCGGAGCGGGCAGGCCACCAGCGTCGACGTTGCCGTTGTCGCCGTTGCCGTCCTGCGGGTTGTTCTCGAGCACCACGCTCTGGCCGTTGGCGGCCGCGACCACGCCAGTCGAGAGGATCAAGATCGCCGCGGAGGTGTTCGTGGGGATGACCTCGTCGTCGGGGTTGGTCCAGTCGCCCGGGTTGGCCGCCCACAGCTTGCCGTTGAGGTTGGGGACCGCGTAGTTGGGGTTCTGGCCGTTGGCCGAGCCGAACTGGGCCGCGACTCGCCACGCGTTGGCGTTGACCGAGTTCATGGTCGCGTTGGCGGCCTGGACCGAGTTGGTCGCGTCGCCGGGACAGTTGACGCCGATCGCCCGCCAAGGATCGTTGGTCAGCTGACCGGGCGTGCCATCGCAGCTGGTGTAGGCCGCAGGCGCCTCGCAGTTGGCGTTGTTGGTGTCGGTCGCGGTCGTGTCGGTCGTGGTGTCGGTCGTGGTGTCGGTCGCGGTCGTGTCGGTCGCGGTCGTGTCGGTCGCGGTCGTGTCGGTCGCGGTCGTGGTGTCGGTCGCGGTCGTGGTGTCGGTCGCGGTGTCGGTCGCGTCGGTCGAACTCGAGGTCGAGTTGGTGTCCGTCGACTCGGTGTTGGTGTTGCTCGAGGTCTCGCCCGTCGCGGTCTCGTCGGTCGCCCCGATCTCGTCACCGGCGTCGGTCTTGTCGTCGGCGCAGCCGAGCGTGCTGATGGCGAGTCCCAGTGCGAGGAAAACTGTCGTGGTCTTGGTATCGTGCTTGTTCATGGTTAGAGCCCTTCCGCGGGTCACTATAGGCAGAACGAGGCGCGAATTCGTCAAACCGCCGTTTTCGGCCTGCACGGGGCCCGAAACGAGAGGAGCCCCGTCGCGGGGCGACGGGGCTCTTCCGAGTCGAGCTCGAGCCGCTAGGCTCGCGGGCTCACTGCGGCTGGATACCGCAGGAGTTGACCTCGCTCGGAATGCAGCCGGCACACTCCCAGCGGAAGTTGTCGAGCAGCACGCCCGTCGCGAGGACGGAGTCACCGAGGTCGGAGATGAAGAAGGTCAGCTGGAACACTTCTTCGGGCATCGCCGGACCGCGAGCGACGAACCAGCCGGTGCCGGCATGGTTGGTGAAGCCGGTCTGCGTGAGCTCGGGGGCGTTGGCCTTGTAAGCGAACGCGCCCGCGTCCTCGAGCGAGGTGATGGTCAGCGGCGCACCGTTCACGAAGGTCAGGTTGCCGGTGTAGGCCTCGGAGGTCGACCAGGCGATGAACTGGTCGTTGTACTGGGTGTTGTACCAGGTCGGGAATTCCGAGCTGAAGTACGCGAAGTCGAACACGAAGCCCTCGGTGCCGGGCGGGACCGTGAGGTCGGCCTGCATCCACAGCTTGTCATCCGGGTTGTTCCAGTTGTTGACGTTCCACCACTGGTAGAGGCTGTCCGAGCAGTCGTTGACCAGGTCGCAGTTCATGAACGGAGTCCCGCCCAGGCCGTTGTTCGAGCCGCGCAGCGACGAGAGCGGGGCAGGCAGGCCGCCCGCGTCGACGTTGCCGTTGTCGCCGTTGCCGGTCTGGTCGGCGTTCTCGAGCACGACGCTCTGGCCGTTGGCCTGCGCGACCACGCCGGTCGAGAGGATCAGCATCGCGTTCGAGGTGTTGGAGGGGATGACCTCGTCGTCGGGGTTGGTCCACTCACCCGGGTTGGGCGCCCAGATCTTGCCGTTGAGGTTGGGGACCGCGTAGTTGGGGTTCTGGCCGTTGCCCGAGCCGAACTGCGAGGCGACGCGCCACGCGTTGGCGTTGACCGAGTTCATCACCGCGTTGGCGGCTTGGACCGAGTTGGTCGCGTCGCCGGGGCAGTTGACGCCGATCGCCTTCCAGGGATCGTTGGTCAGCTGACCGGGCGTGCCGTCGCAGTTGGTGTAGGAGGGCGGGGCCTCGCAGCCGTTGCCACCGGTGGTGGTGGTGGTGGTGGTGCCGTTGGTGTCGGTCGCGGTGGTGTCGGTCGCGGTGGTGTCGGTCGCCGTGGTGTCGGCGGTCGTCGTCGCGGTGGTGTCGGTCGCGGTGGTGTCGGCGGTCGTCGTCGCCGTGGTGTCGGCCGTGGTGTCGGCCGTGGTGTCCGCGGTGGTATCGGCGGTGGTGTCCGCGGTGGTGCTGTTGGTCTCGGACGACTCGCCCATCGTGGTCGTGGTCGTCGTGGCCGTGCTGTCGCCGGTGTCGGTCATCCCGACCTCGTCGCCCGCGTCGGCCTTGTCGTCAGAACAGCCGACGCCGAGGCTCAGCACGCAAGACATCGCAACAACTACACTCAATTTTTGGTTGTCGAACATTCGTAAGGTCCCTTGCGGGCCATACTAGGCGACATTTTGGGGAGGCGTCTACGGGAAGGACTCTCGGCGCTCGATGCTCACGGCGCGGTCTTGCGGAATCGCGCGGGTAAGCCAGATCTCATCCAAGGAGGGGCTAGAAATATCGTGAAGACCGCGCGATGCGAACGCATCAGGGCATCACTCGCGTGTGCAGCCTGAAGACTGGATACCAGAAGCAGGGTCGACCGTGAGCTGGTTCATGGCGAGATCCTCGGGTGATGAGCTCGCGCATCCTCGTTGCGATTGACGGGTTCTGGCTGGTATGCCTGGTGCCAGAGCCTGCGGCATTGGGTCGCATCTGGAGTGTCGAGTCATGAGCGAGCCAAGCCGAGAGTCGTTGTCCACCAACCCAACGCGACGACCGCGATCGAAGCGACGTCGCGTCGCCGGCGGCATGTTGGTGTTGGCGGCTGGCGCCGTGTTGGTCGCGGTCTTCGTCGGCGACGAGGCGCTGGCCGGCTCGCCCAAGGGTCTGGTCGTCACGCCGGTCGAGCCCGATGAGCCGAGCGAGCCTTGGACGGCGCCCGGCGAGATCGATCGCCTGTCGATTCCGCTCACGCTCGAGGAGCAGGGCTTCGACGCGAACGAGCTGCCCGATGTCCCCGTCGACGCGCCGACCTACATCTTCGTCAACATGGACGGCACGACGCTGGCGTGGACGGGCGGCGACAGCTCGGTTCAAGACAGCTCGGTGATCGCCTACCAGTACGGCTTTCAGGGCGCATACCCGGCCTACGGCGGGACCGCGGCGCAGCGCCAGTCGGTGATCGACGCGGTCGAGAACGACTGGGCGCCCTTCAACATGATCGTCACGGCGACGCGGCCGGTCGGCAACAACTACACGATGTGCATGACCGGGCCGGCCAACCAGCCCTTCGGCAACGGGGTGCTGGGCATCGCGCCGCTCGACTGCCAGGACTACAACCCGAACAACATCGTGTTCGCGTTTCACAGCGCGAGCCAGCTCGGCGGCGGGTTGGGGGCCAACACCCAGGCGACGACGATCAGCCAAGAGGTCGCGCACGCCTACGGGCTCGAGCATGTCGGGGCGACCTCCGACATCATGAACCCCTACAACGCGGGCGGAAACCCGAGCTTCACGGACACCTGCATCGGCATCCAAGACAACGGGATGGGCATCGTCTGCGGCGCGCAGCACCAGCAGTACTGCGCCGGTGGGCAGCAGAATTCCTACAAGGAGCTGATCGGCTTGTTCGGGGCCACGGACCCCGACAACACCCCGCCGACGGTGTCGGTGACCTACCCGAGCGAGGGCGATCAGTTTGCGACCGGCGACGACTTCGTGATCACCTGTGCGGCGAACGACAACCAAGGCGTCGCGTCGGTCGAGCTGTGGATCAACGGCGACAACTTGGGCACCAAGCTGGCCGCGCCTTACGAGTGGGACGTGGTCAACATCCCCGCGGGTGACTACGACATCTACTGCGTCGCCACGGACGAGTGGGACAACCAGGCGATGAGCGTCGTGGTCTCGATCAGCGTGGCCGACGGTGGCGGGACGGGCGGCACGACCGGCGGGACGACGGGCGGGACGACCGGTGGCGACTCGAGCACCGACGGCAGCGGCGACACGGCCACCACCGGCGGCGCCGACGAGGCGGGCGGAGACACGGGGCTTCCGCCGGGCTTCGGCCAGGACGGGACCGAGAGCGGCTGCGCTTGCAACAGCGAGGGTCGGCCGCAGCCTGGCTTGCTCGTGTTCGGGCTGGTCGTGCTCCCGCTCTTGCGCCGACGCCGGGCCGCCTGATCGCCGAGGGCGACGCGGACGAGGACGCGGGCTGTGACGCGGACGAGGACGCGGGCTATGTTCGAGGCGTGAGCGCCTCGGGCCAGATGCTTGCTCCGCCCGCGACCAGCGAGAAGCTGATCGCGCTCGCGGCTCGAGGCGCCGACCGGATCTTGTTGGCGGCGCTCAGCCGGCTCTTCCTCGGTCAGCGTGCGCCCGTCGATCCCGTCGAGTTCTCACGCTTGATCGAGCGCCTCGATCGCTACATCGCGCCCGAGCTGCTCGTCGATCCCGATCGCCTGATGCCGGCACCCGAGCGCGCGCCGAGGCTGATCATCCGCGACCAGCAGCGCCTGCGCGCGCTCGGGCGCGGGCCCGTCGGCTACGACGAACACGCCAGCTTCGCGACCCCCTACCGTCCGCTCGACCCCGAGTACGCCCGCGAGTACGCCGGCTACCCCGAGCTCGACACGGTTCACCTGTGGAGCTGGCGGCATCGCGAGCCCGCGCGCGCGACCATCTTGCTCACCCACGGCTGGGGCGTCGGGCAGTGGTGGATGCATCGCTTCGAATACGACGTGCCCTACTTGTTTCACGAGCTCGGGCTCGACGTGTACTTCTACCTCGCGCCCTTTCACGGCCAGCGCACGCCCGCGGCGGCCCGCTTCGGCGGCGAGCTGCATCCTTCGCCCAACCTGATTCGGACCAACGAGGCCTTCATCCAGACGGTGATCGAGCTGCGCGCCGTGATCTCGGCGATCTTGGCCCGCAACCAGGCGCCGCTCGGGATGATGGGCTCGTCGCTCGGCGGCTACACCTCGGCGCTGCTGGCCTCGCTCGATGACCGGCTCGACTTCGTGATCCCCGTGATGCCGCCCGCGTCGATGGCCCACCTGCTCTGGGATCACGGCGGCGGGCTCGAGCTGCAGCGGCGGGCCGAGTCGCTCGGCCTCACCCGCGAGCGCTTCCACGAGTTCTGGGCCCTCCACTCGCCGCTCAGTCACGCGCCCAAGTTGGCCTGGGATCGCCGGATGATCGTCACCGCGCTCGGCGACACCTTGGTCACGCCCGAGCACACGCTGCCGCTCTGGGAGCACTGGGGGCGACCTCGGCAATTTCGCTTCCCGGGCGGCCATGCCTGGCAGCTGCGGGCCAAGCTCTATCACCGCGAGATCGGCCGCTTCTTGCGGGACCTCGCGCTGATCGACTGAGCCGGCTGGGCTCGGCGGCGCTCAGAGCCCGACTTTGATGTGGGCGTGGTCTTCGACGATCACGCCGACTTGCTTGCCGTCGACGCCGAGCATGACCAGGCCGACGTTGGGCACCTCGACCTCGGCGGGCTTGCCCGGCGAGGCGATCGCGGTGACCTTGAGCCAGCGCGGGCCGTTGACCTCGACGTCTTTTTGCCCGCCCTCGGCCGCGAGCTCGAGCAGGCCGCCCTTGCCCTCGTACCAGGTGACCTCGTAGGGATAGAAGGCCTTGATCTTGGTGTGGAGCGCCTCGGCCTTGGCGTCGAAGCCCGCGCCGCGCCAGGGATAGAGCACGCCCTGGGCGACGATCAGACCGCGCGCGCGATCGAGGTGGGCGAGCGCCGACGCGTATTGGTTGACGCGACCGCCCGGGTAGGTGAACGCCGAGGTCGCGCGGGCGTCCTGCAGCTCTTTTTTCTTGAGGTCCTCGTTGCGCTCCTCGGCCAGCACGTACGCGCGGGCGAGGTGGACCTCGGGCAGGTCGTCGCTCTTGGCCTCGGCTCGCTCGAGCGCGGCGCGGGCCTTGACCACGTCGCCGGCCTCGACCTGGGCGATCGCGTCGAGCGAGTGGAGGATGGCGGTGACCTTGTCGACGTCCTCGCCCTTGCCCTGCTTCTCGAGCATGGTGAAGGCGAGGTCGAGCCGATTGCCGGCGATCGCGAGCACCTGCTGGAGCTTGAGCCGCGAGTGGTTGGGGTCGAGCTTGAGCCCGGCGACGATGTCCCGGGCGGCGCCGTCGGGGTTGCCGGCGCGCAGCGACTGCGCGACTCGGGCCGAGTACATCACCACCAGCGCGCCGCCCATGACCTCGCGCAAGGTCGGGTCGATGTACTGACCCGACTTGTCGAGCAGGTTGGAGACGCGGGCGATCGCGGCGTCCGAGTCCCCGGCCCGAAACTGCTCTTGCGAGACCTTGAAGCGCAGGTCGAACTCGGGCTCCTCGGCCAGCTCGGCGGTGCGCAGCTCGAGCAGCTGGTCGACCATCTCGGTCTGGTGAGCGGCCGCGGCCGCGATCAGCAGACGGCTCCGCAGCTCGCGGAACTGGGCCTCGGGCTGGCTCTGGCCGCGCGCGATCAAAGGCGCGACGGCGGTCAGGTTGGCCTTGGCCTGGGCGAGGTCGGGCGGGGTCGAGAGCATCCAGGTCTCGGTCAGCGCGAGCCCGTCGAGCGGGTCGTTGCCCATCGTGAACGCCTCTTGGAACACCTGCCGGGCCATGTCGATCTCGCCGGCCTGAAGGTGCGCGACGCCGCGGTCGTGCATCATCAGGGCGGTCAGACGATCGCAGCCGCGGCAGCCCTCGACGGCGAGCAGCTCTTGCGCGTCCTTCATGAACCCGCGCTTGATCAGGAGGCGGGCGAGGCCGAGCCGGGCGTCTTCGTTGGTCGAGTCGAGCTCGAGCGACTCGATGTAGAGGTTCTCGGCCGCGCGGGGATCCTTGGCGCTCAGATCGTTGCCTTGCTCGGCGAGCAGGATCGAGAGCTGCCGGCTCGCTTCTTTCTTGGTCGAGTTGGACTTCAGCGCCTTGCGCAGGTGCAGCTCGGCCTTGGGTTCGTCGCCGACGGCGAGCGCCTCGTGGGCGGCGTCGAGGTGCGAGGCACAGCCGGAGCCGGCCAGCAGCAGCGTCGAGAGCGAGAGCGTGACGAGCGACGAGGCGTAGTTGGGCATCGGACCGGGCCGATGTATACCGCGGGGCCCGTAGATTCCAAACCGGGGAACTACGGGCTTCCTGGTCCCAATCGAGGCCGGTCACGTGACGACGAGGCCTGCGCGAGCGGCGAGAGCGAGCCAAGACCATGGACTTCGACGTCGACGCCCACACCATCTTCCTCGGCCTCTCGGGCTCGCACGCCTATGGGACCGCCCGGCCCGGCTCCGATCTCGATCTGCGCGGCTGCTGCGTCGCGCCGCTCGACCTGCGGCTCTCGTTCCGGCGCCACTTCGAACAGGTCACCTGGCCGAGCGAGGTCCCGCTGGGTCCGCGTTGTCGCGCGGCGCTGGTTCGCGCGGCCGAGCACCCGAGCGCCGGGCCCTCGCTGGCCGAGCAGCCCGAGGTGCCCGACTTGGTCATCTACGACCTCGCCAAGCTGGTCGGTCTGTGCGCGCGGCAGAACCCCAACACGCTCGAGCTGCTCTTCGTCGATCCGCGCGAGATCCTGTTCACCACGCCGACCTGGGAGCGGCTTCGGGCCGAGCGCCGGAGCTTCTTGTCGCAGAAGGTCCGGCACACCTTCAGCGGCTACGCCCGTGGGCAGCTCGATCGGATCCGTCGGCATCGGCAGTGGTTGCTCAGCCCGCCGAACCACGCCCCGACCCGAGCCGAGTTCGGCTTGCCCGAGCAGTCGGTGATCTCGGCCGACGAGCGCAACCAGATCGAAGAGGCGATCACCAAGGTCTTGCGTGCGTGGAGCGTCGACGAGGGCATCGATCTGCCGGCGGCCGAGCGCGACGTGCTGCGCGAGCGGATGCGCGAGTTTTGGACCACCTGCATGCAGGCACCCGGGCTCGAGTTGGTCGCCGAGAGTCCCGATCTCGACCTGGCCCTGGCCGATCGCGCGGGCGCCAGCTTGGGCTTGGGCAGCGCGGTGCTGAAGACCTTGAGGCAAGAGCGTCGCTACCGATCCTCGCGCCAGCACTGGGAGCAGTTCCTTCGCTGGCAGCGCGAGCGCAACCCGGCCCGCGCCGCGCTCGAGGCCAAGCATGGCTACGACACCAAGCACGGCATGCACCTGATCCGGCTGCTGCGGATGGGCGTCGAGATCCTCGCGTCGGGCGATCTTCGCGTCCGTCGCGACGACGCCGAGGAGCTGCTCGCGATCCGGGCGGGGGCGCTCGACTATGACGCGCTGCTCGAGCAGGCGGACGCGCTCGAGCAAGCCATGCGCGACGCGTTGCCGAGCACGCCTTTGCCGGTCGAGGTCGACGAGCCTGCGCTCGATCGCCTGCTCGTCGAATTGATCGTGTCGGCCTGAGCGAGGCCAGGCTCACCAAGCTTCGTTGGTCGCGACGATGCCCTCGCCCAAGATCCGCTCGAGCGCGTGCCAGGGGCTGCCGGGCGTCTCGTCGGCCCAGTCGTGCACGGACTCGAAGCGCTCGACCACGTCGGTGATGGCTGGATTCGAGGCGGCCTGGATCCAGCGATAACTGCGGCCCAGCTCCTCGAGGCAAGCGCCGATCTGCTCGCGCCGCAGCGCGGGCGCGGGCGCGTGGAAGGACACGCAGGTGGTCGGCATGCCGAAGCGAGCGAGCGCGCGCCAATGCCCGGGGATCAACGAGTACTCGCCGCCCTCGACGTCCATCTTGATCAAGCTGCAGTCGGTGATGGCCTCGTTGGCGAAGAGATCGACCAGCTCGATGCCCTCGACTCGTCGACTCGCTTGGTCGCCGCGATCGCTGGCCGCGACGATCCCCGACATGCTGTCGCCGAAGCGGCTCGCGTCGCTGTGGTACATGCCGCCCGCGTAGAGATCGACGGGCCCTCGCTGCGGCGCGACACACTGCGCATGCAGGACGATCCGCTCGCGCAGCTCGGGGTTGACGGCGACGTTGCCCTCGAGCTCCGCGTGGGCGACGGGGTCGGGCTCGATCGCGTGGACTCGTCGAGCGAGCCGAGCGGCGAAGAGCGCGGTCGGTCCGATCCACGCGCCGATGTCGACGCAGCTGCGCGCAGGATCGAGGAAGCGGCGGAACACGGCGAAGGTGTGCGGCTCCCAGTTGCCCGCGCTCACCCTCCGCCAGAACGCGCCGTGGATGGGCCCAGGTCGAACCTGGAACGCGACGCCTTCGATCGAAACCGTCTGGATGGTCTGAATCGTCTGGCTCATCGGAGTCGTCGGCGCTCCACGCTCGATCATCATACAAGAACGACGCGAGACCCCGAGCTTGAAACCGCGGCGCGCGGGCTGGAACTACCGCGACCATGCAGCGGATCAATCCCAGCAGCGTGCGGCGCAGCGGCTCGCCCCTCGTTTGGCCAAACCCGCTCGAGCGCGGTCAGGCGCTCGATGCCGAGCTCGGCGGCGTGGTCGAGGACGCTGGCGTCAGCGTCGAGATCCCGCCCGACTCGCTGGTCGACGAGCAGGGGGAGCGGGTCTGTGGCCGCGTCGACGTCGTGATCACGCGCTGCGACCCCGACGAGCCCGCGGCCGCCGGGGTCTACCTGCTCCGCTTCGCGACCACCCAGCTCAGCCTCTCGCGGGCCGGAAGGCCGGTCCAGCTCGCCCCCGGAGCGTTCGCGCAGATCGAGATCGATCGACCCGTCTGCGCCTGCGCGAAGCGGGGCCCGAGGCCCCGCTACCGGTTCACGAGCCGCGCATGAGCGAGCCTCAGAAGCGGCCCGCCACGCCGATCGAGGCCCCACCGCGGGTGGGCGCGAGGGTCGGGGTCGCGTAGGCGCGATCGTACTTGGCTCGTCGAACGATGCCGGCGATCAGCATGACCGCGCCGCCGCCGAGCCCGACGCCCGCGGTCGCCCAGCCAGCCGGGATGCTGCGCGGGGCGACCAGATCCATGTCCGACGCGATCGAGGTCGCGATCGCAGCCAAGCCACCGAGCGCGGTCGTGGCCACGCCCGCGACGATCAGCCCGTTGCCCGAGGGCTTGGCGCGGTGATCGTGGACCGCCTCCCAGTCGCTGAGTCGATGTTGGTCGCGGACGCCCGTGCCGATCATGATGCCGCCCGCGACCAGCGATCCGATGCCGCCGGGGAGGTTGCTGATCATCGGCTTGGTGGTGTCGCGACCGTCGGCGAACTCGATGGTCGCGGCGACCAAGAGCCCGGTGCCGATGACCATCATGAACGCGCCACCGACGAAGCGACCCGAGCCCGACCAGGGCGGCTTGGTCGACGTGCGCGACCAGGGGCCGGCGGGGTGAGGGGAGAGCTCGAGCTTCGGCGGAGCCACGACGATCACGCTCGGGTTCGCGGGCTCGAGCTCGGCGCTCGGAGGCTCGACGACAGGCTCGGGCGGAGCGGGGGCGATCACGAACGCCGGCTCTTCGTCCACGACGAGGGCGGGCTCGCTCGGTGCGGCTTCGGCCGGGGCGGGTCCTTCGACCGGTCCTTCGATCGCTGCGGGCGGACTCGGATCCTCGGGCAGGATCGGAGGCCCAAGCAGAAGAGCACCAGCGGCCACGAGCGCGAGCATGGTTTCAATGTATCGGATTTCGGTCACGAATCGACACCCAAAGGGCCGCAAACGAGTTGTTGGGACGCACTTGGACGACTTGGATCCCGGCTGTAAGTCGGGCGCCAACACCCCGTTGCCCCGCCACCGGTGCATCGAGCGCTCGGGCGCAGCGAAGCAACCAGCGAAACCTGGTCAGGGCGCTGCGGGTCGATCGAGATCGAGGGCAATGCCCTGCCAGCGCGCGCGGGCAAACACCCGGGCGAGGATGATCGTCCGGACGCTCCAATCGCAGCAGGTCGCGATCCAGATCCCGACCAACCCGAGGTCCAGGCCGCGGGCGAGCACCAGGGCACCAGTGACCCGGACGAAGAGGCCACCGATGACCGCCGCGAGCAGCGGCGAGCGGGTGTCACCGGCGCCGCGCAGTCCATGACCGAGGACCATGGCGATGGCCATGAAGGGCTGCGAGATCACCAGCATCGGCATGGTCGCGAGCGCCAACCCGATCATCGCCGAGCCTGTCTGACCCTCGGCCACGAACACCTGCAAGGTCCACCCGCCGCTGGCCCAGATCGCGAGGCCGAGCAGCCCGAGCGTGGTCGCGCAGGCGAGCGCCGCCATCCAGCCGCCGCGGCTCGAGCCTCGGGCATCGTCGCGGCCGAGGTACTGGCCGACGACCGTGGCCGCCGCGACGCCGAAGCCCTCGGCGGTCAAAAAGCAGATCGACTCGAGCGTGATCAAGGCCTGGTTGGCGGCCATCGCCGTGGCCCCGAGCGAGGTGACGATCCGCGCGAAGCCGAGGAAGCCGGCGTGGATGACCAGCCGCTCGACGAAGGCGGGCCAGCTCAGCCGGACGATCGCTCGCCGGGTCGCACGCTCGAGCTCGCCGAGCTCGAGCCGGAGCAGGTTGGTGACCCGCAGCGGGCTGATCGTGGTCAGCCAGCCGCCGCGCCCGCCGGGGCCGCGCAGCGCACGAAGGATCAAGACCGACTCGATGCCATAGGCGAGGACCGAACCGATCGCCGCGCCGCGGACCCCGAGCGCCGGGATCGTGATCGAGCCGAGCTCGTGGCCATAGATCAGCAGGTAGTTGATCGCGAGGTTGACCAGGTTCGTGACGATGCCGATCCGCAGGGTCGAGCGGGTGTCGCCGCCCGCGTTGACGACCAGCGAGCCGGCGGAGCCGAGGTACACGGCCGGAAAGCCGAGGAAGAAGATCGCCATGTAGTCGCGGGCGAGCGCGCTGATCTCGGGGTTGGCGGCCGGAGCCATCACGTCGGCGATCAGCCCGGCACCAAAGAGCCCGAGCAGCCCGACGCCGAGCCCGACCACGATCGACAAGCGCAGCGTGGTCCGAGCGATCTCGCTGGCGCGGGCGTGGTCACCCGCGCCGACGCTGCGCGCGACCAGAGCGACCGCGCCGATCATCGAGCCGAAGAAGACCGAGTAGATCGACCAGAGCACCGGCCCGCTGATCTGCATGCTGGCCAGCGCGGTCTCGCTGTAACGACCGAGCATCACCCGATCGGCCAAGAACACGACCGTCTGCAGCAAGCTGGTCAGCACCGCCGGGCCCGTCAGGCGCAGGACTTCGCGGGCGACCGAGCGCGGCGCGGCGGTGGGCAGGGCCGGGGCGCTCACGGGCGCGGAGCATGCCCGATGTCCATCGGCCTGTGTAGCGCGCTCAGTCGAGCAGCAGCTTGGCCAGCTCGGCGACGAAGGCGTCGACCGTCGGCTCGGGCCCGCCGCCCATGTTCATGTGGCTGCCCTGCTTGGTCCACTCGGCCAAGACGGTGTGGGGCGCGGGCCGGTGGGCGCTGTACTCGAGCGTGAAGTAGCGGCGCTCGGCCTCGCGGTCGTCGGCCTCGGCGTCACCGAGCATGCGCAGGTGGACGATCGCGACCATGTACGCCTCGGTCGTCGCGAGCGGCTCGGGCAGCTCGAGGATCACGCAGGGGCGCTGGCCGATCTCTCGCTTGCTGATGCGCAGGTGCTCGGCCCGGAGGTTGCCGCCCTCGCCCGACATCCGTCGACAGGCGCGATCGACCTGGACGGCGATGTCGTCGAGGATCGGGCTGGGATCGTCGCGCTCCCACAGCGCCAAAGCCAGCCGCGGATCCTCGAACACCAAGGTTCGCAGCGCGACGTGGGCGAACTGATAGTGGACGCAGCGGGGTTCGTCCTCGGCCATGGTCGGAGTGTCGCATGGTCGTTGGACCACCGGCCAGATAGCCGCGATTCGCCGGTTGTGTCGGCCGCCTCGATGAGACCAGAATCAGCGCGTGGAGGTCGGCCGAGTCCTGCGTGGGCGCTACGAGATCGAGCGCGAGCTCGGTCGTGGCGGGATGGGGGCGGTGTTCGCCGGGCGCGATCTCTTGCTCGGCCGCGAGGTCGCGATCAAGGTCATCACCGGCCGGATCGGCGAGCCACTCGAGCCACTCGATCGTGAGCCACTCCAAGCCTTGGAGATCGGGCTCGCCCGCGAGGCCAAGCTGATCGCGGGGCTCGACCACCCCAACATCGTGCCGGTGTTCGACTTTGGTCGTGACGCCGAGCTGCTCTTCTTGGTCATGCCACTGATCCGCGGTCGGACCTTGCGCGAGCTGCTGCGCGAGGGCCCGCTGCCCACGGCAGCGGTCGCCGAGATCGCGCGTCAGGTCGCGCTCGGGCTGGCCCACAGCCACGCGCAAGGGGTGATCCATCGCGACATCAAGCCCGAGAACCTGATGCTGATCAGCGACCCGAGCGGTCTGCAGGTCAAGATCATGGACTTCGGCGTCGCGCGCTCGGGCTCGGACGACGACGAAGGTCTGGTGCTCGGCACGCTTCGCTACCTCGCGCCCGAACAAGCGAGGAGCGAGCCGATCGATGCCCGCGTGGATCTGCACGGGCTCGGCCTCGTCCTCTACGAGGCGCTGGTCGGGCGGCCGGCCTTCATCGAGGAGAGCCGGGCCGAGCTGCTCGATGCGATCCGCAGCGCGACGCCGGTCCGCGCCGGGCTGCTGCGCGAGGGTCTGCCCGACGCCTTCGACGCGCTGGTTCAGGGCTTGTTGGCCAAGCGACCCGAAGATCGGCCCGCCAGCGCGCTCGAGGTCGCCGCTCGCTTGGGCGAGTTCACCGACGCTCGGGCTGCGTGGGCGCTGCTCGATCCGAGCGCGGCGCAGGTCGTCCCCGCGGCGGCCGAGGCTCAGACCGCGTCGCTGCGCGGGGCGATCGGGCGCGAGCCGGTGCTGCGAGCGATCGAGGCCCGACTCAGCGCGGCCCGAGCCGGCGCGCTCCAGCTGGTCTTGTTGGCCGGCTCGCTGGGCATCGGCAAGACCTTGATCGTCGACGAGCTCGCGCTCTTGTGTCGGCGGCGTGGCCTGACGATCGTCCGCGTCGGCAGCAGCGAGCCTGGCTCGGCCGAGCGCCTGTGCGAGCTGCTCGACGCCGCGTTGACCGAGCAGGGCCACTTCGTCCCCGGCCAGGCGAGCGAGGCCTTCGAGCGCAGCGAGCTGGTGCTCACCCGCCTGCGTGTGCTGAGCGAGGCTCGCTCGCCGCTGGTCGTCGCGATCGACGATCTCCACGAGTCCGACGAGCTGGCCGAGCTGATCGAGCTGGTGTTTCGCAAGCTCGGCGACGCGGCGATCCTGGTCGTCGCCGCGCACGAGCTCGACCCGCTCGCGGCCGACCACTTGCTGCGTCGGCTTCACCTGCGCTTGGCCGAGCACCCGCGCGCGCTGGCTATCGAGCTCGGGCCCTTGCCGGCCGCGGTCCACGACGAGCTGATCGCCCAACTGCTCGGCGGGGGTGAGCCCGAGGCTGGGCTGGCCGAGCGACTCCGACGCGAGAGCGGCGGGCGACCCTTGTTCGCGCGCGAGCTGGTTCGCGCCGCGGTCGAGACCGGCGTGTTGGTCCAGCGCGACCGAACTTGGCGGCTCGACGCGGGCGAGTGGCCGATCCCTCGCAACCTGCGGACCGCGATCACGACCCGCCTGCGCGGCTTGGCCGAGCCGATGCGCGCGCTGCTGCGGACCGCCTCGGTCTTGGCCGCGGGCGACGGCGGGTTCGAGTTCGACGAGCTCGCCGAGCTGCAAGGCGGGGTCGGCTACGAGCTCGAGCTCCTGACCGAGCGAGCGATCGAGCTCGGCCTGCTCGTCGAAGCCCGCGCGCGGCTCTCGTTCAGCAGCGAGCTGCTGCGCCGGATCATCCACGCCGAGCTCCCGCTCGCGGCCCGCCAGCGCTTCCATCGACACCGAGCCGAGCGGCTGCGTCGAGCCCAGCGCGACGAGTCGAGCGACGCCGCGCTCGACGAGGCCGTGCTCGTCCACTTGCTCGAGGCCGAGGCCCATGTCGAGGCGCTGCCCTTCGTGCTCGCGCTCGCTCGTCGGGCGCTCGACGAGCTGCGCCCGACCCTGGCCCGGCCCGGCTTGGCCGCGCTGCTCTCGGCCGGCGAGGGCCTCGCCCGGGTCGAGCGGGCCGAGCTGCGCTTGTTGGCGGCCGAGCTCGACGCGCTGCGCGGGGAGGACCACGCCGTGGTCAGCGGGCTCCAAGCGCTCGCGCTCGAGCTCGACGAAGGCTTCGCGGCCGACGACGATCCGCGCCTGCGTCGACTCGGCGAGCGCGGGGCCGAGCTGGCTCGCGCGCACTCGAAGGTCGAGCTCGCCGATCGCCTGCTCGGCCTGCGCACGCGTGGGCGTCGAGTGTCCGAGCGCGAGCGTCGAGCCCGGACCGAGCTCGCGGCGCTGCGACCCGCGACCAGCTCGCGCTCGATGGCCGTCGGCGATCTCTTGCTGATGCACGGCGAGTACACGGCCGCGCGGGAGGCCTATGAAGCCGCGCGCCGCCGAGCCGCGAGCGAAGGCCGGCGCGACGAGGAGGCGATGCAGCTGCAAAAGCTCGCGCGCGTGGCCAGCAAGCTCGGGCTCTACGACTCGGCGCTCGGCTATTGCCGCGAGGGCCTCGAGCTGCTCGACGGCGCCCACTCGCTCGAGCGGGTCGGGCTCTGGGCGCTCGCGGCCTACGTGCATTGCTTCGCCGGCCACTTCGAACGGGCCGCCGGAGAGCTCGAGGCGGGCAGCGCCGAGCTGGCCAGCTTCCCCGACGATGGCCGCGCGCCGGCCTACTCTCGAGTCGCGTCCGAGCTCGCGCGCAGCCGCGGCAACTGGTTGGTCGCGCGGGGCCGGCCCGACCAAGCCGTGGTCGCCTACGAGCGCTGCCTCGAGCTGGCCGCCGGCGCCGATCGTTGGGTCGCCTCGATCGCCCACTTCAACCTCGGCGAGGCCTGTGCGCTCGCGGGTCTGCATCATCGGGCGCTGCGCGAGCTCGAGCGGGCGGCCGCGGACAAGCGGGCGCTCGGCGATCGCTGGGGGCTCGCCCACACCCACGCGGTTCATGCTCGAGTGCTGCGCGACCTCGGGCTGATCGACGAAGGCACGGCGCCTTTGACCGAGGCCCGCGAGCTCGCCAACGAAGTCGACGATCCCCGGCTCTTCGCCCAGGTCCACCTCGAGCTCGGCCGGCATCAGCTCTTGACCGGCGCGCTCGCCCAGGCCGAAGCCGACGCGACCCGAGCCCACGACGTCGCCCGCAGCTGCGCGGCCTTGATCGAGCTGGCCGAGGCCAACGAGCTCCTGGCCGCGCTGGCCTTGGCTCGCGGGGATCTCGAAGGCGCGCGGGTCCACGCCGAAGCAGCGGTTCGCTCGGCCGAGCAGCATGGCCTCGGCGGCGTCTTGGTCGGCGCGCTCACGATGTTGGCCGAGGCCCTCGCCAACCAGCCGAGCGAGTCCAAGCTCGCGCTCGAGCGCGCCCACGCGGCCGCCGAGGAGCTCGGCAACCCCTACCGCGAGCTCGACGTCGATCTGACTCGGCTGCGTCTGCGGATCCGGGGTGGCGGCAGCCATGACGCGGGCGACGACTATGTCGCGCTCGAGCGCCTGATCGAGCGGGCCGAGGGGCTGCCGGCGTCGCGCCATGTCGGGCTGTGTTTGCTCGCGCAGGCCGAGGTGTTGCGACCGCATGACCTGCGCGGCGCGATCGATCACGCCCGGCTGTCCGAGAGTCGGCTGCGTGGGCTCGGGGCCGTGCGCGAGGCTGATCAGGCCCACGCGCTGCTCGAGCGGCTCGAAGATCGTCGGCACTAGCCTTTAACAGTACGGCCGAAGCTCGGGCCGAGCCGAAACTGACTCAGTGACCGATGACCGTGGATCGATCGCCCTCGTTGATGAGGGGTTGGGCACATGGGCAGCCGTCGCGTTGGACTGTAACCGTCCGGCTGAGTCCGATAGGCTTCGATAGCTTCCTGTCAATCCGTTGGTGAACATGAATGCGGAGTGCGCGCGACGGCAAGTCGTGTG
>JAMHUH010001091.1:0-1632 GCA_035904925.1 Nannocystaceae bacterium
TGGTTCAACGCCCATCACGACAACTACATCCCGATCTACTCGGACACCGAGCAGAAGATGTGGCCGAACTTCGGTTCGAACGCGTACCCGCACTTCTTCTTGCTCGATCCGCAGATGCGCATCGAGTACTTCCCGGGCCCGGCCGACGGCACCGACACGAACCCCTACCCCGCGGTCGGGCTCGTCGACACCCTTCTGTAGGTTCTTGGCTGGAGGCCCTTCGTTTGTCGGTCCCCTCGGCCTCGCGCTTCGCGTTCATCCTCCCGCTCGCCCTCGCGGCTTGCTCGTCGCCCCCGGCGAAGAGCGAGCCCGAGTCGAGCAAGGTCGAGGCGAGCAAGACATCGACGCAAGTCGCGGCCAAGCCGGGCACCGTCAAGCCGCGGGCCGAGCTGCCGCCTTTGCCCGACGACGTGGTCGCGCTCGTGGCTGGCCACGAGATCTCGCGGGCCGACTTCGACACCCGCTACGCGCCCGAGGCTGCGGCGATCCTGACTCGGCGGACCGACGGCAAGGTCCCCGCGCCCTTTCAGGCGATGCAGCGCGAGACGATCCTCGACAAGCTGATCTGGTCGAAGCTGCTCGAGCTCGAGGCCGAGCGCAGCGCGGTCGACTTCACGCCCGAGGCGATGGTGAAGATCGAGGCCGAGGAGCGCCGACACATCCGCGACTGGCCGGCATGGCTGGCGCGGGTCGGCCAGACCGTCGAGATTCGCCACCAGGCCAACGTCGACTACCTGCGCGAGCGAGCGCTGCTCGAGGCCCGCGTCGGCCCCCTCGCCGCCAGCGAAGACGAGCTGAAGGCCGCCTACGAGGCTGGGCTCGCCCAGTTTGTCGCGTCCGAGGAGATGGCCCGAGCCTCGCACCTGCTGCTCACCTACGGGCCGCGCGTCGCCGACGAGAAGATCCAACCGCTGACCCCCGAGCAGCAGGCCGCGGCGACGCCCGAAGAGCTCGCGCAGTGGGACGCGGCCGCCAAGGCCCGCGCCGAGGCCCTGCGTCAGCTCGCGCTCGCGCCCGACGTCGACTTCAACGAGCTCGCGCGCGAGTGGTCCGAGGGCCCCGGCGCCTATCGAGGCGAGGACATGGGCCTCTTCCCGCGCAAGCAGATGGTCGGCGAGTACGCCGAGGCTGCGTTCACGCTCGAGCCCGGCCAGCTCAGCCAGCCGATCAAGTCCGACAAGGGCTACTACGTGATCAAGTCCTTCGGTCGCTTCCCGGCCGGACAGCTGCCCTTCGAAGCCGTGCGGGCCGACCTGGTCCGCTACGTCGAGAGCGAGAAGTTCAAGCAAGCCCACGCGCTGCTGAAGACCGAGCTCGAGGGGCGCTTCCCGATCGAGAGCCCCGCGCTCGAGCAGGCGCGAGCCTATCGAGCCGCGCGCAAGGGCGGCGGCGGCAAGTAGCCCGGGAACGCACCGCGTGAACCACCGCCCAAGGATGGTCGGGCAAGGTTCACCTGAACGCTGCACGCACCGCGTGAACCACCGCCCAAGGTTGGGCGGGCAAGGAGGAGGGGGGAGGAACCGGCGGGTTCCTCAATCAAACCAGCGCGTAGCGAAGGCCGCTATCGCGGACGACCAGGGTCGTCGCGCCGCAGTGCTCGAGCGCGAGCAGCAAGATCGTCGCGCCCGCGAC
>JAMHUH010001092.1:0-1995 GCA_035904925.1 Nannocystaceae bacterium
CGGCCGACGGCGGACAACGCTGCGCGGGTGATCGAGGCCATGCGCGTGTTCGGCATGCCGCCCGGGCTGAGGGCCGATGATCTCGCTCGGGTCGAGGGGGAGCCGCCAACGGGCTTTCGCTTCGGCCGGAGCCCCTTCGCCGTCGACCTGCTCACCAGCGTGAACGGCCTGGGCTTCGACGACGCTTGGCCCGAGAGCGAAGTACGAGACTTCGATGGCCTGGCGGTCAGGGTGATCGGGCGGGCGGCCTTGATTGCCAACAAGCGCAGCACCGGGCGGTTGAAGGACGCCGCGGACGTCGAGGAGCTCGAAGGCCTGGACGATTGATCGCTGCCGCGACTGCCACATGCCCGAGCGTGGCGAGGATCGCCATCGCAGCCACGGCTTCCCGGGCATGCTCGATCCGGCTCTGGTCGCGTCGGCGCTGTCTGTAGAGATCACCGCCCACCGCGAGGGTGGGCATGTGTTCGACGAAGCTGGCCGGATGCTCGAAGTCGAAGACACGCGCGTACCGTCACCGGCGCGGCGCCGAGCAAGCGTTTTCGCCTGCGCAGCGCGGCCGCGCGCGAGGGCGCCGACCCACGATCCACCGCGCGCCGACGATCCCGTGGTGATCGTCGCCGCGGGGCGAGTCGCGATCGAGTGACAAGAAGATCATGCGAGCCGGCGAGCCATGGCCGCCGCACGCTTCCGCGCATTCGCGAAGTTCCCCTCGCGCATCGCGACTTCGATACACTCGTTCGCGTGGAGTATCTGCCCTTTTGGTTCGGAGGGCTCGCGCTCGGCGGGGTCGCGGTCTGGCAATGGGTCGTCGAGGGCCGAACCCTCGGGATCACCGGACAGGTGACGCAGCTGGTCGAGGCGGTCCGCGATCGCGAGGCCGACCAAGAGGCGGCCGCGTTCGCCAGGCGCGATCCCAACGACGTGCTCGCGGCCCTCGCAGCCGCGACCGCGGCCGAGTCCGGCCTCGACATCGAGCCACCCAAGCACGACCTCGCCGAGGGCTCGCGGCTCGGCATGCAGCGGCACATCCCGCTCGGCTTTCGGCTCGCGTTCTTGCTCTGCATCGTCGTCGGAGCGCTGGTCGCTTCGACCCTCGACGGCAGCTTTGCGCTGCGCTCCGACTTCGGGCCCGCGCACCGGGCCTTCGTCGGCGAGGGCTGGCCGCGGGTCCTCTTGCTGCTCGGTGGCGGGGTCGCGGTCGGGTTCGGCACGCGCATGTCCGGCGGCTGCACTTCGGGCCACGGCTTGATCGGCTGCGCACGCTTCATCCCGCGCAGCCTGGTCGCGACGGCGACCTTCTTGGGCACCGCGATCGCCTTCACCCTGGTCACCAACGCCTTGCTGGGACGCTGAGCCGATGGACACCAAGACCTTCGTACGTGGGATTCGCTTCGCCCTGCCGGGCTTGCTGCTCGGCGTGGTCTTGCACTTCGTCGGCTTCACCAGCTTCGACGAGGTTCACGCGATGTTCTCGGTCAGCGACCCGCGGCTCTTCTTGACCTTCGGGCTCGCGGTCGCCGTCACCAGCGTGGCCCTGCACGGAACCCGCAAGCGCGAGCGCGCCCGACTCTCGCGCGGCCGCATGCATCCCGGCATCCTCCCGGGCGCGGCGCTCTTTGGCGTCGGCTGGGCGCTGACCGGCGCGTGCCCGGGCGTCGTGTTCGCCCAGCTCGGCGAAGGCCAGCTGATGGCCCTGATCACGTTGGCTGGCGTCCTGACCGGCAACGCAATTTATGGATACGTGCACCGACGCTTCTTCGTCTGGGACACGGGAAGCTGCGACATCGGATGAAAGAGTCGACGACATCCACCGAGGTTTGCCCGCACAGCCACGGCTGCGCGCTCTTTCCCATCCTCAGCAAGAGCAACGCGCTCGAGTACTGGTCGCGCTCCTACTGCCAGGGCGAGTTTCGCCGCTGCGCTCGCTTCGAGCGGATGAGCAAGGGGCTCTTGGTCGAGCCCAACTTGCTGCCCAACGGCAAGAAGATCTGA
>JAMHUH010001093.1:0-3983 GCA_035904925.1 Nannocystaceae bacterium
CCGCTCCGAAGGTCCGCTGGCGAGTCCGGGCCCGAGCGCTTCGTGGTCTCGTCGTTGCGAAACGCGTCGATCAGGCCGACGCATCCCTCGTGGACCAGGAGCCTTCGATCACGCATGAGGGCGTGGATGACGTTGCAGCTATCGGTTCGGCTGAGCGGGACGAATCGGCCCTGCCCGTCGACGCCGTTGGCGGGCAAGACGGGGAACCCCTCGGCCCGGAACGCCTGCACGTCGGTGTTGTCGTTGTCGTCGTTGCTCGTGCCTCGGCGAGCGTCGCCCTTCTTGCCGTGAGGGTCACACCAGACAGGCATGGCTCCGAAGCGCTCGCGCACCTTCTCGGCGTGGGCCATGGTCGTGCCCGTCGACTCGACCTCATCGGCGGCAAACAGGACCCAGCTCGAAGAGTTGGCGATCGCTTTCTCGACGGTGTCGCCCTCGCCGTAGAGCTCGAGCACGATCGATCGAGCGTGATAGTTGAAGTCGAGACCCAGCCAGCGAGAGAAGACCCGGCCGTGGTCGCGCTGCCGAGCCCAGTAGCGTGCAAGGATCTGCGGCGTGATGTTCAGGTACTCGACGCCGACGCCATCGCGATCGAGCCAGATCGAGCGCCGCGTTTTGCTGGGCGAGATCGCGGGGCCGGAGTAAATAAGATCTTCGCTCCAGTCCGTCCAAAGCTTGCGCTCGTCGCCGAGCTCGAGGCCAAAGTGCTCTCGCAGCGCTCGCTTGCTCGTGACCGTGCGCTGGAGCGCGCCGAGGTAGTCCTCGGGGTAGGGAAGCACGTCGACTTCGAGCTGGCGCTTGGTCAGCGTCCGATCTTTCAGAAACCCCATGAACAGCGCAGCGAACGAGATCCACGGGTTGTCGACCATCGCCAATGTGACCTCGAGCGCCGCCCCGGCCTCGACCATTTCCTCGTCGACCACGAGCCGGACCCACGCCTTGCTCGGCTTCGGGGTCGTGCCCGTGGTGACGCTGCCGCCCGTCTGGATCGTGCGAATGTTGACCTGGTCCCATGAGCGTTGATCGGGCACCGCCGCGAGCTCGTCGACAACCGCGTCGGTCACGTTCACCGACTTGAGGTTGTCGCCCGCCTGCTCGCCGCGGGTGTTCGCGTGCAGGAACGCGATGCGCGAGCCGTCGACCATGCGCCGCTCTTCGGCGCTCTTGGCCTTGCTCGACGCGAAGGTCATCGACGAGAAGACGCGATCGGGCCACTTGCCGCCGCCGAGAGCATGCGGCCCCGCGAGAAGAAAAAGCCCGTTGTTGATCGCACGCGTCAGGTCGGGCGCGACCCACCAGAAGAGCGCGGCCTCGCTCCCATCGAACGCACCATGACCGCGCAAAACCCAACGCAAGAACAGGCGCCAGGCCTGGACCATGGTCTTTCCCGATCGGTTGCCGCCGCGCGCCACGACAAGCGGGGCCTTCGAGCGGATGGCCAAGATCTGTTTGGCGTGCCCCTTGATCTCGACGTCGACCAGTTCGGCGGTCTCGGCCTCGACGTCGAATGCGGCTTGCCCATCGGCGTCGAGCGTGTGACGTAGCCAGCGCTCGCCGGTGAGTCGATCGACGAGAAGTCGGGGCCCGTCGATGCGCTCGAGCTCGACCACGGGCGGTGCATCGCCAGCGGCGGCGATCACCTCCTGCGCGGTGAGGTAGAGGCGCTCGGCCCCGCGAGCGCACACGACGAACGTCACCCGGACGAACACAAGGCGCACGTCGGCGACCTCGTCGGCAAGCGCGTCGACCCGCCGCTGGATCGACGTGTTCTCTACCGTGCTCACTCGAGCGGCCCTCGCACTGGCAGGTGGCCTCGCATCTTCGCCGCGCCTTGCCTCGCCGCTTTGACCAGCTCTTCGAGATCGGCGAGCCGGTCATGCGCCGAGTCTTTCTCCAGCTGCGCCGCAAGCTTCTCGGCTTCGTTCGCGGTGCTTGCAGCCTTGCGAGCGGCATCGTGATCGCCAGCGAGTCGCAGCCGATGGGCCTCGAGCGACCACACGGCCGACGCCGCCAGGGCCACGCGCCGGCGGTGAGCGAACGAGCGATCGTCGATCGCCATGAGCTCGAGGTGCACGAGCGTGGCCTCGGCGACTCGGCTGGCGAGCGGGTCGATCGCCTTGGCCGGCTGTTCGGGCTCGACGGGCTCGACGGGCTCGACGGGCTTGGGACTCGGCGACGCGCCACCGCGCCGAGCCTGTCCCGCGACTCGGTCGGCTCGACTCGGCGCGGGAGGCTTCGGCCGCGCCATGGCTCAGTCGAAGCATTCGACCCATGGCTTGCCGGTCGCAGGGTCGACGTGCTGCGCTCCCCACTCGCACCAGTAGATCTCGCCACCGTCGCCGCAGTCGCCGTAGGTGAAGACGCCGACGCAAGCCCCCGCGCCGTCGCAGCAGACGTAGACGCTCGGCGTGCCGCATGGCGGGCGCGTGCACTCGCTGCACCGCTCGGGGAAGGCCTCGCAGTACAGCGGCACGCACTCGGTCTCGCCAGTAGCGTCCGGCCTGCACGGGTCGGGGAAGCCGGTCGGCAGCGGCGAGCTCGAAGGCTCGGCGGCCTTGCGCTCGCTGCCGAGGCCGATGGTCACAGCCGAGCCGGTGATCGCCCCGAGCAAGAAGCTGGCGATCGCCGTGGGGATGGTTGGAAGGGTTTGGATTTTCATGGTCACTCGTCGGGCTGGAACGCCGCAGGGATCGTCGTCGGTTGCGGGTCAACGATCACGATGCCGGCCGCTCGCAGCCCCGTCGTGATCGCCCGCAGCCAGTCGAGCGCGTGCCGGACGTCGCGGCTCGAGGCGCACTTGCAGTCGGCTTGCTCGGCCGGCGCTGGGCTGGGCTGGGTCTGCCCGGCGCGCGCGGGCTCGGCGGGCTGTTCGACAAGCCCGGTAGCGACCGAGCCAGCGCCGCCGCCGAGAACGAGGGCGAGCAGGTAGCCCGCGGCACGCTTCCATGGTGCGAGGATCGCGTCGACCTTGCGGGAGACCGCGGCGCTGGCGTGCTCGCTGAGCGAGCGCGGACGCGCCTTCGGTTGCGCGTCGTCGTCGTCGTCGTCGTCGTCGGCAATCCTTGGTCCCACTGTTCTGGTATAACCGCGAGCCGGCCGTCCGTCACTGTCAAAAAGACGAATCGTCGTGGTTTTCTACACGTGAAAGACGCGAGGTAGCCAACGGTTCGAGGGGCGAAATGTAGCCTGTCTCACCGACCTGGAGGGTTGGAGCGCGCGCGCATGACGGCCAGGCCGACGACTGGCGCAGCAAGCGGCTGCGCCCATGCCTGCTCGAGCAGCTGGTCGAACTCGGCCGGGTCGATGGCGCCGAACCGACGCAGGTACATCGCAGCGTCCCTGGTGAGCCCCAGGCGAGCTCGAAGGCGCCGGCGCAGAGCCGAGCGGCAGGTCGAAGATGCCCGGCCTGACCGCTCGTCTGCGAGCTCGAGCAGCGCCCCGAGGTCACGCTCGGCGCAGAGGCGCAGCTCGACGGTGAGCGCGACGAGGCTGCGCAAGGCCTCGAGCGCTGCCTCGGGGTCCTCGAGCGCGTACACCAGCGCGAGCGCCTCGTGAGCCTGTACGTGCAGGCGTGTGATCGGGTCACCGTTCACGGCGCGCCCGCCCGAACGCTTGCGCGAGGTCCGCCCAGCGCGAGACGAAGCGAAGCAAAGTGAGCGGCGGGCCGCTCGCTTCCCACTCGGCCTCGACGCTCACGGCGACCACCCCGGCGCAGTAGGCCAGCAGGGCAGCACGACCCGCTCGGCGCCTGGCGGCTCGACCCAGCCACGCTCGCTCGCGGGCAGCAGCGGCAGCAGCTCGCGCGGCCACGAGTCGGCTCGATGATTTCGAACCCACGCCGAGACCGAGTAGATCCGCGAGTCGGCGCCGGTGCCAGCCCCCCGGTAGCGGACCGAGCCGGGGATCCCGAGCTCGCGGATAGGGGGCAGCGCCCGCGCGAGGTTGGCCCCGGCCTCGGTGCGCTGCAGCGTCTCGGTCGTGTG
>JAMHUH010001094.1:0-5834 GCA_035904925.1 Nannocystaceae bacterium
CCCCCGATCTTTGATCGACTCGGCTCGCAGGGGGCAGTTGGGGCGGGCGTAGTTCGATGGAGCGTCCGAGAGGGGATCGGGAGAAGTTGTGGTGGGTCGAGGATTAGTGTGATTCGGTGGGGCGGGTTCGTTGCCGGCCTCGCATGACGCTATCGAGCACCGCGAGCAGCTCGCCACAATCAGGGGTCTTGATCGCGCCGCCGTCGGCACCGCTGGTTCGCACGACGGCGGACAGCTCGGCGCGCGGGCGGTCGGAGAAGAGCAAGACGACGCAGGTGTGCTGGTGCTTGCGCCGGATCAATTTCAACAGGGAGATGCCGTCGAGGTGGGGCATTTCGATGTCGAGGATCAGCGCCGCGGGGTTGTGCAGCTCGAGCAAGCGCTCGTACTCGAGCGGGGCGTCGGAGGTCTCGACGACATAATCGCGGGCTTCGAGGGCGTCGCGGACGACCTCGAGGACAAAGGGGCTATCGTCGATGACGAGGACTGTATTGTTGGGCGGGTTCATGGTTTGGACTCGGGCAGCGTGGGATGGGGGCGAGACGCTCGGAGCTTGGCCAGCGCGAGCGCTTCGCCGCGCCAGCCGGTCAGGGCGTCGAGCAGGGCGGGGCTGCCTCGCAGCTCGAGCGTTGGCTCGGCGAGGTCGCGCTCGAGCTCGGTCCAGCAGCGTCGTGCGGCTGGCCAGCTCGCGCTGCGCTCGTGGGCGAGCGCGGCGAAGAGGCTCGCGGGCCACAGCTCGGGGGCGAGGCAACGCGCGCGTCGAAATGCAGCGATCGCGAGCACTGGCCGGGCTGCTTGATGGTGGGCGAGGCCGATCCAGAAGTAGAGCTCGGCCTCCAGCGGATCGTCCACGACTCGCGCCTCGAGCTCGGCGAGGGCTTCGTCGAAGCGGCCCGCGGCGATCGCCTCGCTCGCGCGGGCGAGCAGGCCGTGGACGTGGCTTCGTGGGGCCGCGTCCTTGGCCGTGACGAGCGGCTCGATCACGCTCGGAGGTGGCGCGGGCGGTGGGGTCGGCAGCGGGGTTCGCATCCGCAGCGCCGTGGCGCCGGCCAGCTGATCGATGCTGCCGAGCATGAGCAGGCCCTCGGCGCGGAGCCGGCTCTGCAGCTTGACCAGGATCGCCCGTGCTCGCGTGGGCTCGATGTAGATCAGCACGTTGCGGCAGCAGACGAGATCGAATTCGCGGGCGGGCGGATCGTCGCACAGGTTGTGGACCGCGAACTCGACCGCGACGCGCTCGGTCAGCGCGGCGATGTCGACCTGCCTGCGACCCTCGTCGGCGCGGAGCAAGCGATGCTGGATCTCGTCGGGCAGGTCGCGCAGACGAAACTCGACGTAGCGGGCCTTTCGAGCCTCGGCGATCGCGAGCGGGTCGACGTCGGTCGCGAGCACGCGCAGCGGCAGACCGATCGAGTCGGCGATCAACGCCAGCGTCCAGGCTTCCTCGCCCCCGGCACAGCCGGCCACCCAGACGTCGAGCGGCCGCTGGACGCGACGCGCGAGACGGACGAAGAACTCGCGGATCTCGTCGAGCTGGTCGGGATCGCGAAAGAACCAAGAGTGGCGCACGGTCACGGCGTGGAGCAGCTGGTCGCGCTCACCCTCGACGTTGGCGAGCACGCGCTCGAGCAGCTCGTGCTCGGGCCGAGCCGAGCGGCGCGAGGCGAGCCGCGACTCGAGGTGATCGGCCAGCGCCCGCTCGCCGCCGCCGCGGGCAAGATCGAGGCCGTAGGTCGATCGCAGCAGCTCGCGGAGCTGATCGCTCAGCCACTCGTCGGAGCTCATGCTGACCTCTGCGGCCCGCGACTCGCGAGCCAGCGCAGCAGCAGCTCGGGCATCGCGGCGGTCGCGAGCACTTCGGTCGCCGAGCCGAGCGCGGCGCGAGGCATGCCCCAGACCGAGGCGCTGGCTCGATCTTGGACGATGGTCAGCTTGTCCGCGCTGCGCATCGCCGCGAGCCCGCGGGTGCCGTCGTTGCCGAGCCCGCTCAGGACCACGCCGACATGGGCGCCCGGGGCCTGGGCGAGCGACTCGAACAGCGCGTCGACTCGCGGGCACCAGATCGCGTCGGGCGAGCTGGGCACGCCGACGAGGCGGCCGGCGCTGTAGACCAGATCGCAGCCGCCCGGGGCCAGCACGATCGTCCCGCGCTCGGGCTCGACTGGTGTGTGCGCGAGCGTGACCGCGAAGTGGTGCTGGGTCTCGAGCAAGCGAGCGTAGGCCGAGACGAAGTCGGCGGGCAGGTGGTTGGCGACGGCCAGGCAGGCCGCGAGGTTGGGCGGCAGCTCGTCGAGCAACTCGGCCAGCGCCTTGGGTCCGCCCGCCGAGCAGCCGATCGCGAGGATCGGCGTGGCCGAGCTGGGCGCGGGGTTCGGCCACGCGACTCGTGTCCGTTGCGAGCGCTCGCCCGGATCGCGGGCGTCGACGCGGATCGCCGCGAGCCGGCGGACGCTGGTCCGCAAGTGGGCGGCGCCGACCAAGTCGGAGTAGGCGGCCTTGCTGGCCAGCGCGAGCGCGCCGCGACGCGTGGCCGCGACCGCGAGGTCGCGCTCGCGCGTGTCGAGCCCGGTGACGACCAGGATCGGCCGGGGAAAGTGGACCATCAGCGCCTCGATCGCGGCCAGACCACCCATCCCGGGCATCTGAATGTCGAGCGTGACGACGTCGGGCGCGAGCTCGGCGATGCGATCGATCGCTTGCTCGCCGCTCTCGGCCTCGCCCGCGACCATGATGTCGCCCTCGTGCTCGAGCTGGTCGGTCAGGACCTCGCGACAGATCGGCGAGTCGTCGACGACGAGCACGCGGATCATCGCGGCACCTCCACGAAGCGTTGGATCGCGTCGATCAGGCTGGGCCCGCCGGACTCGGACTTCACGAAGTAGGCGTCGGCTCCGAGCGCGACCGCCCGCTGGCGATCGGCCGGCGACGAGCGCGTGCTCGACATGATCACCGGCAGCTCGCCGAAGCGCTCGCGGATCCGCGCGAGCAACTCGAACCCATCGACCCGCGGCATCTCGACGTCGGTGACCACGAGATCGAAGCGGGTCTGGGCGAGCCGATCGAGCGCAGCCTGACCATCTTCGGCCGACTCGACCTCGAGCTGGCTGGACACCAGCAACTCGACCAGGAGATCGCGGATGACGGCCGAGTCGTCGACGACCAGGACGCGCGGGCGAGCGCGTGAGGGCGCGGCCTGGTTGGCGTGGTTGAAGTTGGCGAGCTTGGCTTCGCCTCGGCCGAGGCGCTGGCGCAGGTCGAGCAGGGCCGCCGGCTCGATCAACAAGACCAGGCGACCGTCGTCCATGACCGCGCTCGCGCTCGCCGGCCCGATGCTGGCCAGGGTCGGTCCGAGCGGGAGTCGAAAGAGCTCGCGCTCGCCGAGCAGGGGGGGGCTGGCCAGCGCGTAGCGGTGGCCTGCTCGTGTGCAGACGATCGCGATGGTCGCGCGCACGGGCTCGCGGATCCCGAGCAGACCTGCCAGCGAGAGCAGCGGCAGGTGCTCGCCATCGAGGATCAGCGTCGGGTTGCCAGGGTCCTGTCCGAGCAGCGAGCCGTCGCGCAAGGACAGGATCGGGCCGACCCGCCGCGCGGGCAGACCCCACAGGCCGTGGCCGAGCGCGACCACGACGACCCGCTCGCGGCTGATGGTCGCGGGTACGCGCAGGGTGAAGCGAGTGCCTGACTGAAGGGTGGCGTGGGCTTGTTGCATCGCGTCGCTCGCCTGGGCATGGAGCTCGACGCTGCCGCCGAGGCTCTCGATCACGCGCCGGACCACATCGAGGCCGACCCCGCGACCCGAGATCTCACCGACCCGCGCGGCGGTCGAGAACCCGGACATGAAGAGCAGCTCGAGCAATTCTTCGTCGCCGAGCCCTCGCGCCGCCGTGGCGTCGATCAGCCCCCGCTCGATCGCGCGGGCTCGGACGCGCTCGCGATCGATGCCGCGGCCATCGTCGCTGACCTCGAACTCGAGCTCGCGGCCGAGCGAGCGCGCGGTGATGGTCAGCTGCGCGATCGCGGGCTTGCCGATCCGCTCCGCCGGCGCCTCGATGCCATGATCGATCGCGTTGTGAACCAAGTGGAGCAGCGGCTCGTGCAGCCGCTCGAGCAGCGAGCGCTCGAGCTCGGCTCCGCCTGCGTCGACGACGACCCGGACCTGCTTGCCGAGCCGAAGCGCCAAGGCCTCGGCGTGGCTGGCCAGCTCGCGCAGGGCCGGCTCGACCACGACCATCCGCAAGCTCCACGCCAGCTCGCTGAGCTCGCCGAACTCGAGCCGGAGCTGATCGAGATCGGCCAGCGAGATCATTCGATCCTCGCGGGTCTTGGCCCGGGCGCCCAGGCTGCCCAGCGCGCCACGAAGCTGCTCGAGCCGATCGCAGATCTGATCGACCGTCGCGCTGTCGACCAGCGCGAGGCCTTCACGCTTGGGTCGGGTCGTTGGGTTCGGCTCGGGCTGCGGCGCTCGTTCGGGTTGCTGGCTGGCCTCGGCGCCGGCCAAGAGGCGCTTCGCTTGGGCGAGCGCGAGCTCGGACTCGGCGTCCTCGACCAGCGGGGCGTCGAGCCGCTCGCGGATCAGCTCGAGCACGCGACCCAAGCGGTCGAGCAGCGCCGGATCCTCGCGCAAGATCGGCTCGGCCTCGTCCAGCCAGTCCTCGATCGCGTGGAAGCTGCTGGCCAGCGAGCTCAGCCCGAGCATCCGGGTCTCGCCCTTGAGCGTGTGGAGGTCGGCTCGCACCCGCGCGAGCTCGACCTCGACCCCGCGCGCGCCGAGCATTTCGACCATGCCGGCGACGCGCTCGAGCGCGGCCACGCGAAAGCGGTCGAGCAGGGCTTCGCGTCGATTCGGACGACTCACGCCAGCCCTCCACGGATCCGCAGCGGATCGCAGAACAAGGCCAGGCCCGCGGGCAGCAGGGCCAGCCCGATCACGCCGAGGCGCTCGGTGATCGGCCGGAGCAGCTCGGGGATGTCGAGGACCTCGACCTGCTCGATCAATTGCATGGTCGCGGGGACCTCGAAGCGCGCGCCGTCGCTGAGGATCAGCGCGCGCCGAGCCGCCGTGCTCGGGCTCGACTCCAACACTTGGCCTGGCAGCCAGGTCGCGGGGGCGCTCGGATCGACCTCGACGATCGCGGTGATCGCCTCGCTGGCCAGGGCCAGGTCCGGCAGCACCAGCGCGCGTCGGATCGCGCTCACGTCGACCTCCGCAGCCCGAGCACCCAGCGCTCGAGGTCGAGCACGCTGACCAAGCGATCGCCGAGCTGCAGCTCGCCGTGACGCGGCAGATCGAGCTCCACGGCGTGACTCGGGCGGATCGGCGCGCTCGGGCGCAGGGCTTCGAGCACGCGATCGGCCCCGAGCACGACGACGTCGTCACGAAGGCGCAGGACCAGGTTGCGAGTCCGAGTCTCGCTTCCGGTCAGCGTCGGCAGCCCGAGCGCGGGCCCGAGATCGAGCAGGGCGAGCGCGCGACCTCGCCAGGCCAGCGCGCCGGGGATCGCCGCGGGGGCGCGGGGGATCGCTATCCAAGCCCGCGCGCCGAGGATCTCGACGACCGCGGCCGCGTCGACGGCCAAGAGCCGCCCGCCGATCTCGATCGGCAGCACCAGCTCGGGCGCCAAGGGGCTCTCGCTCGTCATGCTGGTCATGCCTCGAGGTCGTGGTTGCCGGTCTCGCGGCGCAGCTTGAACTGTCGAGTCAGGCGCTCGAGCTGCTCGGCTTGGAGGCGCAGGCCTTCCGCGGCGGCGCGGGTCTGCGCCGTCGCCCCGGCCGTGGCGATCACGACGCCCGCGACCTCGTGGACGGTCTGGGCGGCTTGCTCGGTCTCGTGGCTC
>JAMHUH010001095.1:0-3800 GCA_035904925.1 Nannocystaceae bacterium
CATGAACCACCAGGGCCTCGAGCTCGCATCGATCTACTTCGATCGCGGGTACATCGAGAGCGAGGAGGTACCGAAGCTGATCGCCGCCAACGTCGAAGTCGTGTGCAAGCCCTGGCATCAGCAGAACGGCGACAAATTCAACAAGCGAGACTTCGACGTCGACCTGGTCAAGGAGCGGGTGACCTGTCCGGCCGGGCAGAAACAACCTCTCGTCCTCGGACAGATCACACGCTTTGAGCCGAAGACGTGCAACGCCTGCAAGCTCAAGGAGCAATGCACGACGTCCGAGCTCGGGCGAAGCCTGCGGATCTCCTTGAATGAGCCGCTGCAAGCCGAGCTTCGTGCCCGGCAGGCGACCGTCGAAGGACGCGCCCAGCTACGTCGGCGCGTGCCGGTCGAGCACACGCTGGCCCACGTGAGCCAGCGGCAGGGCAATCGGGCTCGATACCTCGGCAAGCGGAAGAACGAGTACGACCTCAGCCGCACCGCGACGGTGGTCAACCTTCAAATCGTGCAGCGGGGTCTCGAAGGGCGGAGGCTCGCAATTGCGGCGTAGGACCCCGAATTCAAACCGGTCGGTGCTCTAGCAGCCGGGACTCGGGAGGGCGAGGGCCCTCCCGAGTCGACTCGCGCGATTCCACGCGGATCCTCGCGCCATTTCGAGCGCGCCGCGATCTCGGCGCATCCGTGCTACAAGCCGGCGATGCCGACCGATCCGGACCTCGAGCTGCTCGAAGCCTGGCGCGCGGGGGACTCGAAGGCTGGCGCCGCGCTCTACCGCCGCTACTTCTCGGGCGTTCGCGCCTTCTTCATCAATCGGGTCGCCCATGCCCAAGAGGACCTGATCCAAGACACCTTCGCCGCGCTGACGAAGGCCAAGGACCGCTTCCGCGGCGACTCGAGCTTCAAGACCTACCTGTTTCGGATCGCCCGCTACACCTACACGGCCTACCTGCGCAAGCACTGCCGACCCGACCGCGAGATCGACCCCGCCGCCGACTCGATCGCCGACCTCGACCAACGCCGGCCCTCCTCGGTGCTGGCCGAGCGCGAGCACCTGCGCCTCCTGCTCGACAGCCTGCGCGCGCTCTCGATCGACGACCAGGACCTGCTCGAGCTCTACTACTTCGAGGCCATGACCGGCGAGCAGCTGGCCGCGATCTTCGAGGTCCCGGTCGGCACCCTCCGCTCGCGCCTCGGCGCCGCCAAGTCGCGCCTGACCAAGCGCTTCGCCGCGCTCGCCAACCAGGTCCACGAGCACGAGTGGGACGCCGAGTTCGACGCCTGGATGGCCGAGGTCGCGCTGGCCGTTCGGCGCGGTCGCACGGACAAGGGCGAGTCCTGACGAGGATCGCCGAGCGGCTTGGACAGTCCGAGCGCATCGAACACCTCCATGCATGCGCGAAGATCGAAGCGGGTGGATCGTGCTCTTCGGGTGGCTGGCGGCCTGCGTCCCGTCGACGCCCGAGGGCGAGACCGACGAGCAGGGTGAGGAGGCGTCCAAGTCCGAGTCCGACACGGGCGCCGAGTCCGACACGGGCGCCGAGTTGGGTACGCAGACGGACTCCGACACCGACGAGCCCGAGCCCATGCCGCAGTGCGAGCCCGAGGCGTTCGCCCATGCGCCCGCGCCCATCGAGATGCCCGACTACACTCTGGTTCCGATCGATGTCCTCGCGGTCGAGGCCGAGCTCGAGTTCGACACCGCCGCCAAACTAGCCCTTGCGACCGCGTCACTCGTGTTTCGGATGGGTGAGACCAGCGGGCTCCCCCTGCTCGACCTGCGCCAGACGCCGACCGAGATCTGGCTCGACGGCGAGCCGCTCGCGCTCGATCGCTTCTCCATCGTCGATCTCGGCGGTGGCCCGGAGACGACCCTGCGCGTGCTCGAGGCCGACCTGCCGGCGTGTAGCGACCACGAGCTGACCTTGCATTACCCCCTGGCTCGACCGCTCGCGCTCAACTCGAGGGCGGTCAGCTTTTTTGATGAGCCGGCGGGCGTGAGCTTCGACTTCGACATGTCGGACGCCGATGCCAACCGCTACCTCGAGTCGTGGTTGCCAGCCAACCTGCCCTGGGATCATCACTCGCTGCGCCTGTCGATCCACGTCGCAGCCGAGCGAGCGCACTCGGTGATCAGCAACGGGACGATCGTGCCGATCGAGGCCAACACCTGGGACATCGAGTTCCCGAGCTCGACGAGCTCGGCATCCCCGATGCTGCGAATCGTGCCCAGCGACTTGATCGTGGAGGACGCGGGTGAGCTGGTCACCAGCGAGGGGCAGACGATCGCGTGGAGGATCGCGATGCCGGGCACGCTATGGCTGGGGCCGAGCGAGCTCGCCGACGACGTCCGCGTCTACCTCGACGGGTTGGTCGAGCGCGGGCTCGGGCCTTATCCTTGGGACGAGATCGTCATCAACATCCGGCCCGACTCGCATGGAATGGAGTATCGGGCCGCGACCTCGACGAACCTCCAGAACCTCGAGCACGAGCTCGCGCACAGCTGGTGGGCGCGGGGCATCGAGCCGGCGACGGGCAGCGACGGATGGTTCGACGAGGCCTTCGTCATGTACGTGGTCGAGGGGCCGCTCGGGGGGCTCGGCGAGCCCTGGAACATCGCGCTCTATGACCCCAACCCCTTCGTGCGCAAGACCGAGGCGACCGCCTACGTCGAGGGCCGCATGGTGTTCACCCGGATCGCCGAGGTGATGGGCCATGACGAGCTGATGGCGGCCATGCGCGAGCTCGTCGAGCAAGGCGTGCCGCGGAGTCTGTCGACGCCGGAGCTCGAGCTTCACCTCTACTGTGCGAGCGGCGAGATGCCCGAGATCCCCGAGATCTTCGCCAACTACGTCTACACCCTCGGCGCGCCCGAGCTGCTCTACGGCTGCCCCTGAGCGCCCGCCTGGGTCGGGCTCGTCGTAGTATCGTGGTCGCTCATGGGCGAATCGACGAGGCGCGGTCGAGTTCAATTTGGCTGGATGCTCGCGCTCGTCACCGCGCTCGGAGGTTGTCGCTCGAACAAGACCTGTGACGCGGACGCCGTGCACGACCTCGCGCAGCGGCTCGACGCCGTCGACCCGCGCGAGCGCCCGGACCTCGTGGCCAGCGGTCTGCCCAAGGCCTGTCGGCTATCGGCCTTCGATGGCTACTTCGCGCTCTTCGGTCCCAACACGAAGTCGATCCTCTCGCTCTCCGCCGAAGACCAAGCGGCGCGAATCGAGGCCTTGAACCGCGCCTGCCCACAGGCTCCCGGGATCGCGGACACGATCGCAAAACTCGGTCCAGAGCAGCGAATGTCGACACTCTACGATCGCTGCGACTTCGCTCGCTACCGCGTGCTCGACCGCGATCAATTTCTGCGCAGTGCTCACGACCCCGTGCCTTGGGCGCTGCACCAGATCATGCTCGATAGCGGCGTCGACGAGGCATCGGCACGTTCTGTGACGCAGGCAATGTTCACGCTCGAGCGCAAACGCTTCGAGCACGATCGCCTGCTCGAGGTCGGCGTCGAGCTTCCACGGGCCCGAGCGACCCTGCTCGCGCGACCCGAGGGGACTCGCGCGGAGCTGACCGTCGACGCCCTGCGCGTCGACGAGCGCGAGGTCGTGTCCTCGAGCGGGCTCGATCTCTCCGACGAGGACCTACGGCGCAACCTGATCGCCAGCTTGCGGGCCGCGCTCGAAGACAGCAAGGCTGGCTCGGCGCCGCACCTGCTGATCTACGCCGACACCCTCGGCTCGGCCGAGGTCGTGACCGAGATCGTCCACGTGGCGGCTCGACTCGAGTACCAATCC
>JAMHUH010001096.1:0-31877 GCA_035904925.1 Nannocystaceae bacterium
TCATCTATCGCCACGCTCGCGCCGAGCACCCCAAGGAGTGCTGCGGCTACCTGCTCGGCCGGGGTCCGAGCGCCGAGGTCGTGGTCTGTGCCAACCAGCAAGATCGCTACCACGCGGTCGATCCGGCCACCTACCCGCGGACCTCGGCCAACGCCTACATGTTCGGGGCCAAGGACGTGCTCCGCCTCGATCGCAGCTTGAGCACGGATCGACCCGCGACCATCGTCTACCACTCGCATCCGCGAGTCGGGGCCTACTTCTCCGACGAGGACGCTCGCGCGGCGCTGGCCGCTGGCTGGCCGGTCGAGTACTTGGTCGTCGACTGCCAAGACGAGCGGATCGTCGAGGCCCTGCTCTTTCGGCGCGAGGGCGACGCCTTCGTCGAGATCGAGCGCTTCGCTGGCGCGGCCCTCTGATCGGCTGGCAGCTCGTTCGCCAGCTCGCTACCCAACTCGAGGAGCTCGGCGAGCGCGTGAGCCGAGCTGCCCGACCAGCAGCAGGCCGAAGCACGCGAAGATCGTGGCCCCTACCCCGCCCGCGTCGCCGGTCGAACAGCTGCAGCCGCTCGTGTCGGCGTTGGCCCCGGTGTCACCCGTGTCGCCGACCTCGTCCGTGCCGACCTCACCGGGCAGATCATCGCCCGCGGTCCAGCCCCCGTCGCTCGTGTCGCTGCCGGTGTCGCTCGGCGGCGGTTGATCGGTCCACTCGTAGGCGCCGACGTCCGGCGTGGCGGGGTCTCGCGCCACGCCGTCGAGGTCGGCCGTCGTCCACTCCAGCGCCGGCTTGCCAGCCGCGATCGCGATCGAGTCGGGCAGCAGATGAAAGTCGCCCGCTTCGGGATCGACGAAGCCGGCCTCGTTCACGCTGATCCCGGTGATGTTGTTCTGCCCGTCCCAGTCGACGTCGCCGCCGGGCGCGATGTCGGCCATGCCGGACTCGAGCACGAGGTTGTTCCAGCCGAGGTTGTCGACGATCTGCGTGCCGAAGATCGCGAGGCCCCAGCCGCCCGAGCGCAGCACGGTGTTGTGGACGAACACATAGCGCTCGCCCGCGAAGCTGTCGTCGTCGTTGGCGTAGATGCCGGTCTCGGCGAAGTCGACGATCAGGTTGTCGTGGACGATCGTGGTCGCGGCTTGGAGAATGAAGATGCCGTTGGCCGGGCCGCGCTCGAGCCGGTTGCCCCAGATCTCGCACTGCGAGCCGCCGCCGATCTGCAGGCCTTGCTGCTGGTACTGCACGCCGCCGAGGCCGACGTCGCGGATCAGGTTGCCCCACACCCGACAGTCGACCGGCGTGACCCCGACCTGCGCACCGTCCCAACCGGTGTCCTCGATCAGGTTGTGGTGGATCTGCGCGCCGTGGTGCTCGTGCGGATGGAGCACGACCGTCTGACCATCGCATTGGTACTCGCGCCCGCCGTAGCCGGTGCTGCCGAAGTAGATGCCCTCGCCGCCCGTGTCATGGATCCAGTTGTGGTGCAGCCGCGTGTCGTACTGGACGAAGTTGCCGAGGTTGGCCGTCAGATCGCAGGTCGGCTCGGTCTTGAGCGAGAAGCCGGCGAAGCCGGTCTCGTAGACCTCCATGTGGTCGAGCTCGTAGTCGCTGCTGAGCCCGCCCACGACCACGCCGCTGGCGGCGTAGTCGGGGCCCGTTCGGGCGGCGCGAACTCGAAACCCGAGCTCGACGCCAGGATCGCCGCTGCCCGAGATTCGAAAGTAGCGCGAGCCGTCGGCGGTCAGGCCATAGCCGCGATCTTCGTTGGAGATGTCGACGCTGCCTTCGCAGTTGTGGACATCGATCCACTGATCGCTCGCGCCGATCAGGTTGTAAAAGCGCAGAAACTCGCGCGCGCCTCCTCGCACGCAGATCGAGTCGCCCGCGCTCACGCCTTGCTCGACGCCATCGAAGCTGCCCACGTCGGGCTCGATCACGAAGGTGCAGTCGCACTCGCCTGCGGCCTCGGCCACGCGCGGCGACGCGAGCAAGACGACCCACGCCGACACCAACACCGACTCGAGCGTGACGCGCATGCCGACACTTCGGGCGATCGTGCGCGAGCTGTCAACGCCAAACGCATCACTCGACCCGCGCGCGCGCTACTCCACCCGCGCGCGCGCTCGCAAGGCCACCAAGCGCTTGGGCCCGATGCCCGCGACCCGATCGAGCTCGTCCACGCTGGCGTAGGGGCGGCCCGCGACGATCCGGCCGGCCAGCGCCGGCCCGATGCCCGGGAGGCTGGCCAGCTCGTCGAGCTCGGCCTGGTTGATGTCGACCGGGAGCTCGAGCCGCTCGAGCGTCTCGGCGTCGACACGGTCCAGCATGCAGCGTGAGAGCGCGTCCCCGCTGCGCAACGACGCGAGCTCCAGGTCGGGGCACTCGTCGAGCTCGATCTCGATCTCGTCATCGCAGCGCAGCTCGGCGTCGATCTCGACGACCCGCTGGCAGGGTCGGGGGCGGCCGGGCCAGGTCGCGGACGGCTCGAGGCCGAGCAGCGCGGGGATCAGGGCCAGGGGCGCGAGCCGGATCCGCGCGCGCTTCGAGAGCCAGGGGACGAGGGTCACGCGTGTGTGGTCGGCCGCGCCGTTTCGATCTTGCAAGCATCTGCTACAACCCACGCGGTGACGCCGGAGGACCCCTACGTCTGTCTGTGCCTGGCCGTGCGCGAGTCCGAGATCCGGACCGCGATCGCCGAGGGCGCCGACTCCGTGGCCCGGGTCGGTGGAATGTGCGAGGCCGGAACGGCCTGCCAGAGCTGTCACCCGCAGCTGCGCGAGCTCCTGCGCGAGCACGCCGCCAAGCAGCTCGCCCGCAGCCGTGCGCCCGAGTCCCTGCGCCAGATCTCGCTCTTCGACGACGTGGTCGAGCCGGGCCGGCGGACCAACACCCCCTCGGGCAGCCACAAGCGCTAGCGAGTGGTTCGCGCAAGCGGACGGGCTGCACGGTGGGCTGCTAGGCTACCCGCGATGCCGCGCTGGTCGATGCTCGCGACGGGGCTGGTCTTGGTCGGCCTCGCGGCGCCGGTCTTCGCCGGCAACACGGTCCATCCGCGCACGCCGGTGCTCTGGCCCGACGCGCCTTGCATCGCCGCGGTCGATCGAACCAGCGATCCGATGTTCGAGTTCGGCTATTCGATCCCCTTCGAGGACACCAACCTCACGATCGACGAATTCGACGACAGTCGAACCCATCAATTCATCGGCTTTTGCCGGCAGTGGCCGGCTGGGACCTCGCCGCCGCAATACATCAGCGTCGACGATCTCCAGCGCTCGATCGCGGCGGGTGCCGAGCTCGACGCGACCAAGCTCGAGGATCCCGAGGCCACGCTCGAGACCAGCGTCGCGTGGGCCGATTGCTGGACTCGGATCACGGCCGACGATCAGCGGCGGCCCATCACCTTTGCGGCAGCCGCAGAGCCAGTCGTCTGGGACACCAGCGGAGTCGCGCCCGGGACCTGGGTGATCGCAGGCTACACCTGGGAGCCGCCCTACAACCTGTGGCGCCGCGCCCCCTGGGTGGTCCGCGTGTTCGACGACGACAGCGATCCCGCGCTGATGCAGCCGGCGCTCACGATCGGATCCACGCCCGAAGTGCTGGTCGAAGACCAAGAGATCGACCTCGATCTTTGCGTGGCCGCCGACCCGCAAGCGACCGTGCGGATCGCGTGGGCCACGACCGAGGACGCCGTGCCGCAGTGGCAAGAAGGCGAGCCCACGCCGATCGCTGACCTCGATCCGCTGAGCGTGGCTTTCGCCGCGCCGCCCGAAGCGTGGGGGCTCACACTGTTGCTCCGCGCGCGGATCGAGAACGGCCTCGGCTCCGACTATGCCGCCTATCCACTGACGCCGATCATCGTGATCAAGCCCAGCGCTGGCGACTCGGGCGAGAGCGGGGGATCCGACGAATCCAGCGGCTCCGATGGGTCGACCGAGTCGGCGGATGCCGACACTACAGACGAGTCCGAGACGAGCGATGCGGGCAACCAAGATGCGGGATCCGCAGGGTGCCAGTGCGCGGCCGACTCGACTCGAGTGCCACCACTCGCTTCCCTGCTCGCGCTGCTCGGAATGATCCCTTTGCGCCGTCGCAAGTCAATTGCTCGAACATCCCGACACGTGCCAACCTAGCGAGGATATTGCGCGATCGGCTTGGCGGCATGGCGATACTTTCGAACTTCAGGGCTCCCTTCATGACGATGAACATCAAGTCGACGCTTCCGCTGGTGATCTCGAGCTTCAGCCTGCTCCTCCATGTTGGCTGCAAGGGTGACGACGGCACGAGCAGTGACGACAGCGTCGTCGACGAGGGCGACTCGACCGGCGCGAGCACGGACGCGACCGACACGGGCGAGACCGGCGACGATCCGGCCGAGTCGGCGAGCTTCACCCATCGCTTCGGCACCTACCCGCTCGGGCCCTTCGAAGAGGATCAGCGCTGCCTGCAGTGGACGCTCGACAACGAGGCGCCGCTCTACGTCCAGACGGTCACGCTCAGCAACCTCGGCTACTGGCACCATTCGAATTGGTTCGTCGTGCCCGAGGACATCTACCCAGGCGAAGACGGCTACTTCAATTGCGGCGATCGAGGGTTCAACGAGCTGGGCGCGGCGACGGCCGGCACCGTGCTCTTCGCCCAGTCGACCCAATCCTTCGTCGAGCAGCAGCAGACGGGCGCGGGCGCGGTGATCAAGATCCCGGCCCATCACAAGGTCGTGGCCGGCATCCACCTGCTCAACGTCGGGCCGGCGCCGGTCGAGACCGACTTGTTCATGACGCTGGACATCATCCACCCCAAGGCCGTCGAGACGGTCTTGACGCCCTTCCGGCTCAGCTACCTCGACCTCGACATCCCGGCCAACTCCGAGTCGCGCTTCACGGGCGTGTGCAACAACCTGGCCGAGAAGTACCAGGCCGCGACCAACGGGCCGCTCGACATCAAGCTCCACTACGTCATCCCGCACTTCCACTACCTCGGCAACTACTTCAACTTGACCTTCACCGGCGGTCCGATGGACGGCCAGAGCGTGTTCGAGATCAACGGCTTCAACGGCGACGCCAACGGCGGCACCTTCGATCCGCCGCTCGATCTCTCGACCGTCACCGGCTTGCGCTACACCTGCGGCTACGACAACTGGCGCGACGTCAACGTCGGCTGGGGCGTCGGCGATCAAGAGATGTGCGTGATGCTGGGCTTGGCCGAGAGCCGCGTGCTGCTCGAGGTCTCGGTCACCGGAGGCACGACCGCGGTCGGCCAGACCCCCGAGGGCATCCTCGAGTTCGAGGGTCCTTGCGGGATCTTGGCCGTGCCCAAGAACCCCGCCCAATCCGAGCCGAGCGACGAAGAGCGCAACGCTCCGCTCTACGTGCCGCCGACCCGGCCCGAGGATCAAGACATCCCCGCGGTCCCCGACTGCGTCGACCACGATCCCAGCGTGCAACCGGACATCGAGCCGACGCTGAGCAACGTGTTCGGGGTCGTGTTCAACCAGTCCTGCGCGTTCAACAGCTGCCACGGCGGCGGTGCGGCGGCGGCCGGACTCGACCTCCAATCCAGCGATCTCCACGCCGCCTTGCTCGGCCACGAGACCCAGGCCAACCCCGGGATGGCGCTGGTCGAGCCCGGCGACCCCGACAATTCGTGGCTCTACCAGATCGTCAGCCAGTGCGCGCCCGAGGGTCAGAGCGGCGTCGTCGCTCACATGCCGCTCAACGCCCCGGTCTTGCTCGACGATCGCTCGGTCGCGCTGGTCCGCGAGTGGATCGCCGCAGGTGCCTTGAATGACTAGCCCGCGCTTCGTCCACCTCGCCCCCCCGCTCGCCCCCCCGCTCGCCCTGGCTCTGCTGGTCAGCGCGTGCCAACCCGGCAGCAGCGACGACGAGGTCGGCAGCGAGACCTCGACCGACTCGAGCTCGACCGACTCGGCTTCCGAGACCGACTCCAGCTCGACCGCCTCCGACTCGACCGAGACCACCGGCGAGGCGCCGCGACCCGAGCGGCTGGTCGTCACCGCCGACTGGCTCGGCCAGCGGCTCTCGCTGCTCGACTACGCCGCCCTGCGCGACGGCGCCACGACCCGCGAAGAAGCGCTCTGGCGCGAGATCGATCTCTCGACCTGGTCGCCCGGTCCGCTCGAGCTCGCGCTGACACCCGACGGCCAGTCGGCCTTGGTCTCGATCTCGCCAGGCTTCTTCACCGGGACGATCGGCAACTTGCTCGGCGCGGGCGATGTCCCGGCTGGCGGCGCGCTGATCCTCGTCGAGCTCGAGACCGGCGCGCTGATCCACGAGTTCGCCACGCTCTACACGCCGATGCATCCGGTCATCACCGCCGACGGCCTGAGCGCGTGGACGGCCAACTACGGCGGCGACGGGCCGAGCGACGTCGGCTCGACCGTCAGCAAGCTCGACTTGGTCAGCGGCAGCGTCGAGCTCGAGTTCGAGGTCGGTCCCCGACCCGAGCAGATCGACCTCTCGCCCGACGAGAGCCTGGCGATCGTCAGCTCGGCGGGCGACGGGGCGATCCAGCTGTTTGCGACCAACGCCCCCGAGGCCACGCTCTCGGCCGACCTCGTGACCTCCGGCGACTCGTCGTGGGTGCTGCTGCTCGACGATGGCAGCGAGCGCGCCTTCGTGACCAACTCGCTCAACCCCTCGAGCTTCTCGCTCGTCGACATCGCCGACCCGATGGCCCCCGCGCTGATCGAGACCGTGATGGTCGCGACCGTGCCCTACGCAGCCACGCCGATCGGCGATGGCCGCAGGATGTTGATGACCGGGGTCGATCTCGGCAGCGAGGCCATTCACCTCTACGACATCGACCTCGGCGCGCCCGGGGTCGGCGCGAGCGTCACCCGGGACCTCACGCTCCCGGGCGGCGGCTTCCCGCTCGGCCTCGCCTACGTGCCCGAGGACGAGCTCGTGTTCGTGCCCGCGGCCGGCCACAACTTGCTGATCGTGGTCTCGCTCGCGGACGAGAGCTCCCGCGCGATCCCGTGGCAAGACGTCACGGGACCGAGCTTCGTGGTCGTGGAGCCCTGAGTCCGCGACTACAGGTCGAACCCACAACAGTCGTTGATCGGCCCCACGTCGCCATCGCTCCCGCAGACGTCGAGCGCGTTCGAACACCCGCCGACCTCGGCCCCGTCGACCAAGCAGGTGCAACCATCCACGTTGCAGTCGACCGCGTAGGTCGGCTGGTCCGGGCACATGTACTCGATCGAGCAGTCCTCGGGGTTCTGACCCATCCCGACGCTGACCGAGCACGCGGGCGAGTCACACACCTGGGCTTCTTCCGCCTGACAAGGATAGGGCTCGGGCGAGCTCTCGAAGAACTGGTTGAGCTCGTCGCAGGTCAGGCCGGCGATGCACGAGGTCAAGGCCTGCTCGAAGCCCAGGCACTCGGCGTCGAGCGCTTCGTGCTGGGCGATGCACTCCTCGACGCAGTTGGGGATGTCGCCCATGCAGTCGATGACGACCGCGCAGGCCTGAGTGCAGAGCTCTTCGGTGAGCGGGTCGCCAGTCGTACCCGTGTCGGTCGTGTCGGTGCCCGTGTCCGTCGAGCTGGTCTCGTTGGCGGTGGTCTCGCTGCCTTGGGTCTCGCTCCCCGACTCGGTCCCCTGGGTTTCGCTGCCGCTCTCCTCGGTGCCCGTCTCGGCCACCTCGTCGTCGCCCTCTTCGCTGGAGGGACAGGCCGAGAGCAAGGGGACGAGCGAGAGGGCCAGGAGCGAGAACGAAGCGAAAGAGTAGGTTCGGAACTTCATGGCCTGACTGTCCGAGCTCGAGCCCGATCGGACCACTTCGAAGGATCGCGCTTGGTCACGACCGCGATGTCAGGGCTAGCGGTTCGCCGCTCTAGCCCGACTCGCCCGCCCACAAGGTCGAGTCGCCGGTGCGAAGCTCGAGCTCGGCCCGCAAGATCGGATGTCGACGGAGCCCAGGATCGGCCTCGACGATCGCCAACGCGGCCTCGCGCGCGGCGATCAGCATGCGCATGCCCTCGCCCGAGAAGCTGGCGAAGCGCAAGCGAGGCACGCCCGACTGCTTGGTCCCGAACAGCTCGCCCGGGCCGCGCAGCTCGAGGTCCTTCTCGGCGACGACGAAGCCGTCGTTGCTCTCGGCCAGCACCTTCAGGCGCGCGCCCGCGTCGGAGTCGGCCTCGCTGCCGGTGTGCAACAAGCACAGCGAGTGGCCGGGCGAGCGCCCGACACGACCGCGCAGCTGATGCAGCTGGGCCAGCCCGAAGCGCTCGGTGTGCTCGATCAGGATCACCCGGGCGTCGGGGACGTCGACACCGACCTCGATCACCGTGGTCGCGACCAAGACCCGCAGCTCGCCCGATCGAAAGCGCTGCATCACCGCGTCCTTGTCCTTCGAGACCATGCGGCCGTGGACGACCCCGATCGTCTGCTCGGGCATCAGCTTGGCCAGCGCGGCCGCGGTCGCCTCGACGTCGGAGGCGTCGATCGCCTCGCTGGCCTCGACCAGCGGACAGACCACGTAGGCCTTGTCGCCAGCCCGGACCCGCTCGACCAAGCTCTGGCGGGCTCGCAGCAGCGCCCGCGTGCCCGTGAACACGCGAGTGACCGGCGCGACCCGACCCGGCGGCAGCTCGTCGACGATCGACACGTCGAGCTCGCCAAAGGCCGTGAGCGCGAGGCTCCGAGGGATCGGCGTGGCGGTCATGACCAGCAGGTGGGGCGCGCTGCCCTTCTCGCGCAGGGCCCCGCGCTGCTCGACGCCGAAGCGATGCTGCTCGTCGACCACGACCAGCGCGAGCCGAGCGAATTCGACGTCCTCGACCAAGAGCGCGTGCGTGCCGACGAGCAGATCGATCTGCCCCGCGGCCAGCAGCGCGAGCATGCTGTTGCGCTGGGCCTTGCCGGTCGAGCCGGTCAGCAACGCGATCCGAACGCCGGCCCGCTCCGACCAGGCCGTCATGGTCCGCATGTGCTGCTCGGCGAGGATCTCGGTCGGAGCCATGATCGCCGCTTGCGAGCCCGCGTCGATCACCGCGAGCGCGACCGCGAAGGCGAGCGCGGTCTTGCCCGAGCCGACGTCACCTTGCAGCAGGCGCAGCATCGGCTTGGGTCGGGCGAGGTCGCGCTCGATCTCGTCGAGCACCCGCCACTGGGCGCCGGTCGGCTCGAAGGGCAAGCAAGCGCGCAGGCGCTCGCGATCGAAGCTGCCCTCGACCAGCGGCGGCATCACGCAAGGCAGCGCGCGATAGACCCCACGCTGGCGGAGCAGCGCGAGCTGCAAGAAGAAGAATTCGTCGAAGGCCAGTCGACGGTGCGCGACGCTGTCACGTCGGATCAGCAGCTCGAGCTGATCGACCGGCAGATCGTCGGGCGGCTGGTGCAGCAAGCCGAGCGCGTCGCCGACCGAGGGCAAGCCGTGCGCGCTGATCAGCTCGCGCGGCAGCGGGTCGTAGTCGCCGAGCTCGCGCAGCTTGGCGACCGCGGCTCGACACAACCGAACTAGCGTCCCCTGCCCGATCCCCTCGACGACCGGATAGCGCAGCGCGATGCCGAGGCCCTTGTCGGGGTCGAGCACCTCGGGGTGGACCATCGTCAGCTTCTCGCGGAAGCGCTTGACCACGCCCGCGAGCAAGACCGTCTCGCCCGTGACCACGCGCTGGCCGAGGCCACCGACTTGGTGGAACCAGCGGGCCTCGATGCCCAGCCGCGCGCCGTTCGGCAGGTCTTGCTCGACCCGCATCGTGGCCGAGTAGCGACCGCTGAAGTACCCGCTGCGAAAGCTGCGGATGACCCCGGCGATGACCACGGGTCGACCCTCTTCGACCTCGTGCAGCCAGGTGGTCTGGCGGCGATCCTCGTAGCCGAGCGGCAGCAGGTAGGCGAGGTCCTCGAGCGTCGCCAGCCCGCGCGCGGCCAGCTTCTCGGCGCTTCGTTTGCCGACGCCGGGCAGCTGCTCGACGCTGGCCTGACGCAGCGCGGCGGCTCGGGCCAGCTGCTCGCGGATGCCCGGCTCGAGGCCGATCGCGGGCGGTGGACTCGGCTGGGGTTCGGGCTTCGATCCGGCCTTGGGCTTGGCCGTGGATGGGGGCGCGAGCTCGCGCTTGCCGGGCGGCCGGCCACGCTTGGGCTTCGTCGGCGGGGCCTCGACCTCGGCGGGCACGGGCTCCGTCGCAGGAGTAGCAATCACCGGCGCGGGTGCGGGCGGAGGCGACTCCGTCAACGCGCGACCGAGTCGGCGCCCGAGGTCCTGCTTCTTCGGCTTGGGTGCCGGCCCAGCCTGATCGGCGCGAGCGCCCGCGATCACCATGCAGATCCGCAGGCCATGCGCGACGACCCGGCTGCGGTCTTGCTGGCCGCGCTCCTCGAAGCGATCGAGCCCGAGTCGGAAGTGCTGGAGCTCGCGCTGCGAAGCGCCGACGCCCAGCGCGAGCAAGGCGTCGCTGGCCTCGCGCAACGCAGCACCCAGCCCCGGCGCATCGATCCCGACGAAGCCATCCTTCGCGGCCCCACGCAGGGACTCGCGAAGTCGTTCGAGCGGATCCACCGGCATTAATAAGGCGGCTGGAACGTGAACCGGATCTCGTGCTCGCAGAGGTAGTAGACGTTGCCCTCTTCGACCCGGTGATCGTCGACGCGCTGGCCAGCGAACTCGATCCCGTTGGTGCTGCCGAGATCCTTCATGTAGTACTCGCCGTTGCGGCGAACGACCGCGCAATGGCGACGCGAGATGTTCGCGTCCTTGATCGGCAGATCCGAGAACTTGCTGCCGCGACCGATCACGAATTGATCTTGGTCGACCGTGTACCAGTTGCCCTCGAAGAACAGGTAGAGCGGACGGTTGCGGGCAGGCGCGGCCGCGGGCGTCGGTGCGCTCGCGGGCGGACCCGCGGTCGGCCGAGAGCTCGGCGGCGGGAGCCGACTCGGCGCCGCGGCGCCCGAGGGCCGCGGCAACCCAGCGGCTGGCCGGGGCGGCCCGGCGCTGGCAGCCGCCGGCGTCGGACTCGGCCGCGGCGGCGGTGCGCTCGGACGCGCCACGGGGCCGGTCCCGGCTTCCGACGCGGCGTCGTCCGCCTTCTTGCGGGTGAACAGTTGGATCAGCGCCGCTTGGATGATCTCGTCAGGCGTGACTCCACGCCGTTTGGCGAGGGCCTCAACCCGCTTCCAGACGTCGTCTCGGCACTCGAACTGGTGGACGGTCTTGCTCATGCCGTTTCCTGGGCCGCGTCGGCGCCAAATCCTAGTGCGTCGAATGAACGCTTGGCAAGTCATCAGGTCGGCTCGCTGGCGATTCGGCCTGCGAAGAAACCGGGTATGCTGACCTCGCGCGACGCTCCCGTCCGAGTCTCCGGCGTGCAGCAACCCGGCAAATCGTTCCTGGGGACCATCCAGGGCCCATCACCGGCTTGGTCGCTGTCTGGCCGGGGGAGTAAAAATGTTCGAGGCTCGTGAGATCCGGCGGATCCGCATGGTCGAGCCGATCGAGCCCTTCAGGCGGATCGCGAGCTCGCGGCTGGTCCAGGCGGCGCTCTTCGTCGTCTTCGCGCTCGCGTCATGGCCCGCGAGCGCGGCTCCCGGGGTCGCCAACCGACTCGCGGGCGCCGACGCCCAAGGCCCCGCGACCAAGTCCGTCACCGGGATCTACCACAACCCCGCGATGCTCGGCTCGCTGCCCGGCCTCCACTTCCAGACCACGCTGCGCGGCGGCGTCGACCACCTCTCGGTCCGTCGCTTCGCGATCGATCCCGACGGCACCCCGCGCGATCAATTCGGCAACTGGTCGCAGGTCGCCAACCCGGCCTTCGACTACTTCGTCGGCATCAGCTTCTTGCTCGATCCGATCGCGATCGGAGCCGCCGTCCACACCTTCGACAGCCGCTACCGCATCTACAGCGATCCTTCGCTCCGCTACCACCTCGCGGGCGAAGACGACCTCGGCTGCGGGCTCGATCGCTCGCGCGTGTGTCCGAGCCTGCGCAAGGGCGGGATGATGGAGATGCGGACCGACCTCGACGTCGCGCTGGCCTGGAACGCGCTCGACTTCATGACCATCGGCGCGACCTTGCACGTGCCGCGCTCGCGGACTTACTTCGCGCGCGACGTCGACTCGGTCCTGACCGGCGTCGGCGAGGGAGCCGGCTGCGATCCCGCTTCGGCGAGCGTCGAGAACCCGATCTGCGCCGAGCGACTGGCCTTTCGCGGCAACACTCGGCTGCGTTGGTTCGGCCTCCAGCCCAACGGCAGCCGGCTCGACATCGCCTTGACCCTCGGGGTCGCGTTCGTGATCCGCAACAAGCTGACGATCGGCGTCCGCTTTCGAACCCAGCCGCTCTTGGCCGGCGGTCAGATCACCCTCAACGGCAAGGCCGCCGTCTGCGTGCCCAACAGCGCGGCCGAGCAGCGCTCCGATCTGCCCAACTGCGACACCGCGGGCTCGATCGACGCGACCATGACCGAGACCCTCCCGCGCGAGCTCGCGATCGGCTTCGCGGGCGCGGTCGGCAATTGGCAGCTCGACAGCAACCTCTACTGGATCGACCACTGCCCCGGCTTCGATCGTGCGGGCGGCTGCAAGGGCCAAGACAGCCGCAAGCTCTCGTTGACGGGCCTCGATCGCGACGCCTCGACGCTGCCCGACTCGACCCTCTACCGCGGCCACGCCGACATCTTCGGAGCCGAGCTGTGGGCCCGCTATCGCATGGACGACGCGATCGGGGCCAACCTGCCGTGGAACAAGGTGCTGTGCAGCGGCAAGGAGGCGGTCGATCCCAAGACCCGGCGAAGGACCCGCTGTGTCCCGCGCGTCGACCTGCTGCTCGGCGCCGGCTTCAACTCGCCGGGCGTCAAGCCGAGCGCGCTGACGGCCGCGGCCAACGATGGCTGGACCGTGATGAGCAGCTTCGGCGCGAGCTTCAACCTGCCGACACGCAACGGCACCTGGTCGCTGGTCCCGGCCTACTCGCTCGACCTGATGGTCCCGACCCGCGTCGGTCCAGGCGGCGCCTCGCCAGCCTACGACCCCGCGGCCGGGATCGCGTTCGAGCAGGGCGGCGCGGACCTCAACGGCAGCTCGGCCGGCGCCGTGCTCCAAGGTCGCGCGCTGCCGACCAACGCCGCGGTCTACACGAGTGCGGTCCACTCGATCCTCTTCGGCCTGCGCTGGTCGGAGCGCGGGTTCGGCAACCGCGAGGCTGGCCGTTAGTCGCCCGCGCGGATGGCCGCGGTCGAGCTGCGCGCGTAGACTCGCCGAGTGAAGCTTCGCCTCTCGGCTCTGCTGACGCCTCTGCTCCTCGCGTCCCTGCTGGCGCTGCCTGCTTGTGGTCACGGTCGACGGCACGCGAGCGACACGCCTGCGCTGGCCATCCCCGACCAGATCAGCGACCTCGACGACTACGCGCTCGCCCGCAATGCCTACGCCATGCTCGCGCTCGACGACGCCCGGCGTGCGCCGCTGCGCGCCGACTTGCGCGAGTTCTTGCTCGGCTACGTCGGCAAGGCGCTCGACGAGGGCGAGCGCGAGTCGGCGATCGAAGGCCTGCAGCAGGTCGTCGATCTGTGGACCGCCCGCGAGCAAGGCTCGCTCGGGCCCGACCCCGAGATCGCGGCTCGAGCCCGGCAGCTCTATGACGCCGTCGCGCCCTCGGGCGACGAGCGCTCGGCCCTGCTCGCGCTGGCGATCGAGCAGGGCTTCGGCGGCCCCGACGACCAACGCCACGCCGAGCAGGCCTACGTGCAGCTGCGCGACTGGATCGCCCGCGGCGGCGAGTTCTCGCCCGATCCCAGCTTCGCCGACGAGCACGAGCGCCTGCTCGAGGACATCAGCGGCGTGTTCCCGAGCCGCTGGGTCGTCGACGAGCTCGCCAACCTCTACCTCGCGCGGCTTCGCAACGCCCAGCGTGGTCAGGGCACGCGCCTCGGCCTTCAAGATCCGCGCGTCCCCTTCACCGGCTACCTGCTCGCGCGCGCCTACTTGCGAGCCGATCGGCTCGACGACGCCGTGGCGGCGCTCGATCGGCTCGAGCTCGACGAGTCGACCCAGGCGCTGCGCGACATGATCGCCAGCGCGGCCGCCCAGGCTCGGGGCGAAGGCGCCGATCCGCGATCGACCACCGACCTCGATCAGCTGGCGCTCGAATTCATCCCGACGCCCGACAGCAAGCTGCCCGAATCGATCCTTCGCCAGAGCTGGGGGATCGTCGACAACTTGGCCGGGCGGGCGCTCGAGCGCGTGCCCGATCATGCGCCCGCGCTGCTGGCCCGCGGTCGAGTGCTGCGCGCGAAGGGCCTGCTCCGCGCCGCGATCGTCCACTACGAGGACGCGCTGGCCAGCAAGACCCGCGCGACCCACCTCGACGACATGCACCGGGCCTACCTCGAGCTCGCGGAGCTCTACCAGGTCGTGCTCGAGCACACCGCCACGCACGACCTCGCCGCGGCCGAGGCCATGCTGACCACCGTCGAGGACTTTCATCGCCGCGCCCGCCAAGCCTGGCCGCAGCGACCGATCGAGCCGACCTTGGCCAGCGCCTGGCTGAGCGTCGCGCTGGCGATGTACGGCAACGGCAGCATCGACGACGCCCAGAAGCTGCTCGATCGCGCGGTCGAGATCGATCCCCAGCCCGGCGCCTTCGTGCTGCTCGCGACCATCCAGATGCGCCGCGGCGAGTTCGAGCGCGCGCGCGCCTGGCTGGCCAAGCTCGACAAGCTCTCCTTCGAAGACCAGCTCGCCCGCTACGACTGGCAGATCCGCTCGCGGATGCTGCACGGCGAGATCGACCAGCTCGACGGCAAGCACCAAGCGGGCAACGAGCAGCTGGTCGAGGCCAAGCGTCAGCTCGACACGCTGCTCGGCTATCCGGGGCTCGACGACAGCCTCCGGGTCGAATTCCTGGCCCGGCGCGCGCGCGTCCACTTCATGCTCGGCGAGGTCGATCTCGCGATGGCCGACTACCGCGACGCGCGACTGATCGCGCCCGGCAAGCTCGACGTCTACTCGGGTCCCCTGACCTTCGCCGTCAGCCATGGCCACTTCGACGCCGCGATCGAGATCTACGAGGAGGCGATCAGCAGCCACGCGGTCGACGACGATCTGATCGTCTACTTCTCGCTCTGGTTGGTCGACTTGGCCGCGCGCCAGGGCAAGCCCGCGCCCGAGCTGGCCGCGGCCCGCTTGCAAGCGCTCGCCAACGAGGGCCGCGACCGCGATCCCTGGTCGCTCAAGCTGGCCAAGCACGGCATCGGCGAGCTCGAGTTCGACAGCTTGATCGGCGCGGCCACGAGCGCGCGCGAGCGATCCGAAGCCTACTTCTACGAGGGGCTGCGACGCTGGCGAAGCGGTCAGCGCGAGGCCGGGCTCGAGCTCATGCGCAAGGTCCTGGCCGCCGCCATGATGGGCGACTTCGAATACGAGATGGCCCAGAACTACTTGATCTGGAACGAGCTGCCGAAGACCGCCCGCGCGGACTGATCGGCTCGAAGGCAAAAACCAGAACCAAAAACGAGAGGGACCCGCTGGGGGTCCCTCTCGCTTTGTCAGCCGTGGCCGACTCGGATTCTGTTGGAGGCGCGGGCCGGAATCGAACCGGCGAATGGAGCTTTTGCAGAGCTCTGCCTTACCGCTTGGCCACCGCGCCGTGGTCCGTTTGGGCTGGCTGAACTAGCACGACGGCCATCGGCCCGCAAGGGGTTCCGATGGCCGTCGACGCGAGCTCAGAACAGAGCTCGGGAGACTCAGAGATCGCCGAGCGGGTTGTCCCCGCCGCCGAGCTTGATCGAGTCCTTGCGCTCCTTGGTCGCGGGCGCCTTGGTCTCGCCGCCGGACTTCTTCTTGCTGCTGAGCTTCTTCTTCACGCTGTCCTGGTCGGCGGTCAGCTTGTCCTTCTCGGCTTGCAGCGCGGCCTTCTCGGTCTCGGTGGTCGCGGCGGCCAGCTTGGCGTCGAGCTCCGTGTGCGCCTTCTCGAGCTTCTCGGCCTCGGCGTTGAGATCGTCGATCTCCTTTTGCTTGGCCGCGAGCTCCTTCTTAAGTCGCTCCTCTTCGACCTTCTGGTCGGCGATGGCCTTGTCCTTCTCGGCCGCCGCTTGATCGGCCGCCGCGGCCTCCTGCTTCTTCTCCCACAGGAAGTAGCCACCGACGGCGAGACCGACCGCGAGCACGCCCGCGGTCGCGTAGAGCCAGTAGGGCGTCTTCTTGCGCTCGGCCATCTTGACCTGCGCGTCGAGCCGCATCTGCTCTTCGCGGAGTCGGGCCTCTTGCTCCGCGCGGGCGCGGGCCTCGGTCTCGGCGACCCGGATCCTCTCCTCGCGCTCACGCTGGTCGCGGGTCTCTTGCTCGAGGCGCATCTGCTCCTCTTGTTCACGACGCACGCGCTCGGCTTCTTCGCGACGCTTGCGCTCGGCTTCTTCGACGCGCCGGCGCTCGGCGTCCTCCTTGCTGCGCTGGTCTTCCTCGACCTGCTGGACTCGTTGAGCCTCCAGGTTCTTGAGCTCGTTGAGTGCGATCAAGGCTGAGTTTTCACGGGACATCTGCTGCTGACCTCCGCTGATGGCGACGATGGGAGAGAGACGGCTGCTACGATCACGGGCTGAGGATCTCTGCGAGCCGACCCTGTATGGGAAAGCACGAACTCTCGGCCGAACGCACGGACGGACTCGACGGTTCAACGACGGGCCGACATGCGTGAGTGAAAACATGCCGGAAATTTGCCGGCACCGCTACCCCTTGTAGCGTCTGCCCATGGAATTCGAAGCACGCCGGGCCGCCAGGCTCGCCCTCGCCTGCGCGTCAGGTTCGCTCGTCGCCGCCCTCACGTTGGTGGTGATCTCCAAAGGTGCAGTGGGCGTCGCCAAGGCCGCGAACGCGAGCCCCTCGCGGGGCCACGAGGCCGGAGCGATCGAGGCGATGATGGAGAACCGCCGCGTGCTCTCCTACCCCTTCGACCAAGTCTGGCCGACAGCGATCCGCTACCTGCGGGTTGATCGGGCCTACACCGTGACCGATCGCGACCTCGAGGCCGGCTATGTCTTGTTCGAGTTCCCGATCGATGGCGATCGGCGTGGAAATGGCAGCCTCGAGCTGTTCAGGACCGAGGACTCGTCGGGTCGACCGAGCGTCTCGGTCTCGATCTCGACCAGCGCGGGGCCGGTCCACCTGCCGAACACGCTGCTCGATGGCTTGGCGGCCAAGGTCCGCGAGGAGCGAGGTCAGCCCGCTCCGCCGCCGCCCAAGGACGCGCCCATCAAGCCGCCGCCGCCCAAGGACGGCGAGGAACCAGACGATGGCAGCGTGCCCTTGCTGCCGCCCGCGACCGAGCCGACCCAGCCCTCGGTCGGGTAGCCTCGGCTCGCATGCGAGTCCTCGACTTTCGTAGCGACACCGTCTCCCAGCCGACGCAAGCGATGCGCGAGCGCATGGCCAGCGCCGCGCTCGGTGACGACTGCTATGGCGACGACCCCAGCGTGATCGAGCTCGAGCAGCGCGTCGCCGCGCTGCTCGGCAAGCCTGCCGCGCTCTTCGTGCCGAGCGGGACGATGGCCAACCAGCTCGCAGTCGCGACCCACACCCTGCCTGGGCAAGCGCTCGCGTGCGCGGCCGAGGCCCACGTCCAAGTCCACGAGGACGCCTCGGCGGCCCGGCTCTCGGGCGTCCAGACGATGGCGCTCGGGACTCGACGCGGGTTCTCGGCGGCCGAGCTCGAGAGGCTGCTGCGCGAGGAGAGCTGCGGCTGGCCGCCCGTCGGCTTGGTCTGGCTCGAGAACAGCTTGGGCTTGGCCGGCGGCGCGATCTGGCCGCTGACGCAGATGCGAGCGATCGCCGAGCTCGCCCGCGCGCATGGCCGAGCGATCCACCTCGATGGCGCGAGGCTCTGGAACGCTCATGTCGCGACCGGAGCGAGCATGGCCGAGCTCGCCGCGGTCGCCGACAGCACCAGCGTCTGTCTGAGCAAAGGGCTCGGCTGTCCGGCGGGCTCGCTGTTGACGGGCAGCGTCGAGTTCGTCGCGCGTGCCCGCGGGCATCGCCACGCCTTCGGTGGTTCGATGCGCCAAGCAGGCGTGCTCGCGGCCGCGGGTCTGTACGCGCTCGAGCATCACGTCGCGCGGCTGGCCGACGATCATCGACGGGCGCGCCGACTCTGGTCCGGGCTGCGCGACCTCGCCTGCTGGACGGCGATCGAACCCGAGACCAACCTCGCGCTCTTCGTGCTGCCCGAGGGCGGCGACGCCGAGCTGCTCTGTGCGCCGCTGCGCGAGGCCGGGATCCTCTGCTACCCGAACAAGTACTCCGAGATCCGCTTGGTCGTGCACCTCGGGATCGACGACGCCGCGATCGACGAAGCGATCGCGCGAGTCCATCGCGTGCTTGGTCGAGCGGCCTGAACCCGGTTGCGGACAAACGAAAAAGGGCCGCGAGTGCGGCCCTTCTTCGTCTTGTCCGGCGTTCGACCGGATGTCTCGTTCACATGCGGAAGGTGAACTGGAAGCCTTGCTGCGCTTCTTGGAACTTCGGGAAGGACGCCTTCTTGGCCTCCGCCTCGACACACTTGCCGAGCGGCGTTCCTGCGTACTCACCCGTCGCGGTCGCCGAGATCACGGCGCCCGTCGATCCCGTCACCGAGAACTTGATCGCCACGCCGGCTCCGGCCGCAGCACCGTTCTTGGGTCCGCAAGTCTTCGCGCTGGTCTTGACCGACGCGAGGCCCTTGGTGATCTCGGTCTGACCGAGCTTCTTGGGCAGGCTGTTGTCGACCGCAGGCTTGCTGGTGTCGTTCGAGCTGCCGCCGCCGCCCTTGCACTTGGCGAGGCCCGGGTTGAGCAGACAGTCGACGTCCGGCTCCTTGTTGCTGGTCTTGGTGTCGGTCTTGGTGTCGGTCTTCGTGTCGGACTTGGTGTCGGTGCCCGACTTGGTGTCGGTGCCCGACTTCTTGGTCGTGCCGGACTTCTTGGTCGTGCCGGATCCGGCGACCCCAGCGTCGCCACCTTCGGCGGCGCCTTCGGTCTCGCCAGCAGCGCTGGTCTCGTCGTCCTTGGCGTCGTCCTTGTCGTCGTCCTTCTTGTCGTCGTCCTTCTTGTCGTCGTCGTCGTCCTTCTTGGGATCCTTCTCTTCGACGTTGCCAGGAACGGTGACGGTCTTCTCGATGACCTGAGGAGCGTCGGGCTCCTTGAGGAAGATGTACGCGCCCAAGCCGATCAGTCCGATCAGCAGCAAGGCGATGAGGATGTACATCGGCGCGTTGGACTGCCGCGGCGGAGGTGCCGTGACGACCGCAGCGACCGGCGCCTCGGTGACGAGCGGCTCGACGGACAGACCGCCCAGACCACCGCCGCCGAAGCTCGGCAGGACTTCATCGTCGCCTCCGCTCGGCCCACCGCTGCTCGCGCTCGGCTGTCCGCCGAGCATCGCACCCATGGCCCGAATGTCGATCAGGCCCGAGCCTTCGCTCGAGGGAGCCGTGGTCGAAGGCGCCTGGCGAACCGGCCCCGCGCTCGAGGGCCGCGCGGTCGCGACCGACTTGAGGCTGTCGAGCGAGAACAAGACCGAGTTCTCGTTGCGCTGGCCCGTCAACGAGCTCGCGCCCACGCGCGGTGACTCGGCGGCGGCAGCGGCCGCGGCAGGCTTGGCCGCTTGGCCAAACTCGCCGCTGCTGGCCGCGAACGCGTCGTCGCCCGAGCTCGCAAAGGGATCGTCGTTGCGCGAGACGGCGGCCGCGACCGCGACCCCAGCACCACGCCCCGATGGACGGTCCGGCAGATCCGAGAAGAGCTCGATCGAGCCGAGCTCGACCCAGTCGTCGAAGCCCTCTTGCCACGTCGAGGTCGACCTGTCGATCTGACCTGCGTCGAAGCGTTGACGGACCTCGGCCTCCGAGAGCGGACCCACGGTCTCGCCATCGATCGCGAGGTGCCAACCAGCGGGCTCGCTCTCCTCTTCTTCGGGTCCGTCGGGGGCTGCTGCGTCGGCGCCGGCAGCCTTGTCACGGACGATGATGACGTTGCTGCACTTCTTGCAGCGGATCTTGAACGTCTTACCGCGGACCTTCTCGTCCGCAATGGAGTACTTGGCTCCACACTTGTCACATTCGATTCTCACTGGCGGGGTCCCTCTCGCGTCGCGCTGGCTAGCAGTCTCGCACGTGTCTCGGGCAAGCGATGATGTCAGGCCCGGGGCGGTCTTCGGGTCAGACTCGCTGGAGTCTGCGGATCGAGTCGTCGGAGGCGATCATGGGGGGAGTCGCGGGGAGTCGCGGTGAGAACGAAGCTTGGCTTCGTGGCGTCCCGACCCTGAGCAGCCGTGGACGGGGCGCCAGTATATGGAACCAAGTCCGCGCGGACAACCATAGGATTCGATCGATCGACCAAATCCCGTGGACGCTCCGCAAACCGCCACAAACTCGACGCAGATGGGCTTTGGTCGACTCGGGCAAACCCCGCGCCCTGGGCCCTCGACTGGCTTCGTTGCCGAGCCGTCGCAAAAGACCTGGAAGCGATCCTGCCCCGAGCGCTCGACTCGGACAACTCGCGCGATACGCCGGCCAAAGACCAGAGCACCCGAGCGAGTCGTCGCGTGGATCGAGTGGCCGGCACCGGGACCTCAGAACGCGGACGCCACACGGATGGTTTGTTCGCGATCGGCTCCGACCGACACGAGCGTGATCGTGACGCCGACCTGCTCCTCGATCCGGTCGAGGTAGGCGCGGACCGGCTTGGGCAGCTCGGTGATCGAGCGCGCGGCAGCGAGCTTGTCGGGCCAGCTCGGATCGCCCCAACCAGGCACGGGCTCGACCTCGGGCACGGCGTCGTCGAAGCCGTCGCGGCCGGGGTCGACGCCGTCGCGATAACGAACGCAGATCGCGACCTCGGGCAGGGCCGCGAGGACGTCGAGCTTGGTCACGCACAGGCCGGTCAGACCGTTGCGGCGAGCGGCGAAGCGCAGCGCCGGGAGATCGAGCCAACCGCAGTCGCGCGGGCGACCGGTGGTCGCCCCGTACTCGCCGCCGGCCTGGCGCAGGCGATCGCCGACTTCATCCTCGAGCTTGGTCGGAAAGGGTCCGGCGCCCACCCGGGTCGTGTAGGCCTTGGTGATCCCCCAGACCGCGTCGATCAAGGTGGGGCCGATCCCGAGGCCCGTGCACACGCCCCCGGCGATGGTCGAGCTCGAGGTGACGTAGGGATAGGTGCCGTGATCCACGTCGAGCAGCGCGCCTTGGGCACCCTCGAAGAGCACGCGCTTGCCCGCCGCGACATGGTCGAGCACCTCGGCCGAGGCGTCGCAGGCCATCGGCCCGAGCCACTCGAGCCAGCCGGCGGCCTTGCGCAGCAGCGCGTCGACGTCGATCGAGGTGCTGCGGCCGAGCCGAGTGAACTCGGGCTCGAGCTGATGCTTGTTGTGCTCGAGTCGAGCGCGAAGCTGCTCGGGTCGGAGCAGGTCGCGAATTCGAATGCCACGCCGCGCGGCCTTGGCCTCGTAGGCCGGGCCGATCCCGCGCCGGGTCGTGCCGAAGGTCTGCGCGCCCGAGCTGTCCTCGCGCAGGCCGTCGAGGTCACGGTGGTAAGGGAAGATCACGTGGGCATCGAGCGAGACTCGCAGCTCGTCGTTGGCGAGCAGCCCGTGCGTGCGCAGCTCGGCGATCTCTTCGGCGAACACGTCGGGATCGATGACCATGCCGGCGCCGAGCAAGCAACGCGTGCCGGGGTAGGTGCAGCCGCTCGGCACGAGGTGGGTGACCAACTTGTTGCCGCGGACCACCAGCGTGTGGCCGGCGTTGTTGCCTCCGGCGAAGCGAGCGACCATGTCGGCCTCGGCCGCGAGCACGTCGACGACCTTGCCCTTGCCCTCGTCTCCCCACTGTGCGCCGACAACCGCCAGGGTGCTCATCGGGCGGGACGCTATCGGTTTCCGGCCGCGTTCGCCAGGGCTGCGCGCCTGCGTCAGTGCGGCTCGCTCGCGTCGCGCTGCCATGCGCGATCGATCCAGCGCCAGCGCTCGGCGGCGATCGGGCCCGAGCCCTCGGCGTGCAGCCAGGTCAGTCGATCGGCGCCGCGGCGCTCGGCCAGCGCCTGTGCGCGCGCGAGCGTGAGCCCGGCCTCGATCCACGCTCGCAGGCCGCCAGCTCGGGCCGCGCGAACCTGCTCGACCGCGATCGCGCGCAGCTCGGCGCTCACGGGCCGATCGGCCAGCGCGACCAGCATGCCGGGGGTCGGACGCTCCTCGCCGAGCTCGACCTCGGCGGCGATCAGGACCTCTTCGAGCGCGTCGAGATCGATCGCCAAGCCGGTCGCCGGAAGGTCGGCGCCGTAGCGAGCGAGCATGTGATCGTAGCGACCGCCGCGAGCGATCGGAGCGGCCGAGCCGGGCGCCCAGACCCGCATGCGCATGCCGGTGTAGTAGTCGAAGCCGCGGACCTCGCCGAGATCGAGGATCAGCCGCGCGTAGGCGCTCGGATGCTCGCGCTCGACGCTGGCGACGATCGAGCGGAGGCGATCGACCGCCTCGCCGGCGCCGACGATGGCCAGGCGCGTACGGGCCTCGTCGAGCACCGTCGGCGGACCATGCAGCGCGCACAAGGACGCGACCGCCTCACGCACGTCGCGGGCGACCGCGAAGCGCTCGAGCACCCGCACCAAGCCCTCGCGATCCTTTCGGGCCAAGCGCTCGCGCAGCTCGTCCTCGCCGCGCGCCGGCAAGGCCAAGAACGCGAGCGCCTCGCGGACGATCGCGGTGTGGGCGAGATCGATGCGATGGCTGGTCAAGCCGAGCCCGACCATGGCCTCGTCGCACAGGCCGATCAGCTCGGCGTCGGCGCTCGGCTCGGGCTCGCCGACGTACTCGACCCCGACCTGATGCAGCTCGGCGTGCTCGTGGCGACCCTTGGGCAGGCGGACGAGCGTGGCCGCGTAGCACAAGCGCAGCTCGTCGCCCTGCTCGACCGTACCGCCGACCCGCTGCGCGACCATCCGGGCGATCTGCGGGGTCACGTCGGAGCGCAGCCCGACCAGCTCGCCGGTGCCGGCCTCGATGAAGCGAACGCAGCGCTCGCGCTCGTCGCTGCCGAGCCCGCGACCGAGCACTTCGAAGTACTCGATCAGCGGCGGGGTGATCTCGCGGTAGCCCCAGCGTTCGAAGCCCGCGAGCAGCCGCTCGGTCACGGCACGCCGCCGACGAGTCGTCGCCGGCATCAGATCGCGGGCGCCGATCGGCAGTGGACTGAAGACGTCGCTCACTCAGCCCCCCGCGAGATCCCGGAAGACCAAGCCGGTCGGGATCTTGGGATAGAAGAAGGTGCTCTTCTGCGGCATGACCTGGCCGCTGTCGCAGACGGCGACGACGTCGGCGACCGGGGTCGCGTTCATGAAGCAGACCAGCTGGGTGTCCTCGTCGTGCTCCTCGCCGGTGCCGAAGCGACCCTGCGCGACCGCCAAGGCCCGCTCGCTCGACTTGTAGTAGTAGAGGTTGGTCTTGTCGGCCTGGGCGGCCTTCGAGATCCCGAGCGCCCGCTCGAGCACGAGCTCGTGCAAGAGCGCGACGTCGAGCCGCTGGAGCGCGTCCGGCAGCTCGCCGAGGCCGGCGGCGATCGGATCGAAGTCGGCGCGCAGGCTGAGCACGATCAGCTCGCCCGAGCTGGGCACCGCGAGGCCGAACGCAGCCCCCTGCCCGCCCGCGGCCTTGAGCCGGGTTCGCATGGCCGTCGCGTCGGCCGGCAGCGGCTCGCGCGAGACCTCGAACCAGCGCTCGAGCCCGGCGACGACATTCGGCAAGTCGAGCTTGGCCAAGCCATGGACCAAGCGATGGGTGGGCAGCACGACCAAGCCCGGATCATCGAGGTTCGACAGGTAGATCATCCCCCACTTGGCCGGCTCGCCTCGGCCCGCGGCCTCGAGCTCGTCGCGGAAGGTGCACATCGTCTCGTAGCGATGGTGGCCGTCGGCGATGTAGATGTTGGCGCTGGAGAGCACCTGCTCGAGCGCGGTGCAGGCCGAAGGATCGCTGACTCGCCAGAGCGTGTGGTGAACCTCGTCCCAGTCGACGTCCATGACCGGCTCGCCGAGCGCAGGGTCGACCGCTCGCTCCCAGTGGCGATCGGGATCGGGGAACATGCCGAACACCAGCTCGAGGTGGGCATCGCAGGCGCGCATCAGCTCGAGGCGATCTTGCTTGGGACCCGAGAGCGTGCGCTCGTGCGGCAGCACTGGCCCAGCGCCGAAGCGGGTCAGCTCGACCAAGCCGATGAAGCCCTTGCGAACGTAGGTCTTGCCCTCGGACGCGAAGGTCTGGTGATAGACGTAGAAGCTCGGCTCGCGATCGCGGACCAGCGCCTCGTCGATCAGCTTGCGGAACTCGGCCGCACCGGCTCGATACTTCGCCAGCGGATCGCTCGCGCCGGCCGGAGCCTGCGGGAGGATCACGTGCACGCAGTTGTGCGGCGAGGCGTTGGCCAGCGCCTCGCGCTGGGCAGCGTCGATCACGTCGTAGGGCGGCGCGAGCAGATCGCGAGCCGCACCGGCGCGAGCGAGGTCGTAACGGAGGCCTGAAAACGCGCGGATCCTGGCCATGGCGGGCAGCGCTATACCGCGGCCAGGCTACGCGCGTCCACGAGTTCCGGAGGGTCTCGGCTAGCTCTGGCTCGCGGCGACTGCTCGCGGGCCGATGTCGCTGCGCAGCTGGCCGCCCTCGATCGAGATCCGGCGGGTGGCCGCGTAGGCACGAGCGATCGCGCTGCGCAGATCGTCAGCGCGCGCGCACACACCCAGCACCCGACCACCGTCGGTTCGCCAGGTGCCGTCCGGATCGCGCCGGGTGCCGGCGTGGAAGATCGCGAGATCGTCGCGGCTCTCGGCCTCGCGCATGAGCTCGGCCAGCCCGCGGATCTCGACGCCCTTGGTCGAGCGCTTGGGGTAGCCGGCCGAGGCGAGCACGACCGTCGCGGCCGGCTTGCCGGGCAGGCGTTGATCTTCGAGCGTGCCGGTCGCGGCCGCGATCAGCCGCGGCACGAGCGGGACCTCGAGCCCGAGCATCAAGGGTTGGACCTCGGGATCGCCGAAGCGGACGTTGTACTCGATGACCTTGGCAATCCCCTCGGGATCGATCATCAGGCCGAAGAAGAGCAGCCCGACGAAGGGCCGATCTTCGCTGCGCAAGCCCGCGAGCGTCGGCGTCACGATGTTGGTCATGACCTGCTCGTGCACGGCCTCGCTGATGATCGCCGCCGGCGTGTAGGCTCCCATGCCGCCGGTGTTCGGGCCGACGTCGCCGTCGCCGAGCCGCTTGAAGTCCTGCACGGGGGCGAAGCTGGCCGCGTGGGTGCCGTCGGTCAGGACGAAGAAGCTCGCCTCTTCACCAACCAAGCGCTCCTCGAGCACGACCTCGTCGCCCGCCGAGCCGAAGCGACCCGCCAGGCAGTCGCGCATGGCCTCTTCGGCCTCGGCCCAGGTCTCGGGCACGATCACGCCCTTGCCGGCCGCGAGCCCGCTGGCCTTGACCACCGGCGGGGCCTCGAACTCGCGCAGCGCCGCGAGGCCCGAGACCATGCCGCGCACGGTCGCGTGGCGGGCCGTCGGGATCCCGTGCCGAACCATGAACTCCTTGGCGTGGGCCTTGCTGCCCTCGAGCTGGGCCGCGGCGCGGCTCGGCCCGATCGTCGCGAACCCGGCCTCGCGCAAGCGATCGGCGAGGCCCGCGACGAGCGGCGCTTCGGGGCCCACGATCGCGAGCTCGATCTGCTCGCGTTGGGCCAGCGCGAGCAGACCCTCGTGATCGCTCTCGGCCACACCGAGCGCCGAAGCGATGCCCTCGCTGCCTGGCGTGACCAGGACCTCGTGGCCCTCGTGCCGACATCGCCAGGCCAGCGCGTGCTCGCGACCTCCGCTTCCAACAATCAGGATCTTCGTCATCGTGCCGCAAACTCCGAACGTGAACGGGAGCCCGAAGGACTCCCGCGAGGACCCTCTCGAGAGAGGGCGACCAGCCTAGTGCCGGAAATGGCGCTCACCGGTCAAGACCATGGCCATACCATGTTCGTCGGCGGCTGCGATCACCTCGGCGTCCTTGATCGAGCCACCGGGCTGGATCACGGCTGCGACCCCGGCCTTGGCCGCGGCGTCGATCGAGTCGCGGAAGGGAAAGAACGCGTCCGAGGCCAGGACGGCGCCGCGAGCCCGCTCACCCGCGCGGGCGAGCGCCTGCCGGACGGCCTCGACCCGGGAGGTCTGGCCGCCGCCGATCCCGACGGTCACGCCCTCGCGGACCAGCACGATCGCGTTGCTGCGCACGTGCTTTCCTACCCGCTGGCCGAGCTCGAGGCTGATCAACTCGTCGGCCGTCGGGGCCCGCGAGCTGGCCTGCTTGGCCGCGCTGGCCGAGACGCCGATCACGTCCTCGCGCTGGACGAGCAGGCCGCCCGCGACCGAGCGCATGCGCAGCGGGGCTGGCCCGGAGCTGGCCGCAAACATCTCCGGCAGCGAGAGCACGCGAACCTTGGACTTGCGCGCGAGGACGTCGAGGGCGGCCTGCGTCCAGCCGGGCGCCAGCACGACCTCGAGGAAGGTCTCGACCAGGAGCTCGGCCGTCGCCGCGTCGACCTCGTGCGAGAGCGCGACGATGCCACCGAAGGCGCTCTCGGCATCGGCGTCGCGGGCCCGCCGGTAGACCTCGGCCAACGCCGTGTCGGCGCTCGCGACCGCGGCCCCGCAGGGCGAGAGGTGCTTGAACACCGCCGCCGCTTTGCCGGTAGCCCCGCCCACGCTCAGCCCCGCGACCAGATCGCGGATCAGCCCGAGCGCCGCGTCGGCGTCGAGCAGGTTGTTGTAGCTGAGCTCCTTGCCCTGATGAAAGTGGGCGCGATCGAGGCCGCTCGGCTCGCTGCGGGCATAGTCGGTCCGAAAGAAGCGCGCGCTCTGGTGTGGGTTCTCACCGTAGCGCAGCTCGGCGATCGACTCGCCGGTCACGAAGAGCGCCGGCGTGATCGCGGCGGGCTCGAGCGCCTCGCCGGCGTCGTCGATCCGGGCCAGATAGCTGGCGATCGCGGCGTCGTAGCTGGCGGTGTGGGCGAAGGCCTTGCGGGCCATCGCGCGCCGGAACGCGTCGGGCAGCTTGCCCGCATGCTCGGCCAGGACCGCGGCCAAGCTGGCGTAGTCGCTGGGGTCGACGATGACCGCGACCCGGTTCCAGTTCTTGGCGGCCGCGCGGACCATGGTCGGGCCGCCGATGTCGATGTTCTCGATCGCCTCGGCGAAGCCGACCCCGGGCTTGGCGATGGTCTCGCGGAAGGGATAGAGGTTGACGACGACCAGGTCGATCGGGGCGATGCCGTGCAGCTCGAGCTCGCGCTCGTGCTCGGGCGTGGGCAGGGCCAAGATGCCGCCGTGGATCTTCGGGTGCAGGGTTTTGACCCGACCGCCGAGAATCTCGGGCGCGCCCGTGAACTCGCTGACCTTGACCGCCGCGACCCCGAGCCGCTCGAGCGCGTCGTAGGTGCCGCCGGTCGAGAGCACCTCGACCCGATGGGCGATCAAGAGCTCGGCCAGCTCGTCGAGCTTCGACTTGTCGCTGACGCTGACCAGGGCGCGACGCAGAGGGGCGGCTTGGGTGGTCACGGCCGGCCGGGTACCACGTGGCGAAGGGCGCGACCACGGTCCCGCGCGTGGGGAAGCTCGTCTGCCCGAGGCGCCAGAATTGCAGCAGCCCGGCGATCGGTGGATCGCCGGGCTCGAGGGTCTAGTGGGTGGCCGCGCGGGCCCCCACCTTGGTCCACCGAACCATGCCTTCATCCGAACCATGCTTTCATGGGATCAACGCTTTCATGGCGATCGCGATCAACCCTGGCTGATCAGGTAGTCGAAGAGCTCGGCGCCGCCAGCTTCCTTGAGCTTGAACAGACCACGGACCTCGACCTGACGGATGCGCTCGCGGGTGAGGTTGAGGATCTCGCCGACCTCCTCGAGCGTGATCCCGCCTTGCTCGGCCACGTCGAGCGCACACGAGTGCTCGAGCTCCCAGACCTCGCGCTCCGGGAAGTTGACCTTGATGCTGCCGGTCCGCGGGTTGACGTCGATGTAGAGGTGGTACTTGCAGCTGACGTAGGGGCAGGGCCGCGAGACGTTGGCACACTCGCCGCGGCTCTCCGGTCGCCAGTAGCTGCGCTCGGGGTAGAGCAGCGCGCCGATCCGCAGCTCTTCCTTGGTCAGCCGCTTCATCGCGATGGTCTTGGCTCGCGCGCGTCGCTTGATCGTCAGCGGCGGCAGCTCGCCCGAGTCCTCGTCGCCTTCGTCGGTCGCGGCGAGCGTGTCGTCGCTGTCGGTGTCGTCGGTGTCGAGGTCGAGGGTGGGGTCGAAGTCGTTGTCCAGCATGGTGGTTCTCGCGGATTCGGTCGAAGAAGCGTGGGGGTGGGTCGAGAGAGACGCGTCTGCTCGCGGGTCCGCGCGAGCGAGCGCGCGGCCGGTCCCAACAGACGAAGTTCAACGGGCGAGGTCAGAGCAATTCGGTCGGATCGGCGACGCCACCACCACGTGGTCGCGCTGCGCTTCCGCCCGGGATCAAGAGCTTCTCGAGTCGCTGTACCGACTCGAGCAGGGCCGCCGCCGCCTCACGAACGGCGACGAGTTCTTCGAAGAGCCGGTTGCGATGGGCTCCGGGCGGTTGTTCTTCGAGCTTGCGCTCGAAGCTGTGCAGCAACTTCGAAGTTGCTTCATCGAGGGTCTCGATGTCGTCCTTGAAGACCAGGAAACGGGCCTGGATCTCCTCGAGCGTGTAGCGCTCGGCCATGAGTCGCTTGATCAAGTTGATGCGACGGACGGCGCGAACCGGGTAGACGCCACGCGACCCTTGGTGCTTGCCCTTCTGGCCGATCCGCCGCGAGCGAGGGACGAGCCCGAGCTGAACGTAGCGGCGGAGGTTGGCCTCGCTGAAGCTGACCTCGCGGTCCTCGAAGACGCGCACGAGATCGTGCGAGCTGAGTCCGTCGGTGTTGGCGGACTCGATCTCGCGGATCTGGGCTTCGGTCAGGGCAGCGGCCATGAGCTTGATCGTGCGTTCGAGAGAGGGAGAGCGAGGGCGTCGAGAGTGTCGCGTGGGGAGAGAGTCTTGCGCGAGAAGTCAGGCCAAGATCTATCGAGTGGATGGCGTAGGAATGTACTCCACTCAGTAGAGAGACAGAAGCATTTTATCTCGGACGACTCAAATTTTTCACCGCGATCGAGTGGCTCTGAACGAGAGTGCAGGACTGCGTAGAACCCATCTAAGTCGGTTTTTGCGGGCTCCAAGCTCGATCCGGGCGACTTGCTGACTCGACGTTCAGGTGTTTGTAACTCGATCGATTCAAGCGATCAGGTGTATGCAATCCCTTTCGTCTGTTCAGCTGGCCTTTCGGCCAATCATTACATTCGGAAGAGATCGTGATCCAAGATACAGATCTAGTGCATGGCGACTCGAATCGCGTTCAGAACGCCATTTCAAGTGGCACTCTCGAACGCGACCCGTGTGCACTGATCCTTCGAACAATGGCCTTTGGGACAGTCGAATGGATCGCAAGCGAGTGTCTGCTTGGGCCACTCGGCCCAAAGCAGACACCCGCGTCAGTGTCCCCTCAGCCGACCAGATCGAGCTTGAGACCCGCAGGCTTGGTCATGCGGACCTTGTAGCGCTTGCCCGCTTCGATCTTGATCGTGCCCGCGCTCTGCCAGGCGTCGGTCGGCTTCTTGCGCAGCTCGACCTTGTGGCGACCCGGCTTGAGCTCGAGCTTGGCCTTGGGCTCGAGCGCGAGCTCGCGGGTGCCAATCTTCACGTAGACGAAGGTGAAGTCGCCGGTGTTGAACTCGACCTCGGACGGTGTGCGATCGACGGCAGGCTTTGCGGCCTTCTCGATCGCATCTTGCGATCCGGTCGTCTCGCTCTCGCCGGTCTCGCTCTCGCTCGACGAACCCTCGCTCGACGAACCCTCGCTCGACGAACCCTCGCTCGCGCTGCCAGTGGTCTCGCCGGTCACGGCCCCGACTTCGGTCGCTGGCGTCGTCTCGGGCTCGACCACTTCGGGCTTGGTCGTCCCCTGCCCCACGGCGGTCGTGTCGGGCGTCGCGGTACTCGGGCTCGCGGCGATCGGGTCCTCGTTCGCGCGAGGGCCCCACCACTCGAGCCCGACGCCGAGGCCGAACACGCCAAACACGATCGCGAGTCCAGCCGCGAGCATCAGCCAGCGCGAACCCGAAGACGAATCGCCGACCGCCATGCCGGCCGAGTCGACGCGCGGCGCTGCCATGACCGCGGGTCCCGGCGCGACGGCGAGCTCGGGCGAGGTCGGGCCGCTGTTGGTCCACGTCCGGGTCTCTGCGGTCACGCCTCGATCGGCGAGCGGGCCGCTCTCGCGCGGGCCGATCAGCTCGGTCGGCGTGCCGGTCTGCACGCTCGGCTCGACCGGGTTGACCAGGGTTCGCTCGGCCGAACGGACGCCGTCGGTCGGCGCCGTGGCCAAGCTCGCCGCCGTGGCCAAGCTCGCCGCAGCCGGGCTTGGACCGGGTGGGAAGTGAACGATGCCGGAGCGCGGGCCGGAGATGCCCGAGTACTCGCGGACCAGCCGGCCGAGATCGATCGCGCTGTTGCGATAGCCCGGCCAGCGAGCGATCAGCTCGAGCGCGGCCTCGGCCGTCTGGATGCGCAGGGTCGGGTCGGGCTCGAGCAAGCGCTTGCACGCGCTCGCGAGCTCGGCCGGGACGCTCGCGGGCAAGGGCGAGTACTCGCCCGAGAGCGCCATCGAGTAGAGGTCGCCCTCGTCGCGAGTCTTGCGGAACTTGTCGCCGCTGAGCAGCTCGTGAAGCATCGCCCCGACCGCGTAGAGATCGACGGTCGGCTCGCGCGAGCGCCCGCGCAGCTGCTCGGGCGCCATGTAGCGCAGCTTGCCCTTCACGTGCAGACCCGAGGTCTCTTCGTTGGCCAGCCGCGCGACGCCGAAGTCGGCCAGCTTGACCTCGCCCGAGACCGAGCAGAGCACGTTCTGCGGCGAGACGTCGCGATGCACGATGGTCGCCGCGCCGCCGTCGTGATGGAGCGAGTGGGCATAGGCGAGGCCGCGCAAGACCTCGCCGATCACGTGGGCGGCCATCTCGGTCGAGAGGCACTCGCCCTTGGCCAAGAGGTTGCGCGAGAGTTCGGCCAGGTTGAGCCCGTCGACCCACTCCATGACCATGAAGCACTCGCCCTCGACCTCGCCGACGTCGAACACCTGGACGACGTTGGAGTTGGTCAGCAGCATCGAGAGCCGGGCCTCTTCGATGAACATCTCGCGGTAGCCGGGGTCGTCGGCGATGTGCTGGGCCAGCAGCTTGATCGCCACGGCTTTGCTCGCCCCACCCATCGCTGGCCTGCGCCCCATCCAGACCTCGGCCATTCCGCCGGATCCGATCTTGCGCAGCAGCTCGTATTGACCCAGCCGCCTCAAGGATCGAAAGAGTCGCGTTCGGGCGAGCAAGGTGTCAACCGTGGACGACACCGACGACGCGAAGCGCGAATGGCACGCTCGTGGACGACTGACCCGAAGATCGCGGCGGGGAGCGTTGGCGATGGCCACGTCTCCTTGTCGGCCCCCACCTCACCCGCTTGCAGGAATTCTCCGCCGCGGTTTTCAGCCGCGGGCGGCTGACTCGGTTTTCTCGACCCGGACGGGCCTGAACATGCGTGCTAGCCGTGGATGAAGAAGAGCGGCCGATGCAGCAGCGCGTCGGTCAGCGAGGGCTCGTAGCGCTCGGGCCCGCCGTACTTGTAGGTCTTCTTCTCGTGCGCCCAGATCGGGCCGCTGTCCTCGCAGCCCTGCTCGCGATCGGATCGCGAACAGTAGATGCGGACATGAAAATGATCCTCGTGAGGCGCCGCGGCGGAGGGCTGGCGCATGACCTGGCGGGCGTACTCGATCAGCCAACGCGGACGGTCATG
>JAMHUH010001097.1:0-7761 GCA_035904925.1 Nannocystaceae bacterium
CATGACCGTCCGCGTTGGCTGATCGAGTACGCCCGCCAGGTCATGCGCCAGCCCTCCGCCGCGGCGCCTCACGAGGATCATTTTCATGTCCGCATCTACTGTTCGCGATCCGATCGCGAGCAGGGCTGCGAGGACAGCGGCCCGATCTGGGCGCACGAGAAGAAGACCTACAAGTACGGCGGGCCCGAGCGCTACGAGCCCACGCTGACCGACGCGCTGCTGCATCGGCCGCTCTTCTTCATCCACGGCTAGAGCGCCGACCGGTTTGAATTCGCGTGCTGAGGTGCGTCTGGGGCCGTCCGAGGGTAGGAGCGAGGCCGAAGGCGTATTGAACATACGTCGAGCGCCGAGCGACACCGCCTCGGGCGGCCCCAGGCGTGCATCAGCGCGTGGATTCAAGCCGGTCGCCGCTCTTGGCGTCGTCGTTTGACACTGACGCTGCATGGCGAGTAGGTCCCTGCGAATGCGCGCCATCGCCAGCTCTCTCATCCTCACTCTTCCCTTGTTCTTCGCGGCGGGCTGCGACAAGAAGGCCGACGACAAGAAGTCGGACGACAAGAAGGCCGACGCCAAGTCGAGCGACGACAAGCAGGCCGAGGCCAAGCCGCCCGAGGCGCCCGCCGAGCCCGAACTCGTGATGGTCGAGCAGGACCTCACCCCCGCGGGCGCGGACTGGGCCGGTTGGGTCGCGCAGGGGCCCGAGGGCGCCAAGGTGATGGGCGACCTCGGCAAGGCCGCTCGGATCGCCGCGGGCAAGCAGGACTTCGATCTGCTCTTCGTGCCGACCAAGACCGATCTCGCCGAGTCCAAGGCGCTGGTCGAGAAGGCCAACGCCGACGGCACGACCAAGGTCGCCTTCACCTCGGACACGCCCGAGCTGCTCGAGTGGACCGTCACCGGCGAAGGCTGGACCAGCTACAACTTCCAAATGAACATGAAGGCGGGCGAGCTCGAGGTCACCTGCAAGATCCTCAACGGGGTCAAGAGCGTCGCCCGCCGCGACGCGCACAAGGCCGCCTGCGCGACCTTGGCCAAGAAGTAGTCGGCTCGCTCGAATCAGCCTCAGGGGCAGCCGCTGAGCTCGGGGAACGAGCAGATGCCGTTGGTGCAGGTGTTCTCGACCACCCCCGTGCGGAAGAAGGTGTCGAGCTGGGCGCGGGCCTCGGGCAGCTGCCGGAGCTTGCCGTGGGGGTCGTCGCACTCCTCGAAGGGGATGTTCTCGAGCGGGATCTCGGGCAGGCCGAAGTCGTACTCGACGTAGGTGCTGCCCTCGTTGCTGACCATGACCGGGTCGAGGCCCCAGACCTCGCGGACGCCGGTGTCGAGGTGCGGGACACCGACGGCGCGGGCCATGATGTGCGCGCCGAGGGTGGTGACCTGGTGATCCCCGACCGCCGCGCGGATCAGCAGCTGGTGCTCGGGCGTGTCGGGGAAGAGGTCGTTCTGGACCTTGTGGCTGTAGCCGTTGGGCTCGGCCTTGTCCCAGAGCAGCTGGATCAGGCCGAGCAGGATCTGGACGTCGCGCGAGTCGTCGTAGCCCGAGGTCAGCAGCGCGAAGTAGCTGTCGAAGTCGACGCTGCGGTTGAGCAGGATGTTGTAGGGCTGGCCGGGCACGCCCACGCAGCCGCGCTCGATGTCCGGGCTGATCGCCATGTAGGCGCCGCCGAAGATCCCGCCTTGGCTGATGCCGAGGTAATGGACGGCGCTGGGATCGATGTATTGGCCAAAGCTCGGATCGTTGGCGAAGCTGGTCTTCATCATTCGGGCCCCGAGCACGAAGTTGAGCAGGCCCTGCTGGAGGCGATCGGTCACGCCCTCGAAGTCGTGCATCGCCCCGGTGTTGAGCATGTTGGCGATGTAGATGACGTCGCTGCTGGCCATGCCGATCCAGTCGAGGCCGAAGAGGATGTAGTTGTGCTCGTTGATGAAGGTCCGCATGTGACCGGTCTGCAGCTCGGTCGCGCCGCCGAGCAGGCCGTGGCCGTATTGCAGCAATTGCGCGGGGGCATCGATCGCGCTGTTGGGGATCAGCACGATGAACTCGAATTGCGCGGTCCCCTGCGGCTCGGGCAGCCCGTCGTCGCCATAGACCAGGCGCGCGCCGGCGCCCGGCTGGTCGAGGTAGAGCGGGACCTCGATCAAGCCAGTGATCTTGAACGCGATGTCCTGCGACTCCCAGTTCGGGTCGACGCTGGTGATCTGGTAGGTCGGGCCCAGGCCCTCGCCGTACATCGCCAGGGCCTCGTCGCGCATGTGCAGCAGCGCGCCGGTGTTGTTGCCCTCGCTGGCGGTCGTGTAGTCCCAGGCGCTCTGGAGGCTGGCGCGCTCGACCCCGGCCTGCTCGAGCCGGGCGAAGATGTCGGCATAGAGCGGGCGGCGAGCGTCGAGCTGGTTGTCTTCGGTCGGCAGCAGGTCGCGCAAGGTCGTGAAGTCGGGGCTGGCCGGGATCAGCTCGCCGCTCTCGTTTTGGACGTTGCGGACCGCGGCGATGTAGCGATGGCCGTCCTTCAGGCGCACGACCGGCCGGATCAACAGGCTGCCGTCGGCCTGCGCGGTCGAGATGTCGATCTCGGAAAAATGGGGGATTCGCTCGCCGGTCTCGGCGTCGATCAAGATCGTCGGCGAGTCGGCAGCGAGCGAGGCGTCGAGGTCTTGCCAGGTCGGCAGGCCCTGGGTCGACGCGTTGGGCAGGTAGGTCAGCAGCGCTTGGCCGGGCGAGAACCCGTCGGCGACGTTGAAGGGCCCGGCCTCGGTGACCTGGCCGCCTTTGTGAACCGGCAAGCTCGACTCGGTCAGGGCCAAGCGGCGTCCGGTGCTGGTCCCGGCGTCGGCGGCCGTGAACACGTTGTTGGGGAAGGGGTACATGCAGTACTCGGGCACCAGCGAGTCGCAGTCGAGCGTCTGCCAGTCGACCACTGGGGCCGGCTCTTCGACCATCGCGGTGCCGGTGTCCGTCGTGTCGGCCGACTCGCCGCTCTCGGCTTGCGTGGTGCTGGTGTCGCTCGTGGTCTCGCCGACCTCGTCGTTGCCTGGGTCGTCGCCTTTGCAGCCGGGCGCGAGCAAGATCGACAGAACGGGCAAGGACAGGGACAGGCGGCGCATCGGTCGACGATACACGAAGCGTGCGAAGATGCGCATGCGATGGGATCCAGGCCAAAACTGACACTCGCGCTCTTCTCGAGCATCGTGCTCGGGCCGAGCCTGCTCGGCTGCGCCACCGGCAAGGATTCGCCCGCGCGCTCGCCCGACGACGCGGCGATCGTGGTCGAGAGCGAGCCCCGCGACTCGGTCAGCGAACGAGATCCCACGCTCGCGCTGGTGAATCTCGAGGACCGACTGATCGGCGCGCAGCGGGTCGAGTTCGAGTTCGAGATCGAGTCCGAGGGCGCCTTGATCTCGCACTTTCGCGGCCGCGTCCGGTGGCTGCGCGACGCCGAACTCTCGCTGGTCGCGAGCGGCGACTTCGCGGGCCAAGCTCAGGCGCTCGAGCTGCGCGCGGACGCGACCACCATGACCAGCTTCGTCGAGGGCAGCGAGCGCTGGTCGGGCGCGCGGCCACCCGCGCTGATCGAGGCGCTCGTGCTCGGGCTGACCCACATGGGCCTGCTCCACAACCTCGCCCTGCTCACGGGCGGCATGGGCCCGGACCACGCCGAAGGCGGCGCGCGCGAGTGGTTGGCGACCGACGAGCGCGAGCTCGGCCCGGCCCAGACGCGCGCGGGCGTGCTCGCCCGACCGCTCGCGTTCGTGATCGTCGTGTCGCACGAGCCGGTCGGTCGGGCCACGCTCTGGCTCGACGAGCGCGGGTTGCCGATCGAGCGCGAGCAGGTCGTCCACTTTCCCGAGGGCGACATGCGGGTGGTCGAGCGCTATTCGAATTTTGTCATCGAATGATCTTCGGAGTCCGCGGTGAGCGATTGTCGATATCTTCGTTCGCGCATTGATGGGCTCAATGCCCACCGCATGGTGGGATCGATGCATTCCGGCCAGCCGGCCTCATCATCATTGTGATAGCCAATACCTGACTTCGCGATTGTCGCAGAAATCATGTGAGTGATGATTCGACCCAGCCCGTTTTCCAAGCGGGCACTTTCGTGCATAGTGGCTTTCGACCCCGGAGAGCACCATGACCAAGACCACGCTGCTGCGGATGCCCATTGGCATCCTGCTAATGATGAGTTGCGCCCTGCCCACGGCAGGCTGCGCCGATGACACCAACCCCGAATCCAACGAAGCCAACTTCGATCACGAATCCGAAGCTGGCGACGAGATCCTCGCGCCCGAAGGCCCGCAGGCCGAACCCTACCAAGGCGAAAATCAGGGGCAGAGTCTGCCGCTCGGCGAATTGTCGGTCGTCGAGAGCCCCGCCGTCTTCGTGCAATTGCTCGCCGAGCCGACCGCGCTCGGGGAGAACGTCGCGCTCCACCTCGAGCTGCCGGCGCCGCACAACCCCGAGCTCGAGGACAGCCTCGTCCGCCTGATCGGGGACCCCGCCAATCCGTTGGTGCTGGTCCGCAGCGACGCGCTGGTCGAGCTCGGCCAGCTGGCCGAGAGCCCCGGCAAGCAGTTCTTCACCGCCTTCATGACGCTCGACGAGGCCGAGATCGAGAAGCGGCTCGTCAGCGAGGCCAAGTTCGGCAAGGCCGAGAAGGTCAGCGATCAGCACATCGTGTTCAAAGGCCGGACGCCGATCGCGGTCGGCTCGGGCGTGAAGTTCGACAAGGACGACTTCTTCGGCGGCAAGCCGACCGCGCTCGGCCCCTGTCCGATCATGCCGCTCTCGGAGCTGGCCCGCTGGCAGGAGTCGCTGATGATCACCGACGTCGCGATCGTTCAGGACCCGGTCCGGACCTGGGACACCTGCACCAGCTCGGGCGACCCCGACGGCATCTGGACCTTCCACCACCTGATGAGCGAGATGGCCGCGGGCGCCGTGCCGGCGATGTCGGTCGAGGCCTTCACCGTCAAGTGGCTCGAGACCTGGCTCAACGATCAGGTCGTCAACGGCGACACCATCCCGGCCCGCTTGGACATGTTCAACCGCGTGATCAAGCCCTGGGCCATCGCGAGCGGCGCGACGGCCTCGATGGTCGTCGGCAAGGGCGGCAAGATCACCGTGAAGATCGACGGCACGCTCGACTGGAAGTCGTCGCCCTTCCGGCTCTCGGCGATCGTCAACCGGCTCGACCTCGGCAAGAAGGTCGAGGGCGGCGGCGGCTACGGTGGCAGCATCACCTCGATCCCGAAGACGGCCGGCGAGCTGCGCTTCGTGTTCGGGGTCCAGGACCTCAACAGCTGCAACGTCATGCGCTTCTCCGTCATCTTCGAGTACGGGGTCCCGCGCGAGGGCTGCAAGGAGGTCCAGGAGTGGGCGATCGCATGGACCGAGCTCAACGACCCGGGGATCTTCCCCCGCTTCAGCGCGAGCTGGCGCGATCATCTCGAGAAGCTGACCGAGAGCGTGGTCACCTTCGGCGCGGCCCCGGGCAAGGGCAACAAGAACGCGATCAACCAGGTCCGGACCAACGAGAACGCGCTCTTCAAGCCGCAATGGGAGTTCCGCGAGTTCACCCTGACCAAGGAGGACCCGGGCGCGACGCCCAACGACTCGCCGGTCGATGGCCCGCTGCGTCCGCACTCGGTCGCGATGACGATCGACGACACCGCGTTCAGCGAGTTCTCGGATCCCTTCGTCGACGCCTACCTCTTCTCCGACGTGCTGCCCTCGGTCGGCAGCCCGGCGGTCTTGCCCGACGACTGCGTCGCCAACTACGAGGTCCCGCTCGAGCAGCTCGGCGTGCCTTTCCGCGGCGGCAACTCGTTCACGGCGCCGGTCTTCCACTGGGAGAACTCGGTCAACCCGGCGATCAACGCCGAGCTCTGCGCTCGTCACCAGCTCTCGCTCAACAACTGCAACGGCTGTCACTTCGATGACACCGCGACCGGCTTCTTCCACGTCGACCCGACGCTGATGCCGGCCGGCTTGTCGAACTTCTTGACCGGTGGCGTCGCCGGGATCTGGTCGGTCCCCGATCCGCAGTTCCCCGGCGCGGTCGACTGGACCTTCCGCGATCTCGACCTGCGCTTCCAGGGCCTCTACCAGGTCGCGTGCGCCGAGTGTGGCACGAAGTCGGGCATCGATCCCAAGATCGTCGACGCGATCTTGGACATCGCGGGCGTGGTCCCGATCGATCCGCTCGGGCCGATCGCCAACGACCCGACGATCGGGCCGATCACCGATCTCGAGCAGGTCGCGAAGATCCTGGACGTCCGCGCCGGGCTCGGCGTCAGCGAGCTCGATCAGGACGTCGAGGTCGGCGGCTTCATCCGGCCGGTCGAGACCTTCGTGCACTGATCCGCGAGGACTCGTCGAGGGATGGGTTGGGCGACCGACCCATCCCTCGAGCTCGTATGCCGAACAGGATCAGCAAGCTCGGCAGACCCAAGAGCCAGCCCATGTCGTGCGCATCCCCGCTCGCGCACCCACAGCCTCCGCGCGGGCCGGGGTCGTCGACCGGCGCGACGAAATTGCCCGAGTCGCCCCCCTCGCTCGCGTCGGTGCTGGGCTCGTCGAAGATCGTGCAGTCGAAGTCGATCACCGCGACCTCGGACTCGAACACGACGCCGGGGAGCCCGGCGATCTCGGCGATCATCTGGACCTCGTGGGTGCCCGGACCCAGGCCATCGCCACCGTTGGGGCACGACGTGAACAAGCCGTCGGTGCCGCGGCCAAGCCAGCTCTCGCCGACCCGGATGGGGAAGTAGTCGCGGGGTTCGTGCGACCAAGGCTCGCCATCGACCAGAGTCGCGTACAAGAGCAGGGGCTCGACCTGCGCGAGCGCGGGGTCGAGGTCCAACGTGAGCTTGGCGAAGAGGACCTCGATCTGCTCGGAGCAGGCCGGGCTGCCCGCGACGTCGATGACGCTGCGACTCGGGACCTCGAGCGAGAGGGCGCCGAGCGAGGATGAGAGATCGAGGCTCGGAGCCAGCGGATCGCTCGCGGTGAAGTTGATGGCGAGGGCCTCGGGCCCGCACCAGCTCTCGCCCAACTCGAAGCTGTAGGCTCGCCCAGGCACCAGCGCGTCGGTCGGGTAGAAGTCGACGCCGACGCCCTCGATGAGCGTGGTCGACAAAGGCACGTCGAGGTTGGTCTCGAGATCGCGCAGCCCGACCTCGCTCCCGTCGCTCGGGTTGCGACGGATCCCCGCGAGATCGGCCGGCTGAGTCGGGAGCCTGGGCGCCACGCCGAATTCGACGCAGCCCGAGCATGCCTCGACCGGAGCTGGCGCGAGCGAGGCCAACACGACCACCAGGCTGGCCAAGCCGACCGAGCAATGAAGACTCGAGATGCGATCGTTCACCAACACGAGCTCGAGCGTATCGGCTTTGCCGACCTGCCGAAGGGACTTCGAACGACCTCGGTGGTACCGAAGTCGGCGGGTGCGACGTCGAGTCCGCGAGCCGGGCCGCCGCGAAGCGCGACCGTGAAAATGGCCTGTCAGGCGCCAACCGAGCCACGAATTCCAGACCCGTCACCGAGTGTAGCTTTTCGGATACAGTCGGCGTCCATGCGCCGCGCTTCACTTGTCCCGATCGCCCTCGCCATCCTTACCGGCTGTCCCGCCAGCTCCAACGACGACGAAGTCGGCGGCACACAGACCAGCTCGACGGGCGACGAGAGTGGCACGGGCGAGACGGCGACCGACACGGGCGAGACCGGCGAGCCAGCGCTCGATGTCTACGGGTTCGCGAACGGCTGCT
>JAMHUH010001098.1:0-4816 GCA_035904925.1 Nannocystaceae bacterium
GAGCTCGGGCATGTGGTCGCGGGCGATCTCGAGCTTGGTCGCGATCTCCTCGTGCCAGGACGCGTGCATGGCCAGCGCGCGCAAGCCCAGGATGTCGGTCTGCATCTCGTCGAGCAGGTCGGCGACCATCTCGTGGCGGTCGATGGTCTTGCCCATCGAGGGCCGCTCGGCCGCGTAGGCCAGGGCCTTGCGGTAGGCCGCTTCGCACAGGCCGAGCGCCTCGAAGCCAACGCCGATCCGGGCGTTGTTCATCAAGGTCAGCATGTACTTGAAGCCCTCGCCGCGCTTGCCGAGCAAGAAGGCCGGCGAGCGATCGAAGCTGATCGCACAGGTCGCCGAGGCGTGGTGGCCCATCTTCTCTTCGAGGCGATCGACGGTGGCGAAGCGCTTGCGACCCTCGGGCCCGTCCTCGTAGGCGGGGACCAAGAAGAAGCTCAGCCCGTCGAGGCCAGCGAAGGCGTCACCCTCGGCGCTCGGCTTCTCGGTCCGGGCGATCACGAAGTGGAAGCGCGCGTGGCCCGAGGTGATGAAGATCTTCTGCCCGCTGACGAACCAGTTGCCTTGCTCGTCCTGCTCGCCGAAGCAGCGCAGCGCGGCCATGTCCGAGCCCGCGTCGGGCTCGGTGATGTCCATCGCGCCCCAGCTCTCGCCCCGCGCGATCTCTTCGATCCAAGCTCCGAAGCGGGTCTCGAGGATCTTGGCCTGCTCGGGATCGAAGCGGGTCGAGCCCTCGCGGATCGAGAACACCAGCATCGCCATCGCCATGCCGCCGTGGAAGCCGAAGTGGGTCGTGACCGACTGATCGGCGCGGGCCAGGATCTCGGTGACCACGAAGTAGAGCAGCAGCGGCGTGTTCATCCCGCCGAACTCGCGCGGCAGCGCCAAGCAGTGCAGATCGAGCTCCTGCATGCGGGCGAAGATGGTCTGCATCCGCGCGCCCGGCACGGTCTCGCCATCGACCAGCTTGGGCGGCTGGGTGTCGAGCTCGTGCCAGTGGGGCGCGACTTCGTCGGCCGCGAACTCGCCGATCAGGTTGGCGAATTCGCGGTAGGTGTCGAGCGCGTCGGCGGTGGTCGCCGGCGCGTCGGGGGCCTTGAAGTTCCACTCGCTGACGCGCGCGAGCGGATCCCAGTCGAGACCCTTTTCGAAATAGAACTGGAGGTCGTCGTTGTCTGCGAAGAAGTTGGCCATGACGTTTTACTCGTGGACGAGCTGGGCGACGCGAGCCGCCGCCGGGCTCACCGTTGTGGACGGGCTCGTGGGATCGGCGGCGCGCGGATCTTCGGCATCGACCCGACGCGGCGGTCGAAAGAGGCTGGTACGGGCGATCCGCAGGAGTTCGTGGGTGTGGCGCTCGAGCAGCGCGCTCGGGCTGTTGTCGGGGCCCTTGGGCGCGAGCGCGGCGACGCATTCGAAGGTCGCGATGCTGCCGAGCACCAAGAGCGTGACGTGGGCGACGTAGGCCTCGGGGTCGACGTCGCGCCAGAGTCGGCCCTGCTCTTGCCCGCGCCGGATGTAGTCGGCGACCAGCGTCGCCCAGGGCCGGACGTGGGTCTCGATCAGCGGCTGCAGCTCGGCCGGACGATCGAGCAGCTCGCGGAGGATCAAGCGGGCGCGGTCGCGGTCCTCGGTGAAGAAGGCGAGCGTCTTGCTGATCACCGCGTCGAACTGCTCGCTGCCCGAGGTCGCCGCCATCAAGAGCTTGGGCAGCACGTCGTTCCAGCGGGCGAGCAAATTCTCGAGCACCGCGCGACGCAGCATGTCCTTGCTGTGGAAGTGGTAGAGCAGCGAGGGCTTGCGGATCCCGACCACCTTGGCGATGTCGGCCAGCGAGACCCCATCGAAGCCATGCGCCGCGAACAGGCGCGTGGCCTCGTCGAGGATCTGGGCGGCCACGTCGACGCGGCTGGTACGAGGGGTAGGCATGTCGCTACCGAGGGATCGGCATTTGTCTACCACTCGGTAGTCTACGCGTCAACGCTCTTCTGCCACCAAATAACGTCGTTTGAGGCGTGATGAAGCCGACGTCGCGCGTCCAACTGACCGAAGGGTAGGCCCGATCGGGCGATCCCGGTTCGCGCGTGGGTGTAGGATCGGACCATGAGCTCGACCTGGATTTGCCCTTCGATCGCGACGTCGTGCCTGCTCCTCATGACGTTCGGATGTGGCCCCAGCGGAGCTGCAGACACGGGCGAGACCGGCGAGACTGGCCAGAGCGAGACCACCGGGCCGACCACAGGTCAGAGCGACACCAGCGAGACTGGTCAGAGCGAGACCAGCCAGAGCGACACCACAGGTGACACCCCGGTCTGCGATCCCTCGGATCCCGACATCGGCCCGGCGGTCGCGGTGACGATCCGCAACGAGACCAACGCCGCGCTCTACCTGACCGAGGCGACGCAGTGCATGGATGGTTCACCCTTCACGATCGCCAGCGGCGGCGAGCTGCTGCGCTGGCAGTTCGGGATCTGTGAGTCGTGCGCCGACGCGCTGATGGGCCTGTGCCAGTGTCCGGGTCCCTGCATTCAAGACACCGTCATTCGCGTCGACCCGGGCGGTCACTACGACGCTTCGTGGTCGGGCGGAAGGATCGACGTCGCGACGCTGACGCCCGAGTGCGTCAACGAGTCGTGCGGTGATCAGTGCGCCGCGATCACCCAGGCCGACGCCGGTGACTACGTCGCGGGTGCGATCGCGAGCCCCATGGTCACCTGCGACTTCGAACCTTGCGACTGCATCGAGCCGCCCGATCCCGCGGGCTGGTGCCGGATCAACGGGTTTCGAGCGGGCACCGAGGTCCTGGTCGAGGCCGCCTTCGCCTACCCGGCCCAGACCGCGCTCGAGCTCGCGTTCCCCTGATCTCGACCACCGGCTCACTTCGCGCCGAGCAGCCCACGCAGCTCGGCCTTCACCGCCGCGCTGGCCTCGAGCGCGCTGATCCGGGTCTGGTTCGCCTTGCTGTAGCGGGTCGCCGGGTCGTGCTCGAAGGCGTCGCCGGCCAAGCGGAAGAGCACGCCCGAGGGCTTGGCCGAGCCCTCGGTCCGCGCCACGGCTTGGAGCGTGCCGAGCAGGTTGAACATGTGGGCCGCGTTCAGCCATTGGTCGGGCCCGCCGGTGACGAGGCTGGCGAAGCTCGTGGCCAAGACCTGGTCGACGGCCCTGGTCGCGTCGGACTCCGACATCGGTCCGTCTTTGACCAGCGCTTCGATCATGAAGCTTCGCGTGAGCGTGAGGTGTTTCTCGCGTGGGTCGGCGGCCTTGCGGGCGGCGGGATCTTGGATCGCATCGAGCTTGATCTTCTCGCTCGGCTCGAGCCCTTTGTGGAGCTTGATGATCTCGGCCAACGAGATGTTCGGGTTGGTCTTCTTCTGGCCCTCGTAGAAGGCCTTCCAGACCGCGAGCACACCGGCCAGGCCCTTGCCCGAGTCCGAGAAGATCGCGAATCGCGAGAAGCGCCCGGTCGCGTCGGTCTTGGTCTCGCTCGATTTGTAGGCCATGCCGCTGGCCCGCGGCGCGTTGGCGGCCGGCTTGCCAGCGTCGTCGCTGACGTCGAGGTGGGTCGGGTTGTTGGTGACCCAGCCGATCGTGCCGATCGCCTCGCCCTTGGCCTCGCAGTCGGAGCCGTGGCAAAAGCGGAGCCGGACCACGCCCTCGCCGAGGTAGGCGACGTAGCTCCAGTCGGTGAAGCCAGCGCTCTTCAGGTCACCGGTCGCGACCTCGATCTTGCGCTGGACCGGGCCCGCATGGTTGGGCCTCAGCGCGCGCGTCGGTCCAGCGAGCGAGGCTCGCTCGCCCCGAGCCGCACGAGCGCCCGCGACGTCGGCCTCGCGCTCGAGCCCGGCGCTCTCGCCCGACGAGGCTCGACCTTGGGCCTGCTGAACCACATGGGCCAGCTCGTGGCCCAAGAGCGCGCGACCGCGAGGCGTCTCGGGTCGATAGTGGCCGGGCGCGAAGTGAATGTCGGTGCCGCGGGTGAACGCGAGCGCGCCCATGCTGCGCGCCTGCTCGTCCTCGTGGACGCGCACCGGCGAGAGATCGAGATCGAAGGCCGACTCCATGCTCGCGCGCAGCGGCTCCGGCATCGTCGCGTGCGTCGACGATCGGGTCGCCATGGTCAGCCAGTTCGGATTGAGCGCGGCGCTCGAGGGCGCGGCCTCGGGCGACGCGGGGCGAAGAGTCGAGCGAGCGCGGCGGGCTTCGTGGTCGAACACCTGCGTTCAGGCTAGCAGCCCTCGCCCGAGCGTGCGATCGATGGGCGCTCGCCCATCCCGAAGATCGGCGTCAGCCTGGTTCGAACTCGATGGTGTGCACGACCTTGGCGACCCCGCCGTGGCCAGGCTTGGGAAAGACCCAGGTCGCGACCTCGTCGATCAGACAGCCCAGGACCGCTTGATCAGGGAAGCTCTCGGCGTCGCGGGCGACGACGTCGCCGACCTTGCCCTCGGCGCCGATCGTGAACGCGAGCGCGACCGAGGCGTCCAACTTGGGCGTTGGCTTGCTGCACTTCCTGACCCCGTTGATGTGCGCGCGGGCGATTCGTCGCACGTGATCGGGGTCGAGGGGCCCGATGACGGCCGACTTGCCTTCGACGCTTGGCCCGCGAGGCTTGGGCCCTCGTTCATCGGCCTCGACCGCGGCGTTCGGATAGTCGATCGTTCGGGGGGGCTCCGAGCTGGCGATCCGCTCTTCGTCGCCGACTTGCCACATCAACCCTGCGGGAGTCCCCGCGCTTCGGGTCGTCCAGCCACCGAGGTCGACGGCGTGGATCGTCGCTGCATCGACCAACCACGCCCCAGAAGCCTGGATTTGCCAATCC
>JAMHUH010001099.1:0-7622 GCA_035904925.1 Nannocystaceae bacterium
CAGGCCGCCAAGGTCAGCAAGGCCGAGAAGGTCGCGCCGAGCCCGAAGCGAAGCGCTGGCGTCAGCCAGCCCTGCTCGATCACGAAGCCGACGAAGAAGGCGAGACCGATGAGCAGCGCGGCGCCGCCTGCCAGCGCCAGCACCCGCATCGGGCTCGCCTCCTCGCTCGAGCGCGGCGCGACGGGCAGTGCCTCTTGCTGCCGAACGTAGGGTTGCGCGGGTCCGACGAGCTCGGGCAGCACCAACGCAGGGGCGGCGATTGGGCTTGGCGCGAGCTCGGGCGTCTGCGACCGATGACCCAGCTCGTGCTCGAGCGCGGCGACCCGCGACTGCAATTGCAGCACCTGCGCATGGACGAAGTCGAGGCGAGCCTCGAGCGGCGATGAATCTTCAGGCGAGGTCATGAGCGAACGAACTCGTGGTCGGCGTGGATTGATTCGTGCGCAGGAAGCTGCGCGGGGCCTTGCGAGCCGCGCGAGCGCTACGATGCCACGCACGCGCGCGCCGACGTGGCTTTGCGCGTGGGCTGACGCAGATCACAGGTCGGGCTGTGAATTCGGCTGCATCCACGAGTGTATGCGGGCGACGACAGCTCGCGACTTCAGGACCAACCGCTCAGGTGATCGAGCGGCGCTCGGATGCCCGAAGGCGTGGTCTCGAGGTGATCGGACGAGGTCTCGATCACGCGTCCGTCAGCGCCTTCGCGCTCAGATCGGGTGCTCGGCCAGCCACGCCCGCAGCCGCTGCATGCCCTCGGCGTAAGACACCCGCGGCGCGTAGCCGAGGTCCCGCTTCGCCGCCGAGATGTCGTACCAATGGGCAGTCGACAATTGACTGACCACGAAGCGGGTGATCGGCGGCTCGCCGCGCAGCCGAAACATCTGCCAGATCGCCTCGGCCAGGTTCGCGACCGCGCGGGCCTGGCCGATCGAGAGGGTCTTCTTCACCGGTGGCAGCCCAGCGGCGCCGAGCAGATCGTCGAGGAAGGTCGGGCCCGGCAGCGGCTCGCCTTGCGTGATGAAGTAGGCCTTGCCCGCGGGCGCGGATCCGGGCGCGAGCGCGTCGAAGGCCAGCAAATGGGCATCGACGGCGTTGTCGATGTAGACGGTGTCGACCTGCTGCGGCGCGCCGATGTGGCGAACCCGACCGGCGCGGGCCTTGGCCAGCACGCGGGGGAGCATCGAGGTGTCGCCGGGGCCCCAGATCAAGTGCGGACGAATCGCGACGGTCGCGAGCGTGGGGCCGTTGGCCTCGAGCACCTCGCGCTCGGCGATCGCCTTGGTCGCGGGATAGTGGGCTTCGAAGTGATCGGGGTAGGGCGCCGACTCGTCGACGCCCGAGACCGCGTCGCCGCCATGGACCACGCTCGGCGTGCTGGTGTAGATCAGCTTGGCCACGCCCTGGGCCTGGCAGGCCGCGAGCACGTTGCGGGTGCCCACGACGTTGGTCGCGAAGAACTCCGAGTAGGGGCCCCAGACGTCGACCCGGGCCGCGACATGAAACACCGCGGCGCAGCCTTCGGCGGCGTGCAGGACCGCGTTGGCGTCGGTCACGTCGCCGCGGCGCAGATCGACGCCCCACTCGCGCAGCTGCGGGTAGTCGCCGCGGGCGAGGCTGCGCAGCGGGTGGCCGCGATCGAGCAGCGCGCGAATGATCGAGCGACCGAGAAAGCCGCCGCCACCCGTGACGAGGATGGGTCCGCTGGTGGTGCTCATGTCAGCTTGGCCTCCGCCCAGGCGCGCAGCTTCTCGCGCCCGATCTTGGCGTTGTGGCGAATGTCGACCGGGAACCCGCGCCGGTCGTCGTAGTGGAGGAAGTGCTCGATCCGGCCGAGCTCGAGCGCGCCGGGGTGACGCGCCGCGAGCTCGCGCAGCTCGCCCGCGATGTCCGACCAAGGTCGCGCGGTCCCGGGCTCGAGCTCGACGCAGAGGGTCGGCGCGATCCGACCTCCGAGCTGCGGCCCGACCAGCGCGCTGCGGTACACGGCCGGATGCGTGTCGAACACGTTCTCGACGCAGACCGAGAACATCGTCGCGCTCGCGGCCAAATCGACGCGGTGCGACTTGCGACCGCAAAACCAGATCCGGCCCTGCTCGTCGCGCCAACCAACGTCGCCCATCCGATGCCAGATCCGCTCGCCCTCGAGGATCTTGGCCTTGCCGGTGTTGGTCTCGTCGTTGAAGTAAGCCTCGGTGACCATCGGACCCCGGACCGCGATCTCGCCGATCTCACCGTCGGGCACCAGCAGATCGGCGGACCAGCGCTCGATCGGCTCGTCGGTGATCGCGATGATCCGCACGTCGATGGTCGGCACGGGTGTGCCCACGCAGACGCCCGCGCCCTGCTCGGTCTGCGTCCAGGTGTCGGCGACGATCGATCGGCTGGCGATGCAGGCGACCGGCAGCGACTCGGTCGCGCCATAGGGCGGAAAGAGATCGGCGCTCGGATCGATCATGCCGTGCCAGCGCCGGATCGTCGGCCCCGGCAGCGGTGCACCGGCGGCGATGATCCGCCGCAGCGAGGGCAGCTGGACCTGGTGTTGCTCGCCGTAGCGACCGACCGTGTCGAGCAGCGCCGGTGAGCCGAACATCGTGGTCACGCCAAAGCGCTGGATCGGCTCGATGATGTTGCGCGGGTCGACTTGGGCCGGCTTGGTCGAGTCCATGTCCGGCAAGACCGTGGTCATGCCCAGGGCCGGATCGAAGAGCGCGAACAAGGGGAAGGTCGGCAGATCGATCTCGCCTGGCTCGATGCCGAACATCTCGCGGATCGCTCGAACCTGGGCGACGAAGGTCCGGTGCCGATAGACCACGCCCTTGGCCGGGCCGGTGCTGCCGCTGGTGAACAGGATCGCCGCGACCTCGTCGGGCCCGGTCGAGCCCGAGCGCTCGCCCTTGGTCATTCGATCGGCGCCGAGCTGCTCGACCGCCGCGAGCGTGTGGCCGCCGAGGCCCCAACCACCGACGCTGACGGTCTTGCGGATCGTCTCGCGGCCCCAGCCGAGCGCGACCCGAGCCGCGTGTGCGGCCGGGATCCCGATGAAGGCGCTCGGCTGAGCCCGGGCCATGCACGACTTCAAGCCGCGGATCCCGAGCCCGGGATCGATCATCACCGGGACCACGCCGGCCTTGAACATCGCGAAGGTCAGCGCGAAGAGATCGGGGCTGGGCTTGACCATCAGCGCCGCTCGATCGCCGCGCGCGATCCCGATCGCGTGGAGGCCCGCGGCGATCCGATCGCTGCGCTCGTCGAGCTCGCGGTAGCTGATCTGGACGTACTCGATCAAGCCGGCCGAGTCGCGGCGCTTGGTCGGAAAATGGATCGCGGTCGCGTCAGGGATCGACGCGGCCATCTGCGGGAGCATGTCGGCGACGGTGGCTGGCTCGCTCATGCGGGGCGCCACCCTATCGATCTCCATCGCGCTTCACCACCTCACCGGGCTCGAAATCGAGCCCGAGCTTAGTTGCGCGGGTTTGGAATCCAAACCCGGAGCCAACCGTATTTGCCCGCGATGCCACGTTGGAGCTCGGTCCTGGCCACGACACCCCTCCTGCTCGCGCTCGGTCTGGCGGCCCACGCCGAGCAGGTTCATGGCCCACCGGTCGGCGCCGCTCGGGTCCGCTTCGCCGCCGCGACCCCGACCTCGACCCCGAATCAGGCTGGTCCGCGCGGCGGGACCTTGATCGCCGACGCCGAGGGCCTGTGGATCGCCGAGCGAGTCGCCGGCGTGGTGATCCGCACCGACCTCGAGGGCCGGGTCCAGTCGAGCCTGAGTCTGCATCCCGGGCTCGGCGAGCTGATCCAAGATCCGCGCAACCACGCCCTCTTCGTCGCCGATCGCAGCGCCGATCGCCTGGTCCGGATCGCCAGCTCCAAGCTCGAGGTCGAGCGCGAGCTCGAGATCCCCGAGCCGCACGGCCTGGCGCTGACGCCCGACGGCGCGACCTTGCTGGTCACCAGCGTCGCCGATCACGAGCTCGTCGCCGTCGACACCTCGAGCTTCACGATCCGCTGGCGGGTCGAGCTCTTGCCCGAGCCGCGCGCCGTCGCGATCGCGCCCGACGGCAACACGGCGCTGGTCGGGTTCTTGTCGAGCGGCGCGCTGGCCCAGGTCGACCTCGAGAGCGCCGGCACCAAGATTCGCTGGCACAGCCTGACCCCGCGCGATCAAGTCGAGATCGAGCTGGTCGAAGACGACTGGGACGGCGAGTTCCTCCAGATGACGATCGAGGAGGCCAACAGCCGCTTCGAGGTCCCCAACGACATCGGCCGTCGACACGCGCGCGGCGTGTTCACGCTCGCCTTCCTCGGTGAGGTCGCGATCGTGCCGCATCAGCTCGCGACGCCGCAGCTCGAGCGACGTCCGCAAGCGGGTCGGCGCGACAGCTACGGCGGCGGGGCCGAAGACATCCCGCCGATGGCCTACCAGCTCGGCCGGATCGAGTCGCCCGGGGGCGCGGGCGCGAGCGAGCCGAGCGTGATCGCGCTGGATGCCGCCCAGCCGCGCGCGCTCGCCTGGGACGCCGCCCATGACGTCCTCTACGTCGGCGGCTACGGCAACGATCGGATCATCGCGTTCAGCAAGGGCTCGAGCGCGAACCCGACCCTGCGTTGGAGCGCTCAGCTCGACGCGGGCTGCGGCGTCGATGGGGTCGCGCCGACGCCCGAGAGCCGCGGGCTCTGGGTCCACTGCGAGCTGACCCGCAAGGTGGTTCGGATCGACTTCGACGACGCCGACATGCCGGTCAAGTCGAAGCAGTGGCTGCGCAGCCCCGAGCTGGTCGCCAGCCCGCGCAGCGCCGAGGTCGAGTGGGGCGCCGAGCTCTTCCGTCGCAACGGCGACCTTCGGATCTCGGGCGGCGGCGTGTTGGCCTGCGCCAACTGTCACCCCGAAGGCCGCAACGACGGGCTCTCGTGGCGGCTCGGCAAGTCGATCTTGCAGACGCCGCTGCTCGCCGGTCGGGTCGTCGGCACGGCCCCCTACAAATGGGACGGCCAAGATCCGAACCTGCCGGCCAGCATCCGGCACACGGTCGAGCGCCTCGGTGGCACGGCGACCGAGATGCGTCGGTCCGAGGTCGCAGCGATCGCCGCCTACCTCGAGTCCTTGCCCGCGCCCCGAGCCCCGCGCGTGCGCGACCCCGAGGCGCTCGCGCGTGGTCAGGCGGTGTTCGAGGCCGAGTGCTCGGGCTGCCACGCTGGCGACCACACGACCGACCAGAATCAGCACGCGCTGACGACCTCGCTCGGGCTGGTCGACACCCCCTCGCTCGCGGGCCTCGCCCACACCGCGCCCTACTACCACGACGGCAGCGCGACCGACCTGCGCGCGCTGATCGACGACCGGGCCAACATCCACGACATGACCGACACCTCGGCCCTGTCGAGCGAGCAACGCCAAGACCTCGTCACCTACCTGGAGTCGCTGTGATGCGCCGAACTCTACTCACCGGTTTGTCGACCCTGCTGCTCGCTTGCACCTCCGCGCAGGAGTCCGGCCCAGCGCTCGACCCCGAGGCCGCGCTCGCTCCCGCCGACCAGGCCAAGCCGCCGCCGCCCTCCGCCTGGGCCGACGCCACCACGCTCGAGCGTGGCCTCGGGCACGCCTTCGACATCACCGAGACCTGGCTCGATCCCCAAGCCAGCGCCGCGCTCAGCCTCGACGGCGCGGGCGGGGTTCGACTCTGGCCCACGCTCGCGCCCACGTCCGAGGACCTCGCCGCGCTCGCGCCGATCAGCCTGCCGCTGCACGAAGCCGCCACGCTCTCGTTCACGCGCACCGACCAAGGCACCTTCGTGATCGCGGCGATCGACACCGTCCAAGCCGGCCGCGTGATCGAGGTTCGGATCGACGACCAGGGCAAGGCCGAGCTGCTCGAGCTCTTCACGATCCCGCCGAGCGACCCGCTCTTCGAACTGCACGTACTCGAGGGCGGCGAGCGCCTGATCGCCCTGGGCGTCGATCATCGCCTGCGCGTCTACGACCGCAGCGGCGCGCTGCTCAGCGAGCTCAGCCAGCACGGCTTCGCGCCCTGGCAGCTGCGGATCGCCGGCCGCGGCGAGTCGCTGCACGTCGCGGCCGTGCTCGCGGCTCCGACCCGCGTGCAGCCGCTCGAGCTGCGCAACGGCGCGCTCGAGCTCGTCGGTCGAGCCCGCGAGGTCCACCTCGATCGCGGCCCCAACCTCAACGATCTCCAGCTCACCCCCGACGGCACCAAGGTCACCGCCTTTCGCCGCTTCTCGGCCAAGGGTCAGGCGTGGAGTCTCGAGCTGATCGACCTCGCGAGCGGCGAGACCCGAGTGCTCTGGGGCGAGGTCGAGAGCAAGATCCGCCCGCGCCTCCACATCGTCGACGATCGCCGCGCCCTGATCGAAGACGGCAGCGGCGCTGGCTACTGGATCGATCTCGAGGGCGGCCAGATCCAGCCGCCCGGCTTCGTGATGCCCAGCGAGCTCGAAGCCCTCCCCGTCGAGACCCGCGTCGAGACCCCGAAGATCCCGCTCGCCCACTCGATCGAGCGCGACCGCTGGCACGCCAGCATCGTCGCCGGCCTGCGCATCGTCCCCGAGGGCCGCTCGCTCGTGCTCGATCCGATCGACGACGATCACTTCCACGTGCTCGGCCACGCCGCCCCCGACATGACCGGAGTCGGCTTCGCCAACGACGGCAGCGAGGTCGTCTGGTCGAACGCCGGCCAACGCCTCGTCGAGCCCCTCGCCCAACCCGGCCAACTCGAGCCCCTCGGCGAGAGCGACCAGGGCTACACCTGGGCCACCGTGCACAGCAAGAGGGTCGTCGACAGCCAAGGCCGCACCTACCTCGGCAGCCGCGGCCGCGACCCCACCATCGAGATCAGCCAGCCCAGCCAACCCAGCATCCCGACCGTCACCATGCAGCTCCACACCAGCGTCCTCGAGCTGATCCTGCCCAGCCCCGACGGCCGCACTTTCGCCATCGTCGAGACCAATCGCACCGCCAGCTGGGACCCCGAGCCCAACACCGTGACCCTGAGCCTCTACATTCACGCCGACCCGCCCGCGCTCCCCCAACTCGCCTGGTCGATCAACCTCGCGGGCGAAAACTACGACCTGACCTGGTCCCCCACCAGCGAAGCCCTCGCCATCATCGAGCGCAACGTCGGCGGCATGGTCCTGACCCCCGAAGGCGACCTCCTGCTCGAGCGCCGCCACGGCCCCCTGCGCTACACCCAAGCCAGCGACGCCGAAGTCGGCAACGCCCAAGCCGAAGCCCTCCGCCAACGCCAACGCGACGAACGCGGCTTCTAACTTCCTCTCCCAAGTCTCCACTCGCCGGCCTCGCCGCCCCCCTCTCTCCTCTCCCAAGTCTCCCCACTCGCCGGCCCCCTCTCCGGTCTCTCTCCAGTCTCTCCAGTCTCTCCAAGCGGCGGCGCCGACGTCTGCGAACTCGGGCGGCGGGGAATGTCGGCGTCCCTCCGAGGCGGACATTGGCGTTCGAGTACAAGTGGGGGAGCCGAGCGTGGGGCGGCGATATTCCCCGTGAAGCCCCCCACTTCGGGAGCACGAAAAACCGCGAAGGATCCAGCACGAAAAACCGCGAAGGATCCAGCACGAAAAACCGCGAAGGATCCAGCACGAAAAAC
>JAMHUH010001100.1:0-5555 GCA_035904925.1 Nannocystaceae bacterium
CGCGCCGGTGATCATGTTCTTGATGTAGTCGGCGTGTCCCGGGCAGTCGACGTGCGCGTAGTGGCGCTTCTCCGAGTTGTACTCGACATGCGCGGTCGAGATCGTGATGCCACGCTCTCGCTCTTCCGGCGCCTTGTCGATGTTGTCGAAGTCGACCTTCTGGGCCCAGCCGCGCAGCGACAGCACCTTGGTGATCGCCGCCGTGAGCGTGGTCTTGCCGTGATCCACGTGACCGATGGTCCCGATGTTCACGTGGGGCTTGTCGCGAACGAACTTCTCCTTCGACATGCGCTGATCTTTCTCTTCTTGTTCTTCGAGTTGATGCCTAGACGGCGATGTGCAGAGCCCTCGAGCGGATTTGAACCGCTGACCTCATCCTTACCAAGGATGCGCTCTACCAGCTGAGCTACGAGGGCGTGTGCGGGGCGTGATGAAGCTGGATCAAAAAGGTAGCGGGAGACGAGGCTCGAACTCGCGACATTCAGCTTGGAAGGCTGACGCTCTACCAACTGAGCTACTCCCGCTTGGCTGGTTGCTCGTGGTGGATGGGGAAGGATTCGAACCTTCGAAGCGCGCACGCGGCGGATTTACAGTCCGCTCCCTTTGGCCACTCGGGCACCCATCCGTAGTCGATCTCGTGCTGGGCAGTCAGAGCTGACGGAGGGAGTCGAACCCACAACCGCCTGATTACAAATCAGGTGCTCTGCCAGTTGAGCTACGCCAGCGTTTCGTCGTGTTGGCTCCCTGCAGGACTCCTGGTCGTGCCAGATTGGCCACGACCAACCTCACCCGAACGAGTGAAGTGGACGCGCTGTATAGCTGCCGACCTCGGCAGGGTCAAGACGACCCGGCGGCACCCCATGCACCCGCGCAAGTGACCAAAACTCACTCGTTTTGGGCCCTGGCACGCGAAGCGGGTCAGAGCGGGGTCGGCAGCGGCACGAAGAGCTTTCGCTCGATCGCGGGGATCTCGGCGGAGCTTGTCCAAGTCTGCGCCACGGCTTCGCTCGCGTCGACCGCGAGCCTCGGCACGGGCTGGCCGAGTCGAGCGTCGCGGCCGAGCAGCACGGTCTGCAAGCGCTCGAGCTGCTGCTCGCTGAGCGCGACGAACTCGTTGTCGTAGCCGAGCTTGCGCGCGGTCTCGAGGTTCTTCTCGAACACCCAGATCGCCTTGTCGACGACCGGCCGCAGCTGCTCTTCGAGCTGGTCGTAGTAGGTCAGGCGCTGCTGCTCGTCGAGCCACTCGGGCACCGGCGCGTACATGATCGCGTCGTAGAACTCTTCGAAGAGCGAGCCGAGCTGGTAGCCCGCGGCCGAGACCCAATAGACGTGCCGGGCTTGGATCGTCAGGTTGTACGCGTCTTGGGCTCGCTCGAGCAGCGCGAGCTTGGTCTGGAAGTCTTGGTTCATCTGCGGCTCGGGCAGATGGATGGTCACGTCGCGAAAGCGGCGATGCAGGATCGCGGCCCGATAGAAGCGGGCCATCGCGACGAAGTAGGTGTCGCCGAAGCGCTCGCGCTTGGCCTCGGTCACGGCGACGTAGATCGCGTCGGCCTCGGCCAGGCGCGCGTCGGCGTCGTCGAAGCGGTCGAGCTGGTAGAGCGCGAAGCCCTGGCGAGTGAGCGCCTCGACCCGATCGACGGCGAGGAGTTGGTCGTCGCCCGCTTCGATCATCTGCCCGAAGCTGGCCGCCGAGCGCTCCCACTGGCCGATCTCGGCCTCGCAGGCGCCGCGCCGTCCGAGCATCGCGGGTGCGCCAGGATCGGTGGCGAAGTGGCGAAGGAAGCCGTCGTAGGCTCGGATCGCCGCTTCGAAATCACCGAGCTGCTCGTGGGCGCGGGCGAGGCCGGGGTAGGCCTGGCGAGCTGGCTCACCGCTGGGATCGTGACCGAGATAGCGGGCGAACAAGGCGGCCGCCCGCGCCGGCTGTTCGGACTGGAGTGCATGCTCGGCCGCGTCCAACCACGAGGCCGGATCGGCGGCCTCGGCCACCGCCGTGGTCGGCTCGCGCACGTCCCTCGTCGTGATGGAAGCGTCGAGGCTCGCGTTCGACTCCGGCAGCCCGACCCTGCTCGTGGTTCGAGCGCTCGCGCAGCCGGACAACAACGCGACGAGGGCGATCAGGCTTGGCTCGATCGCCCTCTTCGGGGTGGTTCGGGTGGACGGGAAGAGTCCGCGGATCCGCTCGGCCTGCACCACGGTCGAGCATGACACGACCTGGTCGGGCTTGTTCCTGTTCGGCCATGGTAGGGTTCGCGGGCCGTGTCGACGACCCTGCCTCGCTACTCGGCTCCCGACCGCTCGCGTCAGCGCGTCCGGCTGATCGCGGCGCTCGGTCTGCTCGCGGCCACGGCGATCGGCGTCGGCGGTCTGGTCCATCTGCTCTCGAAGTCGAGCGCCTCACCGAGCCCGAGCACGCCGACCCACGAGGTCGAGCCGAGCCGGCGAAGCGAAGCGAGCACCAGCGCGAGCGCGACCCCGACCCCACGCGCCGGCTTCGACTCGCTCGAGACCTTGGTCGGCGAGGTCGAGCAGGCCGAGCGGGCGGTGTCGTCGGCCCGCGCGGCGCTGCGTCGCGCTCGAGTGCTCGGTGGCGTCAATGCCGATCAGCTCGACTGGCTCGAGCGTCGACTCGACGCGCTCGGGCCCTCACCGACGACGCCGAGCGCCGAGGCTCCGGCGTCGCCGAGCGCGAGCCAGCGCGAGCTCTGACATGGCCGACGAGCGCGAGCTCTGGCGCCGGACCCTCGCGCTCGAGCGCCGCTTCCTTCGACCCGAACGCGCGACGCTCGACGCCACGATCCTCGCCGGCGCTTCGGGGCCCGAGATCTGGCAGCGGGCGATCGCGGCCGGCTGCCTGCCCTCGAGCTGGGCCGACGATCCGGGTCGGCGATTTTTCGGGCGCGCGCAGGATCATGCGACGCCCCAGGAGCGCCAGGCTGCGCGGCTCTTCGCCAGCGATCCGCAGGGGATGCTCGAGGCCGAACGACACGCCCACGCGCTGGTCGCCGCGCTCGTCCCCTTCGGCCTCGAGCCGCGCGCTCGAACGTTGGTGTGGCGGATCGCCGGCGCGGCGATCGATCGACCCGAGGCCGGCGAGCCCTCGCTCGGCCAGCTGCGCGCGCCGATCCAGAAGGCCTGCGAGCTGATGCAGCGGCTCAGCGGTCGCTTGCTCGATCCGCCCCACCCTCACCTTCGCTTTCGCTTGGCCCACGAGCTGCTCGCGTGGTCCGATCGACGGGCCCGTGCGCTCGAGCTGGTGATCCCCGCCGAGTTCGGCCCGCTCGCAGGCCGGCGCCTCGGCGAGCTCGCGGATCCCTTTCGGCCCTGGCTCGACCTGCTCGCGACCGGCTACTGGATCTGGGCGGTCTGGGGTTCGATCGAGCTCGCCGCCCCATTTCCAGTTTGGACGGGGCCGCGGCCGGACAAGCGGGGTCGGCCGCAGTTCGCCAAGGTCTCGCGGCCGAGCCCGCTCTGGTCGGTGCGGCGGAGCAGGCTGCGGCTCGGGTGCGTGCGTGGTGATGCGACCTGGGTCGAGCGTCTGTGCGTGGGCGTGCCCGAGACCACCGAGCCCGGTCAGGCCCCGCTGCTGCACTTCGGGGTCTATGGCGGGCCCGCGGTGCTCGAGGTCTTGCGCGCGCACACGCCCGCGCTCGACCTCGACGCGCGCGACGACGAGGGCCGAACGGCCTCGATGCTCGCCGCGGCTTTGCCCGTCGAGGGACCGCTCGGGGCCGATCCAAGCGAGCTCGAAGCCCCGATCGGGCTCGCGCTCGGGGCCGCGTCGTGTGCATGGTTGCTGGCTCGCGGCGCCCGGATCGACGCTCGCGATCTTCGCGGCCGGACGTCCCTGCACTGGGCGGCCTCGGCTCACCGCCCCGCCAGCCTTTCGGTCTTGATTCGGGCCGGCGCCGAGCTCGACGCCCGCGACGACTTTGGCCGCACGCCGCTCATGCTCGCGCTGGCGGATCCCTCGGCGTCCACGTCGGCGTTGCGCGAGGTGATCGAGGCCTTGCTCGGTGCCGGCGCCGACGCGGACGCCCGCGACGATCGAGGTTGGACGGCGCTGCACTACCTCGCGGCGGCCCCCGACGAAGGTCGCCAGCAGCTCGCGCGCCTGCTCGTGCGAGCGGGCGCGCGACCGAGTCGTGATCGCGCGGGTCGAAGCCCGGCCGACCTCGCCCGCCCGCTCGCGATCCGCGATCCCGCCTTCGACCCGAGCACGCCGGTCGCCGCGGGACCTGGCCTTTGGCCAGCTCCCGCTCGCGCGCTCGAGCTCGAGCTCGCGCTGATCGACGCGGCCGAGCACGGCGATCTCGCCGGCCGAGCTGGGCACGACGCGCTCGCGGTCTGGGCCGACTGGCTGCAGAGCCAGGGCGACGCGCGTGGCGAGCTGCTCGCGGCCGAGCTGGGCGCCCGCGCGATCGGTCGCAAACGTCGACGCGAGCGCGCGCGAGCGCTCGAGCATGCGAACCTGCGTCTCCAAGCCCAACGCGATCGCGGCCTGTGGCTGGCGGATCGCGGCGCGGCGATCGGGCTGGCGAAGATCGAGCTTCGCCGCGAGCTCGGCATGATCGTCCAAGCCCGGATCGACCCCAACGCGCTCGCGGGTCGAGGCGCCCACGCGATCGCCGAGGCTCGGATCGCCGTGGCCACGCTGCTCGAGCACGAGCCGCTGCTGGTCGATCTGCGCTTGGCCTGTTCGGAGCACGAGCGCTGGCCGGACTTGGTCGCCTCGCTGGCCACGCTGCCGCCCGCGCAGCAAGTCCGTCGGCTCGCGCTCACCCAGCTTCCCAGCGAGGCGCCGCGTATCGACGCGCTCGCACCGATCTTTCCGCGCTTGCGCGAGCTTCGGCTGATCGGCCACGGCAAGCTCGACGCGCTCGCGCTCGACTGGCCTAAGCTCGAGATCCTGCGGATCCGCCACGGTGACAGCTCGGAGTGGGGCCATGGTGGCCGGGCCTTCATGCTCGCGGCCAACCAGCTGCGCACGATCGATCTCAGCCTGCCGGTCGGCGGTCGGGCGCGCGACGAGGAGCTCGCGGGGTTTCGATCGCTGCTTGCCGAACTCGGCCCTGGGCTCGAGACGCTGCGGCTCTCGCCGCTCGCGGCCGAGTTCCTCAAGCTCTTGCTCGCCGCGCCGCCCCCCACCGGCCTGCGCACGCTGGTGCTCGATCGGGTCCGCGGCCAGGCCGTGGAGCTGCTCGCCGATCGGCTCGCGCGTGGGAGCGCGAGCTGGCTCGAGCGCCTCGATCGCGTCGCGCTCAGCGTGACGATCCCCGTCTGGCGCCAGCACGACGCCGCGATCCAGTCCCTGCGTGAGCGCTTGCCTCGACTCGTGCTCTCGGTCTGCTGACTGCTACTTGCTGGACTCGGCCTTCTGGAAGTCGGCCAAGACCTCGGCGCTGCGAACCAATCGCTCGACCAGGGCCGCGTCGGCCTCGCTGGTCTGCGGCGCGACGCCGCCCGCGGGCGCAACCAAGTCGAGCGGATAGCGGATCGCGTAGACCTGGGTGTCGAGGTTGCCGGCCGGCACGTCGAGCGCCCACGCGGCC
>JAMHUH010001101.1:0-9322 GCA_035904925.1 Nannocystaceae bacterium
GCGTGAGCTCGGATCGGCTGCACGCGAGCTCCGAGGCATCGCATCGAAGACTCCGAGGATCTCCCGCGCCCTGTGGAGGACGGAGCCAGCAACCGAAGTCAAAGGCGCGCGGGGGGAAGAAGGGTCCCTCCGAGGCGAGTCGAGCCCCTGGCTGCCGTGCGCGATCGCAACGATCGCCAGAAATCTCCAACCAGGGAGAGCGCGCCCGCGATTCGAAGGGCGACGTGTTTGAGCCCGAGCGGGGGACCCTTCTTCCCACCGTGAAGCCCGCCCATCGAGAACCCGATCTCCCGCGAAGGATCCCTCGCGATCCTCCACAGAGAATCCACTGCTAACCTCGCAGAGTGGAGCCGCTCCCCTGCCCCGTCTGCCGCGAGCGCATGACCCAGTGGCAGCTCGACTCGTCGAGCTATCGCGCGATCGAGCGCTGGGTCCAGGCATGTCCGCGCTGCAAAGGCGCCTGGGTCGATCCCAGCACCCTCGGCGAGCTCGTCCGCAACGCCAGCGCCTTGGCCGATGCCCGCGCGACCAAGGCCAATGACGTCCCGCGCCGGCCCATCGTCGAGCCCGTCGTCTATCGCCACTGTCCGAGCTGCGGTCAGATGATGCACCGGCGCAACTTCGGCCGGATCTCGGGCGTGGTCGTCGACGAGTGTCGCAAGTGCGGGACCTGGTTCGACGAGGGCGAGCTCGAGGCGGTCCTCGACTTCATCCACGCTGGCGGGCTGAAGCTGAGCGAGGCCTTCGAACAGCGCGAGGCCGAGCGTCAGATCGAGCGGAGCAAGCCGCCGCCCAACCCGCTGCTCGAACAGCCGCGCGGGCTCGGGCACGCGGTCCGGGCCGACTTGGAATTCGAGCTGCTCGAGGCGTTCGGGCGCTGGGCGGCGCGATGGCTGCGGCGACTCGGTCGCTGAGGCTCAGGTCATCGAGAGCACGATCGCGACGATGATCACGACCACGCCCACGGCCACGGCGATGATCAGGCCGGTCTTGCTCTTGGGTCCGGCCTCGATCTCGTCGCTGGGCCGAGTGGCCATCGGGGCGGCGATCGGGGCGATCGGGGCGACATGAGCCGTGGGGCTCGGCGGCGGGGCGATCACGGGCGCCTCTTGCATGATCAGGGTCTTGTTCGAGACCGGCTGCGCAGCGCGAGGAGGCGCCTCTTCGGCGGCGACGGTCCGACTCGACACGCGGACGTCTTCGAACGACTCGGCGGCCGGCTTCGCGGGCTCGGGCGCTGCCGCGGGCGCTGCCCAGCTCGGCTCGGGCGCTGCTGCGGGCGCGGGCTCGGGTGCCGCGGCGGGGCTCGGCTCGGAGGGCGGTCGAATGTCGGCCGGACGCTCGACGAAGATCGTCCAGCCCTTGGCGTCCGAGCCGACCTTGGTGGGCTCGGGCGCAGGCGCGGGTTCGGGGGCAGCCTCGGCGCTCGAGCTCTCGCCCGCAGGCTCGGCAGGCAACTGCGCCTCCATGAACATGGTCCAGCCGCGAGTCGAAGGCGCCGTGCTGGCCTCACCCGGCGTCGAGGCGGGCGCGGGCGTGGGCGCAGGCGCGGCCTCGGCCGGCGCTCCTCCGGTGTCGCCCTCCATGAACATCGTCCAACCACGCATGGTCGGCTTGGCTTCGGCGGTCGCGGTCGCAGGCGCGGAGATGGGCGCGGGCGCAGGTACGGGCGCAGGTACGGGCGCGGGCGCGACGACAGGCGCGGGCGTGATCGGTGCCACTGCCGGCTCCGACGCGGCGGGCTGCTCCGCCTCCATGAACATGGTCCAGCCGCGCTTGGTCGGCTCGGCGGCGACGGGCGCAGCAGCAGCGGGCGCGGGTGCAGGGACCGGCGCGGGCGTGGGCGCGACGACAGGCGTGGGTGCAGGCGCGGGCGTGGGTGCAGGCGCAGGCGTCGTGGCCGGAGCGGCCTCGCCTTCGGCTTCCATGAACATCGTCCAACCACGCACGCTCGGCTTGCTCGCCGCAGGCTGAGCGGGCGCGGGTGCAGGCGCCGAGACGACGGGCATGGGCGCAGGCACGGGTGCAGGCACGGGCGCGACCACGGGCGTCGGCGTGGGTGCGGGCGTCGGCGTGGGTGCGGGCGTCGACGCGGCCACGGGCGCCGGTGCATCGCCAGCCGCCTCGGCCTCCATGAACATCGTCCAACCACGCACGCTCGGCTTGCTCGCCGCGGGCTGAGCGGGCGCGGGCGCGGGCATCGGCGCGGGAACGGGAACAGGCGCGACCACGGGGCTCGGAGCCGGTGCGCTCGGAGCCGGTGCGCTCGGAGCCGGCGCAGGCAGGGTCGCAGCCGGGGCTGGCTCGGCGGGCGCTTGGGCGTCCATGAACATGGTCCAACCGCGGTTACTCGGCTTGCTCGCGATCGGGCTGGCTGCGGGCGCTGCCGCTGCGCCGCCGCCCAGCTTCGCCAGCTCGCCGACGAATTGCTTGAGCATCATCGGGCGCATCCGCGGGTCCTTGCTGAGCGCCCGCAGCAGCGCTGCTTCGGTGCCCGAAGGCTCGGCGTTGAGGTGGAGATCGAGCTTCTGCTCGTCGCTGCCGGCGAAGAGCGGCGCACCGGTCAGCAGCTGGTGGGCGATCGCGGCCAAGTTGTAGATGAGCGTGCGCTGGTCGACGACCTTGCCCGCGACCTGCTCGGGTGCGATCGCATCGATCGGACCGAAGGCCGCGCCACCGCGAGGCTCGCCGACGGTGAAGCCCACGACCTTGATGCCCGCATGGGTCGCGAAGACCACGTCGGCGCCGAGGTTGCGATGGATGACGCCGACCTTTTGCGCGGCCAAGAGCGCCTCGCCGATCGCGTTCATGGCCTCGCTCACCTCGGCCCGGCCGAGCTGGCCCGCGTCGGCCAGCGACTGGCCCACGACCGGCTCGGCGACCTCGTAGACGCCACCCTCACCAAACTTGCCGCTGTCGACGACCTTGGCCAGCTGCGGCGCATCGACGGCCTGGAGCTGGCGAAGCTCGCGGAGCGATCGCTCGCGGACCAGCGGCGAAGGAAAGCATGCGTCGGCGTAGACGGTGACGTGAACGTCCTTGCCGCTCGAGTCTTTGGCCGCGTAGGTCGCCGCACCCGAACGTGCGCGAACCTTGGCACCGATGGTGTAGCCGTCGAGGGCGGTTCCGGGGGACAGCTCGGGCGCGGGTGTGCTCATGATCGAAATCCGAAGATCCGCCGACTTCGGCCGGCGTCGTCCGCGACCAGACTACGCGTTGGTTCGGCGTCGAATCAACCACAAGCACCAGCGATCGCTGGCCTGAAAACGCCGACGAGACCCGCGGTGCTCCGTGGATCTCGTCTGTGGGTCGGGCCCGATGACCCGCGATGGCAGCGAGTCGAGTCGAGGCGGATCGGCTGGCCTCAGGCCGGCTTGGGCGCGGGCTTGCCCGGCTCACCGCAAGCGGCGAAGAGGGCTTCGGCCGACAGCGTGCTGTGCTTGGCCATCGCGACCTTGCGCTTGTGACCCGCGTTCTTTTGGCGACGCTTGCGCTTACTCTCGGAGATATTGGTGTTGGACGCCATGGTCTCGATTCCTCGTCGTCGCGCGGCAGGGCCGGGCGGGGGCCGGTTTCGTAGCCGCGCCGCCCCGGGTTGTCAACGGCTCAGGACTCGCCGCCCTCGAACACCCGTTCGACCGCGATCACGCCATCGATCTCGCGCAGGCGGTCGAGCAGTTGCTCGAGCCGCTCGAGCGAGGTGACGGTCGCGTGGAAAGTGTTCAGTGCCGACTTTCCGTCGTCGAACGCGCGACAGTTGGCTTGCTTGATGTTCAGGCCCGAGGCCGAGAAGGCGCGACTCATCTCGGCCAGGAGTCCGACCGTGTTGCCCGTGCGAACGCGCACGGTCACGGGGCGCTCGAGCTCGAGCTTGCCTGCCCAACCCAAGAACACGCGATCGTGGTGCTCCTTGATCGCCACGGGGCAGGTGTCGACGTGCGCGACGATGCCACGGCCGGGAATTCGAAAGCCGACCACGGGATCGCCGGGGAGCGGCGAGCAGCAGACCGCGAACTGAACCAAGCCCGAGTCGATCCGCGCGGGGTCGATCTCGATCGGCGCGCCCGCTTCACCCTCGCGCGGGGCCTTGCTCGAGCTCTCGGGCTTGCGCCGGAAGGGCCGCAGCAAGCGACCGAACATGCTCTCGCTGGCCTTGGCCTCGGGCTCGGGGTCGAGCACGCGCACGACCTCGCCGATCCGCAGATCACCGTCGCCGATCAGCTCGTAGAGGCGGTCGACCCCGCGCTCGTCGGCGATGCCCAAGGTCGCGAGCTTGCTGGCCACGATGCCGGAGGTCTCGAGCTCGGCGAGGTCGAGCCCGCGCGGCTCGAGCCGGGCCCGCAAGAGGCTGCGACCGGTCTCGACCGCCAGCTCGCGCGCGCGATGCCGGATGTGCTGCTTGATCCTCGCCTTGGCCCGCGAGCTGTGGACGAGGTCGAGCCACTCCTCGCGCGGCTCGACCTTGGGATCGGTGAGGATCTCGATCGTGTCGCCCTGGCGCAGCTTGTAGCGGAGCGGGACGATCTGCCCGTTGATCCGCGCACCGGCGGCGTGGAGCCCGACGTCGGTGTGGATCGCGAAGGCGAAGTCGATCGGCGTCGAGCCCTTGGGGAAGGTCCGCAGATCGCCCTCGGGCGTGAACACGAACACCTGGTCGGCGAAGAGCTCGCGCTTGACCGCCTCGATGAACTCGTTGGGGTCCTCGACCTCTTCTTGCCAGCCCATCATCTCGCGCAGCCAGCCGAGCTCGCTGGCCTCGAGGCCCTTTTGCAGCTCGACGACCACGCCGCGCTCGGCGATCGCGTCCATCGCCGACGAGCGAATCTCGACGAACATCCGCTGGCCCTGGCGATCGAGCACCTGGGTATGCAGGCCCTGGTAGCGGTTGGCTCGTGGCAGCGCGACGTAGTCGCGGACCGAGCCGGGGACCGGCTTGAAGTGGGCGTGGACGTGGCCGAGCGCGACGTAGCAGGCCTCGCGATCGCGGGTGATCACCTGGTAGGTGACCATGTCGCGCAGCTTCTCGACCGTGCGCCCGCGCGTGCGCAGCTCGTGGACCTCTTGCGGGTTGAGCACGCTGGCGCGCAGGTCGACGCTGCCGAACGCCTCGGACCGCCAGGGCGGCCGGCTCAGCGCCTGGAGCTCGCCCGGTCGGGCCAGCTCGCCGCCGCTCTGACCCGGCAGCGGCTCTTGCAAGAACGCGACCCCGATCAGCTCGATGCCGCTGTCGATCAGGGTCGGGTTCTCGGTCAGCTGCCCGACCATCTGCGCGCGGATCTCTTGGGCGACGACCGGCTCGAGGTAGCGGAACGAGAGGTCGGCCAGCTCGCGGCGCAGCCAGTCGATGCCGAGCAAGCGCGCGAGCGGGGCGAAGATGTCGGCGGTCTCTTGGGCGATGCGCCGCTGCTTGTGGGCGGGCATCGCCTCGAGCGTGCGCATGTTGTCGAGCCGATCGCAGAGCTTGACCAGCAAGACTCGGATGTCGCGGCTCATCGCGACCAACATCTTGCGGAAGCTCTCGGCTTGGTTCTCGCGGGTCGAGAGGTAGGGGACCTTGCCGAGCTTGGTCACGCCGTCGACCAGCATCGCGACCTCGCGACCGAAGCGCTCGGTCAGATCGAAGACCGTGAGCTCGGAGTCTTCGACGGTGTCGTGCAAGATGCCCGCGACCACGCTGGCGGTGTCGAGCCCGAGCCCGGCCAAGGTTCGTGCGACCCGCAGCGGATGGATCAGGTAGGGGTCGCCGCTCTTGCGCATCTGGCCGGCGTGGCACTCTTCGGCCAGCTCGTAGGCGTCGCGGACCCGCTCGAGCGCGTCGGTCCCGAGCCGCTTGCGGACCTCGTCGGCGAGGTGCTGGTACTCGAGCGTCAGCAAGACCTCGGCGGCGCCCTCTTGCACGTTGGGGTCGCGCGTGGGCATGAAGCCCTCGCCGAGCGAGGACTCGACCGGCTCGACCGAGATCAGCTCGAACTCCTTGCTGATCGGGTTGACCTCGCGGTTCACCAGGGCAGCGCCTCCTGGCCGTCGATCAGCGCGCGGGCGCGGGCGGCTTGGCGCTCGCGCCCCTGCATCGCGGCCACGTAGACCGCCCGAAGCCCGTCGTAGGCCTGCTCGAGTTCGTCGTTCACGATCAGGTAGTCGTACTCGTCGTAGTGCGCGAGCTCGGAGCGCGCCACCTTGAGCCGCTGGGCGATCACCTCGTCGGCGTCCGTGGCCCGCTGGCGGAGCCTTCGCTCGAGCTCGCGCAGCGAGGGCGGGAGGATGAAGACCAAGATGACCTCGTTGGGGAAGCGCCGCCGCAGCTGGCGGCCGCCTTGAAAGTCGATGTCGAAGAGCAGGTCGCGGCCGTGGTCGAGCGCGGCGCCGACCTGGTCGGCCGCGGTCCCGTACATGTTGCCGTGGACCATCGCGTACTCGGCGAACTCGTCCTTGGCGGCCATCTCTTGGAAGCGCTCGCGCGAGACGAAGTGGCACTCGACCCCGTCGGTCTCGCCGGGTCGCGGCTGCCGAGTCGTGTACGAGACCGAGAAGCCGATCTGCGGGAACTCTTGGCGCAGGCGCTTGCACAAGGTCGTCTTGCCCGCGCCCGAGGGCGAGCTGACGACCAAGAGCGCGCCCCGAGGTCCCCCACCGGCGCGGGTGGGGTTGCTGGTCTGCGTGCGTTCACTCGACATTTTGGACCTGTTCGCGAATCCGTTCGATGGTGCGCTTGGCCGCGATGACCGTCGCGCTGCCTTCATGGCTGGTGATCTTGCTGCCGATGGTCGTGACCTCGCGCAGCAGCTCTTGAGCGAGGAAGTCGAGCGTCTTGCCCTGGCCGACCTCGGCGGTGGCCGCGAGCACGCCGCGGGCCTGATCGAGGTGGCTGGCGATCCGGGCCAGCTCTTCGCTGACGTCGCCGCGCTGGACGGCGATCGCGACTTCTTGGGCGATTCGACTCCGGTCGAGGTCGGCGCCGAGCTTGTCGAGCAGCGCCCGAACCTTGGCCGCGAGCTGGTCGTGCAAGCGCCCGGCCTCGCCGACCAGGCCAGCGCTCAGGCGGGCGACCTGCTGCTCGAGCTCGACGAGCAAGCCGGCGAGCACGTCGTGCAGCGCCTTGCCCTCTTGCTCGCGCATCGCCAGCAGCTTGGTGCAGCCCTCTTCGACCAGCTCGGTCAGGAACTCGGGCGCGTCGTCGTAGGCGGCCAGGCCAGCGGCGCTCGGACCTCGCAGCGAGATCAAGAAGCGCAGGACGTCGAGCGCGGTCGGGTGGGTGACCGGGAAGCTGGCTTGGTTGGCCGCGTCCGAGACTTGGTGCAGCGCCGCGAGCACGACCGCGACCCGCGAGGTCTCGACCCCGAGATCGACCAACGCATCGCTCGCCGAGCCCGCTTCATCGACGCGGATCGCGAGATCGACCCGGCCGCGGCCAAGTCGGGCCTCGAGCTGCTTGCGCAGCGCGTGTTCGGTCGCGACTCCGAAGGGTTGGCGAAGCTTGAGCTCGAGGAAGCGGGCGTTGACCGAGCGCAGCTCGACCCGCACGGTCGCCGAGCGTTCGGTCCAAGGACGCTCGGCCAGACCGAAGCCGGTCATGCTGAATAGGGGCACCCGAGAGGCGTACCGCTCGCGAGCCCGCGGCGGCAAGGGCCGGGCGAGAATTCCCGCCACGTGGAGGCCGACTCGGCTCGAAGCTCCAGAGTCGTCTCGTCCCTGCGCGGATCCGCGGGCTGCCGATCTACGCGCTGGGACTTCTCGCACCCGAGCGCGCTAGCGCGGACGCGCCGTCCAGATCGTCGGAGCTCCGCCGATCGAGGCAGTCATTCAGACAGTCGGTCATTCAGCCGTGCTCGCGCTCGCGGGCGAGCTCGACCTCGTACTCGTCATCGAACTTGGCCAGCAGCGTGTCGATCGCGGTCGGACGCGGCTGATCGCCGGCGTTCCACAGGCCGATCGCGTAGTCCTCGAGGGCATCGGGAGTCAGGAGGGAGAACAGCAAGATCCAGTTGGTCATGGGCGGGTTCCTCTCGCCCCTGCTTGTACGTCCCCCCCTGCATGCGCTCAAGAAAGCTGCAAGTTCCGATTCTTCGCTGCGCAGGCACGTACAGCCGTTCAGGCTGCGTTCTGGTTCAGTCCTGCGCAGCCGCTTCGAGCCCCGCTCGGCCTGCGCCCGCGTCGTCGCGATGCCAGTCGATCGCGTCGGGGCTCAAGTGCAAGACATCGAGGCGCGGCATGTCGTCGATGAACTCGATGTCGCCGAGCCTGCGAGTCGCGAGCAGCACCTGCGCAGGCGCGTGAAGGATCGAGACCACGCGCAGCTCGGCGAGGCGGGCCGCGATCCTCTGCTTGGCGGCGTCGCGGGCCGCTCGATCGCGGGCCGCTCGATAGTCGGACAACGCGGTGTCGAGCTGGTCGTCGTCGACGCCCGCGAGGTTGGTCGCGCCGCGCGAGTGAAAGAGCGGGTAGAGGTCCTCGTCGCCGTGGCCGGCGAAGTGGACCAGCGCGACCCGAAAGTCGCCCTTGCGCATCAGCGAGATCAAGAAGGTCCACGACGCGCTCGCTTGCGGGACCGGGATCCCGATCGAATGCCACGCGGTCTCGATCTGCTCGAACACCGAGCGCCCGCGCCCGGTCTGGCCGTCCCAGGTCAAGGTCATGCGCAGCTGGCCGGTCGAGCGCTGCCGGAGGCCGCGTTCGATCGGCCAGTCGAGCTCGTCGAGGGTCCGGGCCGCGCCAGCGAGCGCCCGCGCGTCGTCGTCGAGCGAGGGCAGCGCGAGCAAGCCACCGCGGACCGGCTCGCCCGCCTTGATGTCGGCGAGCTCGTCGAGATCGATCGGGGTCGGATCATGAAGATCGACGGGCGCCTCGCTGGCCAGACCGGGCGCGCCATAGACCGAGCGAGCGAGGGCCGAGAAGGGCAGCGCGTCGTGCAGCGCCCGGCGCAAGGGCAGATCGGCCTGGCTGCCGGCCGCGAGGTTCCACAGCAACATGTCCCACTCGGGCGGGCTGACCAACCAGGCCCGAAAGCGGCTGGCCATGCCCGGCTTGCCGAGCTCGACCGGGATGTGGATCGGCGCGACCTCGACGAGCAGATGGATCTCGCCGCGGCGCAGCGCGGTCAGGCCCTGGGCCCCGTCGGCGATCGCTCGCAGCACGACCTTGCCGGTCGTCGTCCTGCGGGCCTCGTCGTGATGCTCGGCGAAGCGCTCGGCGACGATGCGGTCTTGGCCGATCGTGGTCAGCTTCATCGGTCCGGTCCCGATCGGCTGCAAGGCGAAGCGGGTCGGCGAGGCCCGGTGCAGCGCGTGCGGGACGATCTTCACCGCCGTCAGCGACTCGAGGGCCA
>JAMHUH010001102.1:0-7584 GCA_035904925.1 Nannocystaceae bacterium
CGAGAGCACGGGCGCGAGCGATGGTTGCGGCTCCGATCCCGCGCCGCTGCCCGGCCCCCCCTTCTCGCCTTTGGTCTGCGGCACTTGGACGCCCGAGCCGCTCGCGCCCGCCAACGATCCCGCCCCGCTGGCCTGCGACGAGGGCGGACCCTGCCCGACCTTCACGGACGTCACCGCCGAGGCTGGCCTGCTCTACGCCCAGTACCGTCCGACCACGCCGACCCTGGCCGAGTGCATCTTCGATCTCCCCAGCGGCCAGTTCGAAGCCGCCAACGCCTACTGCGATCCCGAGTGGTCGTCGGGCGGCGTGGCGGTCGGCGACTACGATCGCGACGGCTGGCCCGACCTCTACGTGACCCGGCTCGGCGCGCCCGACCTGCTCTTGCGCAACCGCGGCGACGGCTCGTTCGAAGACGTCGCCGCCGCGGTCGGGCTGGGCGGGTGCAGCTTCACCAACGGAGCCGCCTGGGCCGACGTCGACGACGACGGCGATCTCGATCTCGCGCTGAGCAGCATGGGCGGCCCGGCCCACCCGCTCTTCATCAATCACGAGGGCTGCTTCGTCGACGAAGCCGAGGCCCGCGGCTTCGCGCTGGCGGTCGATCGCCTCCACGTCGGCGAGAGCGTGACCTTCGGCGACTACGACCTCGACGGGATCCTCGACGCTCACGTCGACGAGTGGGTCGACGACTCGCTCTGGGACGCCGGGGGAACGTGGGGCTCGCGGCTCTTGCATGGGCTCGGCGGGGGTGAATTCGAGGACGTCACCGACATCGCGGGCGTCTCGGTCAACACCGCCGTGCCGAGCAAGCCAGGCGCCTGGGGCTTCGGCTCGAGCTTCGTCGACCTCGATCAGGACGGCTGGCCCGAGCTGGTCATCAGCGTCGACTTCGGCGCGGCCCGGCTGTTCTGGAACGAGGCCGGGGTCGGGGGCACGTTCGTCGAGGGCAGCGACGCCGCGGGCGTGGCCGACGAGAGCAACGCGATGGGCAGCAGCTTCGGCGACGTCGACGGCGACGGCCTGTTCGATTGGTTCGTGTCGGCGATCGCCGAGTCCAACCCCGAAGGCTGCGCGATCACGGACTGCCTGTGGCGCGGGACAGGGCATCGGCTCTACCGCAACCTCGGCGAGCGCAGCTTCGAAGACATCACCGACCAAGCCGGCGTCCGCGACGACCAGGCCTGGGGCTGGGGCAACAGCTTGTTCGACGCCGACAACGACGGCGACCTCGACCTCGCGCTCGCAACCGGCTGGCCCGGCCGCGGCGTCTATCACACCTTCGCGCATCTCGACACGCCGCTGCGCCTGTGGATCAACCAGGGCGAGGGCAGCTTCAGCGAAGAAGGCCAGCCGCGCGGCTTCGCCGATCGCGGGCAAGGCCGCGGCCTCGTCAGCTTCGACTACGACCGCGACGGCGACCTCGACGTGTTCGTCGCCAACCACGCCGGTCGTCCGGTCCTGCTCCGCAACGAGGGCGGCAATCACTTGCCCTGGCTGGTCGTCGAGGTCGAGGGCACGCAGTCGAACCGCGATGGCCGAGGCGCCGAGGTCCGCGTCCAGGTCAGCCCCGAGGGCCCGATCCAGATCCGGCAGATCGGCGTCGGCGGGTTCTTGGCCGAGACCGAGCTCGGCGCTCACTTTGGTCTCGGCGCCGGAGTGACCAGCGTCCACGAGGTCCGGGTGCGCTGGCCGGCGAGCGGCCAAGAGCAGGTCTTCACCGAGGTCGCGATCAACCAACGGATGCTGGCGCTCGAGCCCTGAGCCCGCGCCTCACTCGAGTTCGAAGTCGACCTCGTCGTCGGACACGCCGCCATTTTGCTCGTCCGAGCCGCCCGTGACCCCGCGGAACATCAGCTCGAAGTCGGCCGGGTTGGTGCTGGCCGCGAGCGCGACCTCGTAGGCGACCAGCTTGCGCCGGACCAGCTGGCTGAGCGTCTGGTCGAAGCTGATCATGCCGTAGGGGTTGGCGCCCTCTTTGATCGCTTGCAGCAGCTCGTGGGTCCGCTTGGGATCCGAGATCATCTCTTGCACGCGGGGCGTGTTGATGAGCACCTCGACCGCCGGGATCATGCCGCGGCCGTCGGCGCGCGGGAGCAGCCGCTGCGACACGATCGCCCGCAAGATCGCGGCGAGCTGCAGCCGGATCGCGTTTTGTTCTTCGACCGGGAACATCTGCACGATCCGGGCGATGGTCTCGGTCGCGTCGACCGTGTGCAGGGTCGAGAACACCAAGTGGCCGGTCTCGGCCGCGAGCATGACGGTGCGGATGGTCTCGTGGTCGCGCATCTCGCCGACCAGCATCACGTCCGGGTCTTGGCGCAGGGCCGATCGTAGCGCGCCCTGAAAGCCCATCGTGTCGAAGCCGATCTCGCGCTGGTTGACGATCGAGCGCTTGTCCTCGAACACGTACTCGATCGGATCTTCGACCGAGACGATGTGGCAGGGCCGCTCGACGTTGACGACCTCGAGCAGGCTGGCCAGCGTGGTCGACTTGCCCGAGCCGGTGATGCCCGTGACCAGGACCAGGCCCCGCTGCTCGCGGCTGAGATCCTTGACCCGCTGCGGCAGGTTGAGCCGATCGAAGGCGGGGATCTGCGAGGGGATGATGCGCATGACCATCCCGGTCGTGCCGCGCTGGCGGAACACGTTGACCCGGTAGCGGTAGCCATCTTCGGTCCCGTAGGCGAGGTCGACCTCGCAGTTGTCCATGAAGATCTGGTGCTGGCGCTGGTTCATGATGTTGACCGCGAAGGTCTCGATCACGTCGCTGTTCATCGCCGGCACGTCCTTGAGCGTGCGCAGCTGACCGCGAATGCGAAAGATCGGCGGACGACCGACCTTGAGGTGAACGTCGGAGGCGCCGAGCTTGCGGGCGGCCAGCAGCACGCGGTCGAAGATCTCGTTCATGGGCCCCGCCAGGGTATGCCAAGCCCACCGCTCCTGGCGAGCCGCTTCGAGCCCGAGCCGGAGTCAGGGCAGCGAGAGCAGCTTGACCTTGAGGTACTTGCCCTCGGGGAAGGCCGCGATCACCGGGAAGTCGGGCGGCAGCCCGCACTCGGCGATCACTCGGGTCGTTCGACCCGCCTGCGTGCAGCCCTCGCCGACCGAGGTCAGGAACTCCTCCTCGGTCACGCTCGCCGCGTTGGCGACGGCCAGGATCTCGCCGCCCGGCGCGATGATGTGGGCGATCGCCTCGGCCAGCTGCGTCCAGCCGGTCAGGGCCGAGAAGCTGCTGCCCTTGACGGTCGAGAAGGGCGGCGGATCGACGACGACGAGATCGAAGCTGCGCTCGCGCTGGCGAAATTTCTCGAGGTACTTGAACACGTCGCCGGTCAGCGCCTCGCAAGCCTCGGGATCCATCTGCGAGGCCGAGAGGTTCTGCCGGCAGCGCGCGTGCGAGCGCGCGGCCGCGTCGACGTTGACGACCTCGCTCGCGCCCCCGCGAAGGGCCCGAAGCGCGAGCGCGCCGGTGAACGAGAACAGGTTGAGCACCCGCTTGCCCGCGCTGATCCGCTCGAGCATCCGTCGACCCTCGCGCAGATCCAAGAAGAGCCCGGGCGAGACGGGGGCGGTCACGTCGACCAAGAAGCGCAGGCCGTCCTCGCCGACTTCGAACTCGGTCGGCGCTGGCTTGCCGACCAACAAGGTCGCGGGCGGACGCTTGCTGCTGTCCTCGGCGGCCACGCTGCGCGTTCGATCCTGGAGGTAGATGCCGGTCGGCGCGTGCTCTTGCTCGAGCAGCGGGATCAGCTGATCGAGGTAGCTGTCGGCCGCGCGCGCGTACTTGTAGACCAGCAGGTGCTCGCCGTAGCGGTCGACCGCCACGCCCGGGAAGCCGTCGCCGTCGGCGTGGATCAGCCGGTACGCGCCTTCGAATCCCGGTTCGACCCAGCGCGCGCGGTGAGCCTTGGCCGCGCGGACCCGCCGCAACATGGTGTCGACGTTCCACGCGAAGTCGCGCGTGTGCGCGACCATCCGGAGCGCGACCGCCCCTTCCGGCTCGTAGAGGCCATAGCCGAGCGGGTTGCCGTCGGCGTCGGCGACCGGGACCAAGGCGCCCGCTTCGAACCCGGTCAAGGGCCGCATCAACGCCTCACGAAACACCCAAGGATGGCCCGCACGGACGAAGCGAGCGCCCTTCTCCGCGACCTTGGCCCCGGCCGAACGGACGCTCGGCCGAAACGAATTCTCGGGCTTGCGACCGCGGCCACGGGTGGGTCCTTGCGCGCCGCCATGACCACGCTTCGGCTCGCTACCAGTTGGTTTGCGCTCGTTGCGCTTGGGTCCGGCGCTCATCGGCGCGGAGGATACCCGACCGACCCCGCTTCAACACCATCGTTGGCTGCGAAGGGGCAGCCGTGTACCCTCGCCAGCACGTGGGCGCAGAGCGTCGACGGCGATCGATCGAGCTCGAACGGAACCGCTCATGGCGTCAGACCGCATCGGCGAACTCCTTGTCCGTGAAAACCTCATCTCCACCGACCAGCTCCGCCAGGCGCAGGTCGACCAACGCTCGACCGGCAAGCGACTCGCGTACAGCCTGACCAAGCTCGGCATCCTCGCCGAGCAAGAGCTGACCGACTTCCTGTCCAAGCAGTACGGCGTCCCCTCGATCAGCCTCGAAGAATTCGAGATCGATCCCGAGGTCATCTCGCTGGTGCCCAAGGACGTCGCGCTCAAGCACCTGCTGATCCCGGTTCAGAAGGCCGCCAACACCTTGATCGTCGCGATGGCCGACCCGGCCAACATCTACGCGATCGACGACATCAAGTTCATGACCGGCTTGCACATCGAGCCGGTCGTCAGCACCGACGCCGCGATCGAGCTGGCGATCGAGCGCTACTACGTCGTCCAAAAAGAGGTCGCGTCCTACAAAGAGGTCCTCGGCGACCTCGACCTCGACGACATCGAGTACCAGGACACCCTCGACGACGACTTCAACGCGCTCGACAGCCAGAGCGAGGCCGAGCAGGCCCCGGTCGTCAAGCTCTGCAACCTGATCTTGGTCAACGCGATCAGCAAGGGCGCGAGCGACATCCACATCGAGCCCTACGAGAAGAACTACCGGGTTCGCTACCGGATCGACGGCGTGCTCCATCACGAGATGAACCCGCCGCTCAAGCTCAAGAACGCGATCACCTCGCGCTTCAAGATCATGGCCAACCTCGACATCGCCGAGCGTCGGCTGCCGCAGGACGGGCGCATCAAGATCAAGATGGCCAAGAACCGGGAGATGGACTTCCGGGTCTCGGTCCTGCCGACCCTCTTCGGCGAGAAGATCGTCCTGCGTCTGCTCGACAAGGAGAACCTCCAGCTCGACATGACCAAGCTCGGCTTCGAAGCCAAGCCGCTGGCCGACTTCAAAGAGGCCATCTATCGGCCCTACGGCATGTGCCTGGTCACCGGCCCGACCGGCTCGGGCAAGACGACCACGCTCTACTCGGGCCTGTCCGAGCTCAACGAGGACGGCGTCAACATCTCGACCGCCGAGGATCCCGTCGAGTTCAACTTGATGGGCATCAACCAGGTTCAGATGCACGAGGACATCGGCCTGAACTTCGCCGCCGCGCTGCGCTCCTTCCTGCGCCAGGATCCCGACATCATCATGGTCGGCGAGATCCGCGACTTCGAGACCGCCGAGATCGCGGTCAAGGCCGCGTTGACCGGCCACCTCGTGCTCTCGACCCTGCACACCAACGACGCGCCCTCGACCATCAATCGCCTGCTCAACATGGGCGTCGAGCCCTTCTTGGTCACCGCCTCGGTCAACGTGATCGTCGCCCAGCGGCTCGCGCGACGCGTGTGCAAGGAGTGCAAGGTCCACGACACCGCCATCACCGTCGAGGCCCTGATCGAGGGTGGCATGGGCAAGGAAGAGGCCAAGAAGTGCAAGCCCATGAAGGGCAAAGGCTGCAAGGTCTGTAGCGACACCGGCTACAAGGGCCGCGTCGCCTTGTACGAGGTCATGGTCCTGCGCGACTCGATGAAGGACTTGATCCTGCAAGGCGCATCGACGACCGAGCTCAAGCAAGAGGCGATTCGGCTCGGCATGAACACGTTGCGGCGCTCGGGGTTGAACAAGATCAACGATGGGATGACCACGCTCGAGGAGATCATGCGGGTCACGGCCTCCGACTGACGCAGGAGTGGCGGGATGGCGCGCGAGGAAGAGATCGTCATCCCTTGGGACCCTTCCGGAATCGAGGCTGCGCTCGAGCAGGCGAGCAGGCCCCCTGCGGAGGGGACCCTCGCGGACCTCGTGCGCTTGTTCGAGGCGTATAGTCGCAACAATGCGACTCCATCACTCTACGCCACATTGGACAACATCAGGTTTTGGCGGCTTGCACACGCCATGTTTCCAAACAAGGTGGCCGCACCTCCACCTTGGGTCAGTGGCGAACTTCCGCAGATTTTCATCGAGAAACTCAACGCGGATCTCGATCGAGCCACGTCCGTCATCGAAGCAGAGCTTCCGCGGATTCGATTCTCTGCCCAACGCTCCATCACCCTCGACGCGACGTCCGGTTACTCGGTCGCGCCTGCGAACCCAACCGCCGCACACGAGGACCCGCCGGTCTATCGAGCCGACTCACCGCGCACCGAAATGGTGTCGGCCCCGCTCGCCGCCGACCAAACGGAAGCCCGACTCTCCGATGCCCTCAGCGTCGCCGCCCGCGAGCCTGGCAACCTCGTCTTGATCGACCAGGTCATCGACACCCTCCGCGACGCAGCGCCCACGGACTCGTGGACACACGCTTGCGTCCGCGTCGCCGAGGATCTCCAAATCACCGATCCCGACCGCCGCAGCGCCATGGCCAAGGGGCTGCTGCGAATCGCCCGGGCGCTCGAGCGCCAAGGCCCGCGCGAGGTCGCGTGGAGTGCCCTGACGACCTGGCAGTCCCTGATCCCGATCCACGAGTTGGCCGCGATCCACGAGTTCATCGTCCCCGGTACCCACTCCGACACCATCCAGGTCGCGATGCGCTGCATCTGGAACTGCGCGTCGGTCGAGCCCGAACTGCCCGAACTTCCAATCCTCGCAGCCCGCTGCCGCGAACTCGTGGACAAGTATCTCGATCCCGACTGGATCACGGTGCCACGGACCCGCGCGCTGGTCGTGGATGCGTTGCTCGCCTCGAGCGTGCTGCTCCCCGAGGTCGAACTCGCGCCTCGAATCGCGCAGGCACGTCAGCTCGGCCGCGCGTTTCCATGGCGGATCTTTCGGTCGAGCATCGAACGAATGGTCGCACACGCCGCCAATCTGGCGCATCCGACTCCCCGCGCGAGTCTGCTCGAGTCGCTGACTCGCAGCTCCGATGAATAGCGATGCCTACATACGATCTGCGCCACGTCGAAACGACCGACTTTCAGCGCCACGACGTCCTCGGACAGCGCATTCGGCAAGCGCCCCTTCGCCACGTCGGGATCGCCATCGAGAGCCGCGATCGCACGATTGCCTCGCGCGGCGCCCTGCGTGCGAATGCAACCCATATGGCGCCACCGCTCAAGACCAGCGAGATGTCCGTCAGCTGCATGGGCCGGCTCGATGACCTGGACGACCTCGATCATCGAGATCTCGACAC
>JAMHUH010001103.1:0-1639 GCA_035904925.1 Nannocystaceae bacterium
CCCGACGAGTGGAAGCAGCCGGGCCAGGTCTATGTGGTGACCCGCGCCGAGCTGACGATCGTCCACACCGTCAGCAACAGCCCCAACGATCAGATCCGCCCCGAGGACTTCGAGAACGAGGCCGCGACCGGTCGCAAGCCGCAATACGAGGTGCTCGACGACGGCCGCTGGGTCTCGACGGTCGACTGCTACGACGGCGACGGAAGCTTCCTCCCAGCCGGCACGACCTTGCGCAACCCGCCCTTCGCGGACCCCGACGGTCTGTCTTCCGACCTCGTCGCCGGCTACACCAGCGCTTGGTACACGAGCACCGATCGCGAGCCCTACGAGAGCGATCCGGCCAGCGGCTCGGGCCCGCGTTGGCGCTTCAAGGCCGGCAAGTTCGGTCAGGACCTCCCGGGCGTCGACATCCCCTTGGTCGACTGCACCCAGCCGCCGCTGCAAAAGAACGAGGCCAAGTACGAGACGGGCGAGGCGATCGCGACCACGATCAACCTGCTCGACTGGGCCAAGGGGCAAGAGTCTCCCTTCGCGCTCAGCACAGGCTGGATGAACCCCTCGGGCCAAGCCATGAGCGACGTCTACGATGGCGTGACCGGTGCCGGGCTCGCGCTGGGCTCGGACTTCGATCTCAGCCTCTACGTCAAGGGCGAGTACAAGGCCGCGCGGGTCTATCGAGCGATCCTGTACATCGACTACGTGGCGCAATGAATCGAGTGAATCGCATGACTCGGGCGCTTGGTCTCGCGCTGCTCGCTGGCCTGCTCGGCTGCGGCGCGGCCAAGCCCGACGATCGCGAGCTCGTCGCGGGCTACCTGCGGCCCGATCCCTACCCGCGCCTGGTCGTCGAGCTCGACGCGGTCGAGGGCCTGGCGCTCGCCGACGACGTCGTCGGCCCGCTCTTGCTCGCGCTCGACGGGCTGGTCGACAAGCCCGGCGGGATCGAGCTGGTCGTCGACGACAGCCTGCCAGCCTCGGCCGGGCGCGACTGGACCTTCGCCGAGCTCGAGCAGCTCGCCGAGCAGACCTTCGACCTCGAGGTCGAGCCCGACACGATCAAGATCCACGTGCTCTTGCTCGACGGCAGCTACCACGAGTCGGACGGCGACGAGCTGCTCGGCCTCGCCTGGGGCCACCGCCACGCCGCCCTCTTCCAGCTCGGCATCCAGGCCGCGTGCAGCACCGGCAACGGCGGCAAGGGCTTGTCGAGCAAGTCCTGTCGCAGCGCCGAGCTCGGCGTGCTCGCCCACGAGATCGGCCACGTGATCGGGCTGGTCAACAACGGGGTCCCGATGGTCGAAGACCACGAGGACCCCGAGCACCCCCACCACACCCGCGACAGCGACTGCCTGATGTATTGGGCCTACGAGCGGCGGGCCGTGGTCACGAAGATCCAAGATGCGATCGACGCTGGGGCTGCGCCGGAGGAGGCGCTGGGCTTTTGTCCGCCGAGCTTGGCGGACCTGGCCGCGTATTGAGCACGCCGCTCTGGGGCCGCGCTCGATCATCGGGGACCACGATCTCGAGCCTCGGCTCAGATGTTCTCGCCCAGACCGTAGAGCGGCTCGCCGGTGGTGTCCGTGCTCGTGCTGGTGTCCGTGCCGGTGTCGGTCCCGGTCGAGTCGGTCGAGTCGGTGCC
>JAMHUH010001104.1:0-1690 GCA_035904925.1 Nannocystaceae bacterium
CATCAGCGCGGGGCTGGCTTGGGCCAGGCTCGCGCCCTGTTCGGCGTGGAAGTCGGTGAGCGCGAGCGCCAGCGCAGGGCAGTCGTCGGCGTGCTCGTCGTGGACGCGGCCGAGCGCCTCGTGGGTCTGCACGAGGGTGTCGGTCTGCGCGGCGAGGTCGGGCTTGGGCTCGGGCGGCTCGGGGTCGGGCGCAGGCTCGGGTTGGTTGGCGATGGGCTCGTTCGGGGTCGAGGGCTCGGACTCCGGCGTGCATGCGACGAGGCCGAGCATGACGAGGACGAGCGTGGCGAGCTGCCGGGCTCGAGAACTCATGGCTCGAGAAGTCATGGCTCGATCCCCTCGGCCGAGTCGCTCGCGTCGACGATCTCGCCCGCCTCCGGGGCGAGCGGGTCGGCGATGATCCGCGGCGCGTCGCACCGGCGCCGCTTGGCGTGCATCTGCGCGTAGATCTCGGTCAGGCCGGCGTCCGACCAGATGGCGAGCCCAGCCGCGAGGCGCTCGCGCTCCCAGGCGCTCCACTCGATCTGGAATTCCTTGGCCCGCTTGCTCTCGATCACGTACTTGTTGGAGATGTCGAGATAGCTGCCGACGCCGCCGCGCATGGGGTGGGGTCGCTCGGCGGTGATCGCCTTGTTCATGGCCTTGATCCAGCGGGTCAGGGTGTCGCGGCGGACGTGGCCCAGCTCCTTGGCTCGGCGATAGGCGGTGTAGGCCAGGCGGCGCTCGCCGTGGGCTGCGAGCAGCTCGCCCAGGCTCAAATAGATCTCGGGCAGCTCGTCGGCTCCGTAGACGCTGATCATCGAGACCAGGGCGTCGAAGGCGTCATCCTCGAGCCCGAGCGCTTCGAACTCGCGGGGTGAGCCGGCCTTTCGTTGCGTGTCGGTCAGCGTGATGCCGAGGAAATTTTCTTGGCTGGCGATCGCGGGGTCGGCTTTTGTTCGACTCAGGAAGACGACGAGGGCACGATGGTACTTTTCGCGGCCAAAGTGAGCCTCCGGCTCGATCGCCATGGCGCGATCGATGTGCTCGAGCGCGGCCTCGTAGTCGCCCGTGAAGGTGTAGAGCGTGCCGAGGTTCGCGTGGCTGGGGTAAGCGTCGGGCGCCAGCGCGAGTCGCTGCTTCATGACGGCGTCGGCGGGCTCGAGCTCGCCGAGCGCGAGCAAGGAGATGCCCTTGGCGTCGAGCGCCGGGGTCCAGCCGGGCAACCAGTCGAGCGCGTAGTCGGCCGCCTCGATCCGCGTGCGGTGGTACTCGTCGGTGTGCTTGGGCCAGTAGCCGAGCAGGGCGTCGTAGACACAAGGGAGCGAGCGTTGCTCGGCGTAGTAGGTCTCCCAATCCCAACCGCAAGCATGGGCTTGGTCGGCCAAGGCCAAGCTGGCGATCGGGGCGAGCAGGACCAGCAGGGTCGAGCGCGCCCATGCAGCGGGGTGAGTCGGCATGCTGCGAGTGTAGCGTCAGTACTTGCGCAGGTAGAAGCCCGCGCTCGGGCAATCACCTTGGCCGCAGACGTCGAGCGTCATCACGGCGTAGGCCGAGCCGCTCACGTCGGCCGTGACCGCAGCGGTCGCGCCAAACCACAAGCCCACGTCGCGGCCCAGGACTTCGCCCTGGTCGTCGATGCGGAAGACGGTGGGCTGGTTGCCGAGCACGCCGACGAGCTCGGGACCCTGAGAAGCGCCGTTGATGACGA
>JAMHUH010001105.1:0-6246 GCA_035904925.1 Nannocystaceae bacterium
ATACCAGGGCTGCGCCAGCACCCGCGCGACACCCAGCACCTCGGTCCCCCGAGCCTCCCGTTCCCTGATCAATTCCAGCTCGCGTGCATCGAGCCGCGCCAAGATCTCCGCCCGTAGTTCCCGATCGTTCAGCTTTTTCTCATAAACTGGCGGCCGCACGAGCCTGAACTCGACCACATCCGGCAACACACTCGGCTTCCCCCGCCGCCACGCTCGCTTCGGATCCCGCCGCTTCTTCCTCCGCCGATTCTCGACCCGCACATCCCGCTTCCAAAGTCCGATCCTCGGCCGCTCGATCGCCCGCGTATCCCCATACTTCATCCGAAGCGTCGAGAACCCGGGCCACTGCTTCGACCTCCGAACCAAATTCGCCGAGCACGGGTTCGCCAGCGTATACATCGCGTGTTCGATCGCCTTCTCGTCATCGGTGACCTCGACGACGCTGTACTCCTTCTCGAACACCGACCCGCTGGTCCCGCGCATGGCGTTCAACGATCGCGCCAGCAACGAGTTGAAGTAGCCCATGAAGTCGGGCAGCACCCCATCGACATCCGTCATCAGCACGTGAAAGTGATTGGACATGCAGAGCACCTCGTGCACGTCCATCCGATAGCGCGCGGCCGCGACGGCGAACAAATACTCGAACACCCGAACCACCTCGACGACGGGCACGAACCTGAACATCCGACACACCGCTCGGGCGGTGACGAAGCAGAGCCGACCGGGGACGACGGAGCGCGGCGCAGTCATGCACCCAGGCTTGTCGGCCGCGGCCTCGCGGCCTTGCACGAAACAGCGCGTCACCAAACAACTCGTCACCGAACGGCCCTACACGGTCAGCCCAAAGGCATCCACGACTTCGGCCGTCTACCTCCCGCTCGACCGTCCGCGAACGAGCCACCGGGACGAGCTCAGCTCCAGCGAGCCTCGAGCACGAAGTAACCATCCCGCTCGCCGCCACGCACGACCGCGCCGAGCTGCTCTTGCAGGATGTCGACCGTCGGATGCGGGCGGTTCACGACCACCAGCAAGCGCCCGCCCGGGCCCAGCCAGCCGCGCAGATCCAAGAGCCGCGTCAGCGTGTGCGGGTCGGCGTGGGTCGGCGGGTTGAGCAGCGCGAGATCGGCCCCGCGGAACGACTCGCCGACGCCGCTCGGCATGCCGTCGTGCTCGATCACCTCGACCCGCGTGGCGAGCCCGTTGCGCTCGGCGTTCTCGCGGATCAGCGCGCCCGCTCGCAGGTTGCTCTCGACCGCCAGCACTCGCGCCGTGGGCCAGCGTCGGGCCGCGCTCAGGCCCAGCGGCCCGAGCCCCGCGCACAGATCGATCACTCGGCGCGGCGGCGCGAGTCGGGCTCGATCGTCGGCGTCGGCGACCGCCGCGAGCACGGCCAGCAACGCTTGCGTGCCGGCATCGAGCCCGCGCCGCGAGAACACGCCGGGTCGCCCGAGCAAGCGCAGCGGCTCACCGAGCCCGGCCGCGACTTCGAACTCGTAGCTGCGAGCGAGCAGCTCTTCGGCCAGCGCGAGATCGCAGTCGGGCCCGCGCGTGCCGACCCACAGGTGATAGCCACGCTCGCGCTCGATGACCTGGACGTTGGCCTCGCCGAGCAGCGCCTTCATGGTTCGAGCCAGGCTCTTGCCACCCTTTTGCTTGCGGACCGCACAGAGCACGCGGCCGCCCTCGCGCAGGGCCAGCGTGGCGATCGCCAGCCCGCGCTCGGAGAAGTCCTTGCCGAGGTGCGCGCGAGGCCAGAGCGCGGCCGCGGCAAAGCCAGAGGCCTCGATCGGCGAGCGAGCCCCCACGTCCGGCACACAGCGATGCGCCGACCCGATCAGCTCGCGCACGTCGAGCACCAGTCGAGTCGCGCCGGCTTGGAGGCCAGGAAGATCGCCGCAGTGAACCAAGAGCAGCTCGTGCGGATCGACCGACGCGAGCTCGCGGCCGAGCAGACGAACGCCGGGATCCTCGGGGTTGAGCCCGTCGATCGATCCTGGCGGCGAGTCGTCGTGCTCCTCGAGTTGCTCGGGGCTGGGCCGGCGGCGTGGCATCGGGCGATTGTGATCGATGCGTGGACGAGACGCGATCCAGTGCGCTCGCGCACGCATGCTCCGATGCTAGACCGCCACGAAACTCCGTGATAAATGCTGCTCGACGCGCGCAAGCCCGCGGATCGTGGTTTGCGTGCCCCGAGTGTATCCGGCGATTGTCGTCTGGAGGACTCGGGATACCAGCGATCGTCGTCGTGGCTCGTCAACCAGGCACGTCCCTCCACGATCGATCGCCCCGTCCAATGCGGCCCTCGCCGTCGGAGCGAAGTTGAATCAGCTCGAAGATCTGCTCCCCCTGCTCGAACCCGAGACCCTCGTGCGCATCGCCAGCCCCAAGGCGATGAAGGCCGGGCAAGAGCTATTCAAGACTGGTGTGGTGTCGGACATCGTCGTCGACGGCGAGTCGATCCGCGCCAAGATCCGCGGCTCGCAGCCGGTCCCGCACACGACCTCGCTCCGGCGCGGTCGCGCGGGCAAGAACGCGACGCTCGAGGCCAGCTGCACCTGCCCGACCTTCACCGACGGCTGGGAGCGAATCTGTCACCACGCCGTCGCGCTCGCCTACGAGCTGCGCAAGCAGTACCAGGCTGGCGGCGAGCTGACCGTGACCGAGAACCCCTGGGTCCACGGGGTCGATTCGAAGTCGCGCCATCGCTATCAGATCGAGCCGCGCGGTGGTTACTGGCACGTGACGATCTTCGAGGCCGGCTCGGCCGTCGCGCTGGTCCGCCGGCGCCGCGAGGGCATGGCCAAGATCGACAAGCTGATGCAGCACTACATCGACCAGGAGGTCGAGAAGACCGACCAGGGCGCGCACGTGCTCGAGGACCAAGCCCTCGCCGGCCTGCTCTACTTCGCCCGCGACGCCGCGGTCTCGATCAAGGGCATCGGCAAGCTGCAATTCGGGCCCGAGCCGCTGGTCCTGCGCGTGAAGGCCGAGACCCGCGAGAAGGACAACCGGGTCGAGCTGCACGCCTTCTTGCAAGAGACCGCGACCGAGCGGATCTTCGAGATCGATCAAGGCCGCGTGATCGTCGGTGCGCCGACTTGGTTTCTGTGGCCCGAGAGCTCCGAGATCTTCCAGGTCCCTGGCACGCCGCCCTGGGTGCTCGAGGCGATGGCCAAGCAGCCGCGCCTGACCATGGACGCGAGCGTCGCCGCCGACGAGATGGACAACCTCAGCGAGAGCTTGCAGTCGGTCGGCGTGCCGCAGCGCGACGTGTTCGAGCTCGCCAGCGATCGCCGCGAGGTCAGCGGCTTCCTCGCGACCATCGAGGGCGGCCCGAGCAAGATCCTCGTTCGGCTCGCCGCGCGCTACGACAACGTCACGCTCTCGGTCACCGGCAACCCGCCCGAGACCGCCCGCTACAGCGCCACGATCGCCGACCAGACCATCGCGTTCTATCGCGACCTCGAGGCCGAGGTCCGGGCCCGCCGGGTCCTGCTCGACGCCAAGCTGCGCTGGAGCGACGCCGACGAAGCCTTCGTCGCGCTCGGCGACACCGCGATCGAATTCATCGTCGCCGGGATCCCGCTGCTGCCCGAGACCTGGACCAAGCACACGCCCGCGCTCCCGCGCCTGCGCAGCAAGTCCCCCTCGCCGCGGATCTCGGTCGCGAGCAAGAGCGGCTCGGTCCTCGACGTCGAGGCCCTGGTCGACGTCGAAGGTGAGACCGAGCTGATCAGCTTCCGCGATCTGTTGCGGTGGTTGCACGAAGGCCGGCGCTGGGTCGAGCTCGCCGACGGCTCGGTCGCCAAGCTCGATCCCAAGATCCTCCAAGGCATCGCCGACGCGGCCGGCAGCTTGCAGTTCGACAAGGCCGGCCACGCCGAGGTCAGCACGCTCGAGCTCGGCACCCTCGGTCGCCTCTTGCAAGAGGCCCCCTCGGCCAAGGTCGCCAAGGAGGTCAAGAAGCTGATGGCCAACATGACCGGCGAGCGCTCGGCCAAGGCCCCGCGCAAGGCCAAGACGCTCACGGCCAAGCTGCGCGACTACCAAAAGTCCGGCTTCGCCTGGCTCTGGCAGCTGCACGAGAACCAGATGGCCGGGATCCTGGCCGACGACATGGGCCTGGGCAAGACCGTCCAAGCGCTCGCGCTGCTGACCAAGGCCCAAGAAGACGAAGGCACGATGCCCTCGCTGATCGTCGCGCCGACCTCGGTGCTCGGCGTCTGGCGGCAAGAGGTCAAGAAGTGGGCCCCGAGCCTCTCGGTCCTGGTCTGGCACGGCGTCGACCGGGCCGAGAACCGCCGCCTGATCAAGAAGACCGACGTCGTCGTCACCTCCTACGCGCTGCTCCGGCGCGACATCGACGAGTTGGCCAAGATCCGCTTTCGCTACGCGATCCTCGACGAGGCCCAGTACATCAAGAACTGGACGACCACGACCGCCAAGTCGGCCAAGCAGCTGCAAGCCGACCACCGCCTCGCGCTCTCGGGCACCCCGATCGAGAACCACATGGTCGACCTGTGGGCGATCTACGACTTCCTCGCGCCCGGCTTCCTGGGCAAGCTCAGCGAGTTCCAAAAGAACTACGTCAAGCCGATCGAAGACGGAGACAAGGCCGCGCTCGAGACCCTGCGCGCCCGGATCCGGCCCTTCATCATGCGCCGGCGCAAGGAAGACGTCGCCTCCGAGCTCCCGGCCAAGACCGAGCAGACCATCTTCGTCCAGTTCAACAAGGCCCAGCTCGGCCTCTACAACCGGATCCTCAAGGCCGCCAAGTCCGAGATCGACGTCCGGATCGGCGAGGTCGGCATCGAAAAATCGCAGATGACCATCCTCGCCGCCCTGACCCGGCTGCGCCAAGTCTGCACCGACCCACGCCTGCTCAACCTGCCCGAAGGCAGCGCCGTCCCCTCCTCGGCCAAGCTCGAGGCTTTCAAAGAGCTGATCGGCGAGTGCATCGGCTCGGGCCGCAAGGTCCTGGTCTTCTCGCAGTTCGTCGAGATGCAAAAGCTGCTCGCCGACGCGCTCAACGAGATGCAGATCGAGTATTTGTGGCTGCACGGCGGCACGACCAACCGCGACGACATGGTCGCGAAATTCCAGAGCAAGAGCGGCCCGCCGGTCTTCCTGATCTCGCTCAAGGCCGGCGGCGCTGGCTTGACGCTGACGGAGGCCGACACCGTGATCCACTACGATCCTTGGTGGAACCCTGCCGTCGAGGACCAGGCGACCGACCGCGCGCACCGGATCGGGCAAGAAAAGCCGGTCATGGTCTATCGACTGGTCGTCGAGGACACGGTCGAGCAGAAGATGGTCGAGCTCGGGGCGGACAAGCGGGCGGTCGCGGAGTCGGCACTCGGGCGGGATTCTCAGGTTGGGAAGCGTTTGACCATGGAGGATGTCGATAAGTTGTTGGATACGCCGGCGGGCGGGCTCACGGCTTGGGACGAGGTTTGAATCCTCCTCTCTACCGATCTTTTCGAACGCTCCTCTCCCTCTCCTCTCCCGATCTTTTCGAGGGCTCCCCTCCTCTCCTCTCCCGATCTTTTCGAGGGCTCCCTCCGTCCACTTGCGGGGGTCTGCTCTGTCGATCCTTTTCGAGGGCCTGGGCTCCCGAAGTGGGGGGCTTCACGGGGAATATCGCCGCCCCCCGCTCGGCTCCCCCACTTGTACTCGAACGCCAATGTCCGCCTCGGAGGGACGCCGACATTCCCCGCCGCCCGAGTTCGCAGACGTCGGCGCCGCCGCAAACAGAGACTGAAATTTCGTTCGGTCGAATGCGTACAATGGTGAGTTCGCAGTTTCTGTTGGAGGCGGCACGCAAGCCCATGGACTCGGGCGGCGGGGAATATTGGCGTCCTACCCGAGCGGACATTGGCGTTCGAGTACAAGTGGGGGAGCGGAGCGGTAGGGCGTCAATATTCCCCGTGAAGCCCCCCACTTCGGGAGCACGTGCATCCGCGGAGGATCTCGCGCGTGATCCTGCAACGGAGATCGAAACGCGAAGGATCGAGAAGGCGGGATCGAAACGCGGAGGATCGAAAAGGCGGGATCGAAACGCAAACGATCACTTGCGCATCATGAATTTCGCGACCCCCGCCGCGAATCCAGGATCCCCGAGCACGCTCATCCCGCCCGAGAACTCGTTGTCCAATGCAGACTCGATGTTCATGCCCCATTGCTGATAACTCGATCGCCGATCCGCCCGCATGCAGACCTGCGGAAACGCAGCGATCTGCCGGGCCA
>JAMHUH010001106.1:0-6492 GCA_035904925.1 Nannocystaceae bacterium
CGGCCCGGAGTCGAAGCACCCCAAGTTCTTGCGCTTCACGGTCTCGGTCTCGCGGATCAACCCGCGCTTTGGCCGGCTCAACCGCGAGATCTTCCTCGAGCGGCATCGCCAGGCGATGCTCCCCTTGTTCGCGCCGATCGCCGAAGCGGCGGGCATCGATCCCGAGCGCTTCGGCCTCGCCCTGATCGCCATGATCAACTCGCTCGCCTTCGGTCTGATGGAAGAGACCATCCTCTACGACGAGCAGCCCATGCGAGCCGACTTCGCCGACTTCGCCGATCTCGTCGTCGACATGACCGAGACCTATCTTCACCACCTCGCCGACCAAGGTCGGAAGCCCGCATGACCAAGCCGACTTGGACCCTCGCCGACATGCCCGATCTGCATGGACGCCTCGCCGTGGTCACCGGCGCCAACAGTGGACTCGGGCTCGAGACCGCCCGCGAGCTGGCTCGCAAGGGCGCGCACGTGATCTTGGCCTGTCGCTCGCGCGACAAGACCGAGACCGCGATCGCCGAGCTGCGATCCAGCTTGGCCGAGGTCGAGGACGTGAAGCTCGAGTTTCGCCCGCTCGATCTGGCCTCGCTCGCGTCGATCGAGCAGTTCGCCACGCAGCTGGTCGCCGAGGCCCGGCCGCTCGACTTGTTGATCAACAACGCCGGCGTGATGGCGACGCCCTACTGCGAGACCGCGGACGGGTTCGAGATGCAGATCGGCACCAACCACCTCGGCCACTTCGCGCTGACGGGTCGGCTCTTGCCGGTCTTGCTCGCGGCCGCGGCCGCGCGGGTGGTCAGCGTGTCGAGCCTGACCCACGAGATCGGCAAGCTCCGACTCGACGATCTCCACGGCAAGCGTCGCTATGGCAAATGGTCGGCCTATGGCCAGAGCAAGCTGGCCAACCTGCTCTTCACCTACGAGCTGCAACGCAAGCTGGAGGCCAAGCAGGCCCGCGCGATCGCCTTGGCCTCGCACCCTGGCTACGCCAGCACCAACTTGCTGCGCGGCCGTCGGATCGTTCACATCGGCAACAGCCTCCTGGCTCAGAGCGCGGCGATGGGCGCCCTGCCCTCGCTCCACGCCGCGACCGCGGCCGAGCTACGCGGCGGCGAGTTCATCGGCCCCGGCGGGTTCATGCAGCTCAAGGGTTGGCCGCGCGTGGTCGAGTCGCACGCTCGCTCGCACGATCGCGCCAGCGCGGCCGCGCTCTGGGCCCATTCGGTCGAGGCGACCGGGGTCGACTTCGCGGCGCTCGAGCGCTGAGCTCCACGATGATCAGCCAAGTCCCGCAGGGTCAGCCGAGCGCCCGGCTCGGCCAGGTCGAGCGCCAGCTGCGTCGCCACCTCGCCGAGCCTTGGCTGCACCCGATCGCCGATCACCAGCGGCCCGTGTTCGAGCAGCTCCGAGCTTGGCTCGCGCGCGTCCCCGAAGGCGCGAGGATCGAGCTCGACGCTGGTTGTGGGACGGGAGCCAGCACCCTCGCGCTCGCGCTCGCCGATCCCAGCGCCTGGGTGATCGGCGTCGACAAGTCGAGCGATCGGCTCGTGCGAGCGCCCGAGCTGCCGGCCAACGCCATGCTGCTGCGCGGCGACATGATCGATCTGTGGCGGCTGATCGCCGCGGCCCAGCTTCGCTTCGACCAGACCTGGCTGCTCTACCCCAACCCCTGGCCGAAGCCCGGCCACCTGGCCCGACGCTGGCACGCGCACCCGGTCTTCCCGAGCATCGTCGCGAGCGCCCGGACGATCGAGCTGCGGACCAACTGGCGGATCTACGCCGAAGAATTCGCCCACGCGCTCGCGCTGGTGCTCGAGCGCCCCGTCGCCGTCGAGCCCCTGGATGCCTCGCTCGCGCCGATCAGCCCCTTCGAGCGCAAATACCGAGCCAGCGGCCACGCGCTGTGGCGAGTCGTCGGTGGTACAAACGATCGCCATGGCCAAGTCCTCGGCCCCTGATCCCGCCGCCTTGCTGATCGAGGCCGACGATCGACTCGCGCTCGGCATGCCGCGGCCGCAGTGCGAGCTCGATCACCGCAACCCTTGGGAGCTGCTGATCGCGACCATCTTGAGCGCGCAAGCGAAGGACTCGGTCATCAACGAGATCACCCCGGCGCTCTTCGAACGCTGGCCGGGACCCGCCGAGCTCGCGCGCGCGCCGATCGAAGCGATCGAAGAGGCGGTCAAGCGCAGCGGCTACTACCGCAACAAGGCCAAGGCGATCCGCGAGTGCGCGCAGGCGCTGGTCGAGCGCCACGGCGGCGAAGTCCCGCGTGATCACGACGCGCTGATCAACCTGCCCGGCGCCTCGCACAAGACCGCCAACCTCGTGCTCGGGGTCGCGTTCGGGATCGCCAGCGGGATCGTCGTCGACACCCATGTCGCCCGCGTGGCCGAGCGGCTCGGCGTGACCCAAGAGAGCCGACCCGAGGCGATCGAGGCCACGCTGTGCAAGCTGGTCGAGCGCGAGCGCTGGATCGATTTTTCGCATCGCTTCATCCTGCATGGTCGCTACCTGTGCACGGCCTCGCAGCCGGGCTGCGCCGAGTGTCCGATCGCCGAATTGTGTCCGAGCCGCGAGCACGAGCCGATCGGCGACTGGCAAGGCCGATCCGAGCGCGAGGGTCAGCGCGTGGCTGCCGGTGGCGAAGGCTCGAGCGCGCCGGCTCGAGCCACGCCCGCGCGCGCGAGCGCCGAGCGGATCGCCGCGCCAGCGCCGAGCGAGCCCACGCCGACGGCACCCAAACAACCCGCACCACCGCCAGAAGACGACTTTTGAGGGCCTGGTCGAGCACGTGAAGGGCCGCGAAGAACGACCCTCGGCGAGCATCGCTCGAGCGGCGGCCTTGCTCGTGGTCTTGGCTTGTCCAACCAGTCGACTCGCCGCCGCCGCGCCGCCCGACGCGGGCCCGCAGCGCCCGCTCGCCGAGGCCCTGCAGGTCGACGCGGGCGCCAGCTGCCTCGAGCCCGAGACGCTGCTCGAGCACCTGCGAAGCTGGCGAAGCGAGCCCGAACTCGACGCGAGGATCGCCGTGTTGGTCCATGGCGGCGACGATCCACGCAAGATCGGCTTCGAGATCTGGGTCGGCTCGACGCCCTGGATCGAGCGCAGCTTCGACCCCGCGCCCGAGCGCTGCGCCGACCGTCACGCCGTGGTCGCGCTGGCGATCGCGATCGCGCTCGACGACACGCTGGCCGAAGAGCTCGGCATCCTCGCGCCGCTCGAGCCCGCGATCGAGCCCACCCCGAGCGAGCCCGAGCCCGTGGTTCAAGCGACCGAGGACGAGCAACCGAGCGACGAGCTCGAGCGCCCGCCGCCAGCTTCTCGCCGCCCGCGGATGGGCCTGACCTTGGCGGCCGGCATGTTCGGCGGCGTCCATCCCCAGCTCGGCGCCGGCGGGCTGTCGAGCTTCGACATCCGTCCCGTCGCTCACTTCGACCTGCGCATCGGCGGCTTCGCCACGCACGTGCCCGACCTGCGCTTTTCGGAGGGCACGCTCGCCTCGACCGTCGCCGCCGCGCGCCTCGATCTGTGTTGGGGGACCTCGCCGCGCCGGGTTCGCCTTCGCGTCTGCGGTGGCTTCGCGGGCGGTGCCCTCCACGCCAACCCGCGCGGTTTCGACCGCAACCTGCCCCAAACGCTGCCCTGGCTGGCGGTGCTGGCTGGCGTCGATCTCGTCGTGCTGCTCGCCGGGCCGCTGGCGCTCGAGCTGCGCGTCGACGGCTTGGTCGCGCTGCAGCGCAACGTGCTCGATCTGAGCACGATGAGCGGCGATACCGTGGGCAGCCTGCGCTACCCTGCAGGCGGCCTGATCCTCGCCGTTGGGCCCCGTTTCGAGTTTTGACCGGGTCTGTGAAGGATCCCAACCCCGACGGCATAGACCCCCGGATGCTCGAAGCCCCGCCGCCGCGGCACCACGATGCCGCCTCGCTGTTCCGCCAGCACGCCGGCTTCGTCGCCAATTTCCTGCATCGGCTCGGGGTCGGGCCGACCGAGCTCGACGATCTCGTCCAAGAGGTGTTCTTGGTCTCGCATCGGCGCGGCGGCTTCGTCGAGGACGGCCGCGCTCGACCGACCACTTGGCTGGCCGAGATCTCGATCCGCGTGGCCTCGGTCTCGCGTCGCAGCCGAAGGCGCTCGCGCGAGCAGCCCGATCAAGACACGGTGCTCGACGCCCAGAGTCGCGAGATCGATCCCTCGCGCTCGCTCGAGAACCAGCAGGCGCTCGATCGAGTTCAGGCCGCGCTCGACAGCCTCGATCCCGAGCGCCGGGCGATCTTCATCTTGTTCGAACTCGAGGGCGAGTCGTGTGCAGCGATCGCGGCGGGCTTCGGGATCCCGGTCGGGACCGTCTACTCGCGCCTGCACAAGGCTCGCAAACAGTTCAAAGAAGCCCACACGCGCCTCCAAGACCGCGAGCGCAAGCCTCTGCGCCGGACCGAGAGGGCGACGGTGATGCCATGACCGACTTCGATCACGATCCTCCTCGGCTGCTCGAGTCGCTCACCGCCGAGCGCTCCAAGGCCAGCCTGCGCCACGATCTCGAGCTCGCCCGCAGGGCCCGAGTCGACTACTCGGTCGACGCTGGGCTCTCCCGCTTCGAGTCGACGCTCGCGGGCGCCTCGACCTTGCCCGCGGGCGGGACGGTGGCTGGCTTCGCGGCCCTGCGCTGGTTTCTCGGCGCGACCCTCTTGCTCGGGATCGGGGTGAGCGCGTGGTTGCTGAGCCAGCAGCCCGATCCCCAAGCCCGCGCGCCCGCGATCGCGTCCATCGGGTCCATCGCCCGAGCCGACGACGCGGCGCAATCAGTTCGGTCCGAGGACGGCAAAGTGGCCGAAATCGTCGCATCGGTCCCACGGGGCCCGAGCGATCCGTCCTCGGTCGTGAGCAGCGAGTCGGAGTCGTCTCCCGGCTCGACGGCTCGCGAGTCGGTCGCGGAGACGAAGCAACCTGGCGGAACGGGAAAGGTCGGAGTCGTCCTGAACTCCGACGGGGGTGAGCCCGCCAGCGTTGCTGCGTCTCCGCGACCGACTTCGAAGTCGTTGCCCACGAGCGATCCTGCGCTCGACGAGGCCAAGCTGATCGACGCCGCGCGCAAGCGCTTGGCCGAAGACCCCGCCGCCGCGCTCGCGCTGACCGAGCAAGCCGCCAAGCGCTTCCCCAAGGGTGCGATGGTCCAAGAGCGACGCGGCTACGCGATCTTGGCCCTGATCGCGCTCGATCGGGTCGACGAGGCCGAGCAACGAGCGAGCGAGTACCTCGAGCGCTGGCCCAAGGGTCCGCTCTCGCGGCGCATCCGCGAGGGCCTGAGCCTGCTACCCTGATCGCGTGCGCGCAGCTCAGCACGAGAGGCTCGCGCCCAAGCGGCGGCTCGTGACGCTGGTGTCGCTCGCGTGGATGAGCACGGCCTGCGAGTACCGGGCGGTGGTCGGCTTGCGCGATCTCGACAGCGGCAGCGAGCTCGAAGAGAGCGGGCTGAGCGACGGAGATCTGCCGCGCCTCGACGTCGGCACCTTGGCCTGCGATCCGCCCGCGGAGGTCGGATGCGACGCGCTCGACGACGATCCCCTCCACGCCGTCGGCCTCGACTGCATCGGCGGCACGCCGGCCTCGGGCGGGATCACGGCGACGCCCGCGGCCTGGTCGGTGTACAGCGGCACGCTCGGACCCGGGACCTATCCGCCGCGCGAGGGCGACAAGTTCTTGGTCCTCTCGACCGGCCGGGCCGATCAGCTGCCGCTCACGCCCGAGCAGCTCGGCTCGCTCGGCTGCACCGAGCCCGAGTTCTGCCCGAACACGGACTTCGAAGCGGGCCCCGGCGATCTACCAGCACCGATCGACGTCGCGCCCGTCGACGCCGAACACACCTGCATCGACGACCCCGATCTGGTCGGCCAAGGCGACTGTTCGAACAGCCTCTTCGGGCAATGGGCCGCGTGCGGGATCGGCTGCGAGGTCTGGGACTACGCCGAGCTGCGCGTCGGCTTGACCGTGCCCACCGCGACCTACGGGCTGGCCTTCGACTTCGCGTTCATGTCGGTCGAGTGGCCCGACTTCAAGGGCGCCGGCTTCAACGACATGTTCATCGCCTGGCTCGAGTCGGAGCGCTGGACGGGCAACGTCTCGTTCGACGCCGAGGGCAACCCGATCACCGTCAACGCGAGCTTCCTCGACTACCAGGCCAGCGAGGAGCTCGAGGGCTTCGCCATGGCTGGCCACGGCGCGACGCGTTGGTTGACCACCCACTTCGGCCTGGTCCCGGGCGAGAGCGTCATCTTGGTCCTCGCGGTGCTCGACCTCAGCGACGGCAGCTACGACAGCGCGGTGCTGATCGATCACTTTCGCTGGACCTGCAGCGACGCGCCGCCGATCACCCAACCGCAGCCTTGAGTCGCAGCCCTGAGCCTGCGGTCTCGCAGAACCAAAAAAGAAAGAGGGGACCGTCAGGTCCCCTCTTCGTGCGGCGCCGCTTGGGCGCGAACGCGGAAGAAGACT
>JAMHUH010001107.1:0-1849 GCA_035904925.1 Nannocystaceae bacterium
ACAGCAGTACGTGTCAGGGCCCTCGATATGGTTCGAGGAAACAGGCGGATAATTCATCGAAATCCAATCGCGGTTGGGATCCCCCCACGATTCGAGGTTAGGTACATCGATGCATTGAAGCGTTGTTCTCCGAATCAACACGCCAAGCCGACAATTGCGAAAGGGCCGATCGCTGATCGACCCTTTCGCTTGGTTGGGTCATCGAGATTTACGGCGAGGCCGGCTGCTCGGGTGGGGCTCCGACCGGCTGCATGTCGGCCCGCGCGACCTTGGCCGCGATCGTGCCCTCGCGCTGCTCGATTGCGAACGTGGCCCCGTCCCAGCGGATCGTGATCCGCCGCCACTTCACGTCGCGGTTGGGCACCAACCCGCGATGGCGGACGAACAATTCCCCGAGCGGGTTGCTGGTCTGCAAGGCGAAGAGGCCGGTGCTGCTGGCGTCGACCTGCTCGGCGCCGAGCTCCGAGGCGGTCGGCTTGCGGCCGTCGTCGGGCTTGCGATCGGTCATCAGCAATTGCGCGTCGAGGTCGTCCCAGAGCAGCAGCTCCCAGGTCGTCGCCGATTCGAACAGGCCCTGGGCGCGCAGCTCCGACTCGAGCTTGTCCTTGGGCAGCTCCTTGCCGGCTTGGTCGCTGGTCAGCAGCTCGGCCAGCAACCCGGCGACGTGCAGCCGGGCCCAGCGACGCGGATCGTCGACGCCAGGCCGACCCTCGCCGGTCGCGACCCGTCGAAGCAGGCGCAGGGCCTCGTCGGTCCGGCCGGTCCCGGCCGCCGCCCGAGCCATGCGCAGGGCCACCCAGGGCGCCTCGGCGGTCTGCATCAACAAGGCGTATTGCCGGTAGGCGTCCTCGTGCCAGCCGTGGCGCAAGAAGATGTCACCGAGCAGCTTGCGGCTGACCAGCGAGTCCGGCGCGAACTCGACCAGCTCGGAGAAGAGCCGCTTGGCGGCCGCGTCCTCGCCTTGTTTGGCCAGCAGCTCGCCCAGGATCAGGACCAGCTCGGGCGTCAGCGCGCCCTGATCGCGAAGCCGACGGCCGCGGGCGATCGCGTCGGTGACCCGACCGCGCGCGACCAGCTCGGCGATCATTCGGCGCTCGCCGTCGGGGTCGCCCGGGTTGGCTTGCAGCGCGCCGTTGAGGATCGCGAGGCGCTGGTCGGGATCGTCGGTGACCGCGAGCCGCTGATCGATCGCGAACCAGTCCTTGGCCCCGAAGAGCGCGAGCTCGACGGTCGCGAGCAGGTGCGAGTCGACCAGCCGACGCATCAGCGCGCGACCGAGGAATTGCTGCGCGTCGCGGTCCCCGGCGAAGTGACCGAGCAAGAGCCGGATCTCGGCCTCGGTCTCGACGCTCAGCTGCAGCAGCTCGAGCAAGACCTGTTGGTCGCGCCAGCGCGGCAGCTCGCACGAGCCCGACGAGGCCTCGTAGACCTGGAGGCGCCCGGCCATGTTGGCCTGCCGCGCGAGTCGGCGCTGCCACAACAATTTGCGCTGGAAGAGGCTGCGCTCCGACCCGTCGCTGCACGGGAGCTGCTGGCCACGCACGACCGGCGAGGCGGTGACCGCCTCTTGGCCCCACATGCCGCGGCGAGCCAGCTCGGAGCGGGTCGACTGCTCGACCCACGCGGGCGGTGCGGCGAGGTTTTCGAACCCCGCGGCGGCGAGGTTCGCCGCCCGATCTTGCTGGCGCTCCCAGTCGCGGTTCGGCGCCTCTTCGGCGGTCTGGCCCGCGCCCGCGCCATCGTCGAAGCGGAACACGCCGAGCGTGCCCGACTTGCCCGCGATCTCGACCGGGTCGAGCGGCTCGCCGACCGGGACCGTGTTGTCGCCGGCCCAGTTTTGGAATTGATC
>JAMHUH010001108.1:0-1842 GCA_035904925.1 Nannocystaceae bacterium
GCTTTCTGGGCCTCGTCACGCGTTCAGCGGCTTGGCCAGCGATGGCCGCTATTGGAGCGCCGCGTTCAGCCCCGGTCGGGAGCTTCGAGTGCGAATCGTACGCCGAGGATGGGTGCCAGAACTACTGGGTCGACCGAGAACACGACTATGTCGTCAACATTTGGCCGCCGAGCGGCGACGACCCTGTTCCCGAATTCACCCTTGCCGAGCTCCTCGGAGACTTCGATCGTGAACAGGAGATCTATGTCGATCCCGAGCAACGCTCGATCTTCGTGACCCTCGATGTCGTGCAGCCGCGCAATGACCACTCGAAGACGGTCGCCGAGATGCCGCTGCATCACGGGGAGGCGATGGGGCTGAGTTGGGAGGTCGTGGACAAGAGCTGCTGCGAGGCGCGAAACCAGGTCGAGATGCGGCGCTGGTTCGACATCGCGGGTCCGACCTTCGTCGCCGCGGACCAGATCGACACCACCTACGCCTACTACGGCGAGCCGAGCTCGCAGGTCCAGTCTTCCTCGCTCTCGCTGCGGGCCTTGCCGGATCGTTCGATCGAGCTCGTCTTTACCGAGTCGAGCATCATCGGTGAAGACGTCGCGGACTATGGCTTGGACGTCTGGCTCGCGGCGGGCGATGTCCTCTTGGCCGATGTCGACATGTGTCGACCGCCGCCCAAGCCCGAACATGGCGAGGGAGAAGATGGCGTGGAGCCGCTCTGCACCCAGACTCGACTCGTTCCGCCGGGCTGTGCGGTCCACGATTCCAGCTGGGACCTCGACGAGCTCTTGCTGACTTGCGGGGCGCGTTGGCTGATCGTTCCCATGCCCGAGTCCGAAGAATCGATCGATCTCGGCGAAGCCCGCGAGCTCGCCCGCGGCACGCGAGGCGCGGCGGCGATGTGGGGCCCCTCGGGTCTGGCGATCGTGACCGCCGACGAGGGCCTGCGTGTCTTTTCGGGCGACGCTCGAGCCCCGAAGAACAGCGACGCCGGGATCACTCGATTGTACCCGGCCCTGCTCGGCGAGGAGCTCGACTTGGTCTTGGTCGGCGGCCACGAGGGGTTGCGCGTGCTCGACCTGGCCAGCGGGGCGCTCGGGCCAGCGCTCGAGTGGACCAAGCCGATCGAGTTCGCCGCGTTCGCCCCCGATCGCCGCCGGCTGGCGCTCGCGGGCGACGGCGAGATCGCGCTATTCGAGCGCAGCGAGACGGAGCCTCGCCTCCGGATCGAGTCGGGTCCGATCGAGGGGATGGCGTTCCGACAAGATGGCGAGGTGCTCTTCGTCGGCCGCGATGATCGCCTGCCCGAGCTCGCGCTCGACCCCGCCACCGGCGAGCTGGTGATGGCAGCGCAGCTCACCCGTGATGCGTTCGAGCGGATTGCGAGCGCCGAATTGGATCCAACGTGGCGTTGGGCGATCGAGGAAGACGGCACCATCTTGCGCACGCTCGATGGTCAAGCCATCGAGCTCTTCGGCGCTCGAGCGGCCGCGATGGAGAGCGGCTGGACGACCCCGGGTTTTCGCGGCTACCTCGTCCGAATCGGCCCAGGTTTTCGCACGCCGCTCTACGAGTTCGCGCAGCTCGCCGATCAGCTCGAGCGGCCGGATTTGATCGCGGAATTCTTCGCCGGAAAGCCGCTGCCTCGACCCTCGTTGGTTGCGCCTGCGCCCACGCTCGAGCAGCCATGACCGAGTCGAATCTTCGCGCGCAAAGATAGCGCGGCTACTCGGTGCGAAATCGATGTACCAATGAACGTTCGAATGCCGCATGCTCCTGAAAAACCGAGTCAGCCACCCGTGGCTGAAAATACGAGTCAGCCACCCGTGGCTGAAAATGTCGAAATTC